>NZ_CP022411.1:300000-600000 GCF_004011755.1 Pseudomonas sp. RU47 | reverse complement strand
CACCACTTCCCCTCGCGCATTGGTCACCTGCACCAAACGTCCAAAAGCGTCATATGTCAGGGCGCGTGCCTGATCATCCTTGATCATCCGACCGTCGGCGTCGTACTCCAGAACGATCGACGCCGGATAGTCGGCATGGGAGTGTGAGACGCCGATGAGCTGCGCCGGGTCAAGCGTGCTGAAACTGAAGGTGGTTACATTGACCCCCTGAGGAAACGTGGTTTGTAGCGTGAGAATGTTATCCAGAGCGTCGAAGGTAAAGATCTGCTGAACAATTTCCTTTCCGTACGGATCTCGCGGTCGCTGGCTGCCGCCGCAATCGTACTGAACCAGTCGCCCGCGCACGTCGTAAGTAAATTGCTCATCGCGCAACACGGCAGCGCCACGCGTCAACACCTTGCGCGCCAGTTTTCCGGTCATGTTGTAGCTGGAGGTCAGCGTCTGAGTGGGCAGCCCATTGACCTCGAAACTGCGGTTGGCTTCGCGCCCGATATCGTCATAAGTCAGACGCGTCTTCATTTGTCGCTTGGAGGAGGTATCGCGAGTTTCAATCGTTTGCAGCAAACCACGCTTGTCATAGGCGTAATCAGCCTGCACCGCACCTTGCTTGAACGTAGTTCTGCGCCCCCACTTGTCGTAACTGGTGTGGTGCTTTACACCCAGCACGTCCGTGTACGTCAGGGGTAGACCGGCAAATGAGTAAGTATGGGAAACGGTACGGCGCTGTTCGCCATATCGAGTGGTTTCCGATTTCAGACGTCCGGAGGGAAAGTACTCGAAATGACTCTCGCGATCTTCTTCGATACAGCTTTTGGTTCTTCCGCTCAGGGCTTCGTAGGTGAACCGCGTGCTCAACCCATCTTTGCCCTCCGCGGTCACGGCTTTGCGCTCAGTCAACACCCCTCCCAGTTCAGGCGCATGAACGAACTCGATTTTCTGACCCGTGGCGTCGGTGGTGAACTTGGGCAGACTGCGACCAGCCTCGAAACTGGCAACCGATTTACGCCCCCCCACTGAAATCTCCGTCACACGGTTCAAAGCATCGAAACTCTGTTGCCCCAATGACAAACCGGCCACTTTGATTTCCACTGGTAACTCATCGCAGCTATGGGCGGCAAACGTGGTTTCCACGGCATGCCCGTCCGGGAGAACACTGCGAACCATCCGGGAGAACACGTCATATTCGTAGCGGGTCTTGTTACCTGCCTGATCGGTCTGGCTCAGGGTTCGGCCCAACCCATCGTATTCAAAAACGGTTTTACCCAGGCTCTGATCCTTGAGATCGAATACCTCGATGCTGTCCGGCTTGCTGAAGTCATTGATGATCGTCACGGTCTTGCCAAAACCGTGCTGCCAGGCCTTCTGCTGCCGGCCCACCGGATCAAACTCGATATGTTCGATTCGACCGTCGCAATGACGGGTTTCCCTGACATTCCCCCAGTCATCGTAAAGCGATTGGGTTTTAACCGGTCGTGCAACGCCTTCCCACCAATCCGAGTGGGTTTGCTCCACCAACCGCCCGACCTGATCATGGACAGCGGCAAAGACTGTACGCATTGGACTTCCCCCCGAATGATCCGGGTTGTCGCGGTCCTTTTCCTGAATGCCGATCACCCGCCCCAGCGCGTCATAGCTGACATCCTGCCTGCCGCCCGAGGAATCCGTCATGACCACCATCGCCGGCTCGGTAGCGCTTGCAGCGTGATAAACCCAATGGATCGATGACGCGTTGGTCGCACCCGGGGACATGGTCTTGCGCAACTGCCGGCCGATTTTGTCGTATTCATACTCGACAACCTGGCCATCTGCGTCACGCTCGGACAAGATCAGCGCATTGAGTGTCGACAGCGCTTGCTCGGTCGTCGCGCTCGTACCGTCAAAACCCTGGAAGATTTTCTTCAGCACAAGCGTATTGTCGTCAAGCACATAGGAATACTCGACTCGCGACGTCTTGCTATCACGCGAGACACTTCGTTGCTGCAATACACCATGCTTAAGCGAGTCGTGGGGTGCATTCACATAGGTCAGGCTGACGGTCGACAGCAGCACTTCACTGTCCGCCACACACTCGTACAGCTGTTCTTCGACGGGCATCACATTTGCCAATGTCGAACCTTTAACACCCGGCTGCAACGCATAGCGAAAGCGTTTAACGGTGGACGCTCCACCACCTGAAGCCGGGATCACGGTCTGCTGTTTAAGGAATCGGACAAAGCCTAGTGGGTCTGCGGGGCAGTCCGGGCTTTGGAAGGAGGGGAAGTATTCAAACAGCGTCGTCACGCCATCGATTCCGACCTGTTTACGCAGATTACCGGTGGCATCGAACTCAGTGGTCGACGTCTCGGAACGGATCTTCTTGGTTAGTCGGTTCTCGTAGCTGCGGGTCTGCGTCTTGGGCATCCGGAACTGAGCCGGCTGCTGGTCGAGTGTTTTTTTGACATCACCGTGATATTCGGTGGCAACTGTCACTACCGCATCACCACAAGTGGTGACTTCAGAAACCAACAGGTGGAACTTATCGTAGGTGCGTTTGACCTGGGTATGAACTTTCTCACCCATCATCAGACGCTCGACACTGCTGTACTGGTAAGTGCTGGCCGCCCGGTAAAGCGGGTCGCCGTCATCCGAAGGATCCGCCGCCACGCCGTGCCCCAGAAAGTTCCAGTCCGAATAGGTGTAAGCCTTGACGACCCTGGGCTGACCTTGCTTTGGATAAATATCGTGAGCAATCACGTAAGGCAGACTCTGGACACCCTGCAAGGTGGGTAACAGATGACCGATTTCCTTGTAGCGGATATTTTCCACAGCCCCCAGCGGCGAAACCACTCGCTTCAAATAACCGGTGCCATTGATGTCCTCGTACTGCAGATCCCAGCCCCTGCCGACAGGCAAGCTGATGGTGCTGACCCGATCATTCTTGAGCTTTAAGGTAAATCCGGCGCTGGCTGGCGTATCGGGATCGCGAGTCAAGGTGACGCGGCTACGCGTGCTGCCAACTTTCAACAAAGTCCTTTTGTCGTCCGCGATTTCGATGAGCATCGGCTGCTCATTGAACAACGCGTATTTCAGGCTGATGCTCACGCCGTTCGCTGCGAAGATTCGAATGGGTACGGCAATCTGTGTAGCACCGAAGACCTTTAGCTCTTCGCGCCGACCATCCTTGTAACGTACTTCGTAGTGTCCGTCGCCGTGCTTCAGCACCTTGGCGCTCTCCAGCTTCATTTCTTTAAAATGAAGCGCATTTCGTGATTCAACTGCCCGGTAGGTTTCACCGGTGAATAGCGTCATGACCTTGTTACGAACGTCATAACGCGTCAGGGTCAGCGACCAACCAAGGCCATAACCTGTGTTGCGCGAATTAAGCGGATTGAAGTTCAGCGCAAGATTAAACGAGGGGCCGTTCAAATCTGCGGAACGAATGGCACCCAGGGACAACGAGCAGGTATATATACCTGTTCGAGGATCAACGCCACCGCTCACAAATTCGCTAAAATTAAATGCATTCGAATGCACGGGCTCTGGAAAATGACTACTCATAAACAACTTCCTGTTATTTTAAACAATGCATCCATACAAACATCAACCGTCGACCTGAGACTCAGCAACAAGAGCAGGCCGACGAACGAAATAAAAGGAATCAGCTTATAAAGAAGCTGCGAAGAGCTGTGTTTGAATTAATACGCAAACGGTGATCAGTACCAAACTCATCAAAAACTTTCAGCTCGAAGGTTTCGGTACGCGCAGGTTTATTGGCAGGTTCCGCACTGGCATAGACGAATATGGAAATCCGACCGGCTTCCTGAGGTAGCGTCCTAAAGCCATAGTGCGTCTTTACTGTGACTGATTCGCCATAGACCGGAGCAATGAAACCAAAGTAAGTACTCAGGTTATTCACACCATCATCAAGATTGCCGGAGTAAAAGAATTCACCAGCGTAGTCCGGGTCATATTTCACCTGATCACTGGACCAGTCGAGCAAGTGAATAACCCGCCCCTCCGAAAAAAGCGAAAGACTGAACTGTTCAAGCCTGTCGTAACTACTTTTCTGCTCGACACTCCTGATTCCACCGAACAGGAAACTGGCAGCCGGATATCGCTTGGGAGCAACGGCGTCCAGGCTAACGCTGCTGTCGTAGCCATTTTGCCCATTGCTTCGATACCGCTTGCCGTCCAACATTAATTCTGCGGCAATCTGCAACGATCCCACTCGCTTGCTAGACACCCAGAACTCGAACACTTGAACGGTTTCGGAAGGGTCGGATATCCGATTGTCGGAAGCGGTTATCAGCGGCGTAATGCTCGCTTCGCGGCCTGACATGTCATGGGCATAGCGGTTCTCTTGGCGACTGGAAATCCAGTTACCCTCGAGAGGTGTGCCGTCGTTATAGCTGATGAGTTTAAGGGTCTGCAGCGCCGGATGCCCATGCAGAGAGACTTCATTACCTTGCGCATCCGCTGCGGAGACTCGCACCAATACCCGAATTTGCATACGTCCGTTGGCATATAACGTCCGACGGCGATCAGCGGCCGAAGAATCAAACTTAACTTCAAAGTGCTGAATACTTAGATCTTTCTCAAACATATATTTAACCTGATAAAAAATAAAAAGCAGGATTAACACAGCGCCATTTACACACAACCAAGAAACCAAATAAACCAGGGATGATTGACAAATTGTAATTGCAACACTGAAGCAAACCATTCAAACAAATCGTCGCCAGACAACACGCAAAAGATAACCTGCGCAGGAATCACCAGAACACGAAATCCGATAAGCAGATTGTAAACTTTCTTAAAAATCCAAAACGGAGCACATGAAGCGGCAGATAGCTACACCGGCGTGCTCTTGATTCTCACGTCGAACCTTTTGCCACCTGAAACTTTTGATGGAATAAGCGTCGAATTCCTTGATCAGGGGCGCACTGCTGTCGTGGCTACTGTAAAGGGGCGTTCCATTACTGCGAATGAATTGCTGGTTCACTGTCAGGCGAACGACAATCCGGGGCTCCCCGGTACCGGAGGACGATACTCAGAAAGTGCGCAATTACGGGCGTACTTTGTAGTCACCATCCGAATGCCTGGTCCATCGTTTTGGGCAGGTTGCCTTACGCATCGGTCCCGCCGAGGCTTTTGGGTAGGGGATCCAGAAATCTTTCAATGAAGACTTCGCAGCATGCTTGGCGAACTCATTGATCGCGGAAGATCTCGGGATCACGTTACCTTGATCGCTGGCATCAATGTGATCGAGGCAGGCTTGTAGGTAGGCCGCAACGGCCCTAGGCAATGCGGTGTGGACTGATGCAGCATTGCTGGAGAAGCAAACGGTGGCCGGTAAGAGCCTGCCAGTCATCAATACTCATCCTTAAAGTGAGATGGCGTTGACCCCGCATAACTTCAGGGTCAGCGCCGGACATCAGTAAAAGCACTTTGGGTGCGAATACCGGACAATTGAACATCACAGCTTATCGGTAATCACCATATCAAAAGCATATATTACTGCATCCACAGAAATTGAATCAGTGACGATGAGACCTAGCCACGTTCGAGGTATAAATTACGCTCATAAAAATTCGTGCGAATAGCCAATTTATGCTCGGTACCGTGCTGATCAATGGCACGAAAGTGAAGCACATTGCCGACTTTGTATTTTCCCGCATCTTTCGAATACTCGGACAGTGCTTGAACCACGGTCAGATAACCTTCACGATCATTGACGGTTACGCTATATCGCTTCTCTTGCCTTGTTATAGCGTCAGCAGTAAAAGTATGCAGATTACTATTCCCGGAAAAAGGCAAGTACGTTATGAACTCAGTTCGTTCGCGACGAACAAGTGTAATCTCCATATAATTTGTTTTTGATTCATTAAGTTTGTTACCGCCTGCAAAGATATCATCAGCGTTTGGCTCCACTCCATCTACAATCCAGTCGACCAGCCTGATCTGCTGCCCCTTCGGAAACAACCCTAGATAGTAGTTCCAGATACGATTGCCGGGTTCTTCATTGCCCCGCCGCGTCTGAAACCAATCGAACAGTCCAATCGAATAGGTCTCAGGTGTTTGTGCTTCGAGCGTTACGCTGCTGTCATGAACATTGGAAAACGTGGTCGCGTTACTGACGATCCTCACACCGTTCAGAGACAAGCGTGCACCGATCTGGGTCGTACCAGCGCTCGATGAGGATACCCAGAACGTACGTACCTGAGGATGGATGCTGTCATTTTCCAGATCATCGTCTTGAACCTCTCCTGCAGCGGCTGAGGGCGGCGCCTCGATAGTAAACCGCCCT
Source organism: Pseudomonas sp. RU47 (assembly GCF_004011755.1). Classification (GTDB taxonomy): domain Bacteria; phylum Pseudomonadota; class Gammaproteobacteria; order Pseudomonadales; family Pseudomonadaceae; genus Aquipseudomonas. Next base: position 593,714 of record NZ_CP022411.1, on the reverse strand, counting down.
TGCACGATATTCGCGGCCCAGCCGTCGCGCAACGTTTTGCCAGAGCTGTAATGAATCAATTCGATGCTTTCCATCACCTCTGTCGGTACGTGCACAACATCACCATCAGCATCAACCCCGGAAACCAGAACTTGCACTTTCACCTGCATCCGTCCATTAGCGTACAGCGATTTACTGCGAGTATTGTCGCTGGCATCAAACTTGACTTTGAAACTGCCAAGTCCAGCAAGAATGGTCGGACTGGCTTGCTGATTGGGTGTAGCGTCCATGCTTTCACTCATGATGTATTCCTTTGAAGAGTTATATTTAAATATTGGCACCGAAGAAATGCCAACAAAAAAACTACAGACCTTTCAAATAAACAGCAAAGCGAAAAATGTAAGAAACATACACTTGCAAGTTTCGGCGGCTCACAGGCTTTTATCCGGAAACCACCATCTTCCAGCAACGAGGGTTAATGCTCGTCGTTATAAACGAACTTCGGCATTTCCCAATGAAAACGTATGGCCAGCAGACGTAACAGAAAACCGCCAAACAGCGTGATCAAAATGGCTTGATCGCTTGCCACATTCAGATAAAGACACAGCATGTAGCACCATGCTGCAGCAAACGACACGCTCGCATACAGTTCGCGCCGAAAGATCAGTGGAATGTCGTTGCAGAAGATATCGCGAAGAATGCCGCCGAATACCCCGGTGATCACCCCGCTGACCGATGCCACCAGCATGCCGTGGCCCATTTCCAGAGCGGTCATGCAGCCGATCAGGGTGAACGCCACCAGACCGACTGCATCGAGTACCAGAAACAGCGAGCGCAGATGGCGCATCCAGCGCGCGGTGAACACGGTGAACATCGCCGCGACCGAGGTCAACACCAGATATTCCGGATGTTTGACCCATGTCAGCGGATAATGCCCCAGCAGCACATCACGAACCGAACCGCCACCCAACGCCGTGACGCAGGCAATCAGCACCACGCCAAACCAGTCCATGCCACGACGGCCCGCAGACAACGCGCCAGTCATGGCTTCAGCAGTAATGGCAATCAGATAGAGCATCAGCAACATGGTGGCGATCCCGGCAGAGAGGCGCGCAGTCTAGCCATTTCGCGCCGGTATCAAAAGAGATGACGTTAACCTCGTTCCAGCCTGAAGCTTCGTTCTTTAAAGTCTGTGCGGATAGCCAGTTTATGTTCAGTGCCAAATTGGTCCAGAGCGGTGAAGCGGAAAACTTCCGATCTGTCGACCGGTGGTTGATCTCGTGCAGCTGGAGACAGTAACTGGACAACCGTCAGTTCTCCGATGCGGTCGTTGACTCGAACCTCGTAGTCCTTCTCATGATAAATATCTCTGATGGCGTCTGGCGTCCAGCCTACGACGTCGGTAAACGGTAACGACACGTCAATACTTTGCCGGTCAGGGCGGATCATAATGCCTGCCTGGAATGCTGCATTCCATCCTTTGGTTTTATTCCCGAAGGCAAAAACAACGTTCTTGTCAGAGCCCTCAGCAATCCAGTCCACCAACTTGACTTGTCGCGCATCGGGATACAAGCCGAGGTAGTATTTGTAAATACGTTGATTTCTAAATCCGCCGTCATACCAGACATCTTGCCAACGGAATTGCTCAACCGCATAGGTTACCGGCAGGATGGCCTCAATGTTGATGCTGCTGTCATGCCTGCTCGACAGAGTTGTGCCGTTACTGCGGATGATTGTGTTATCGAATTTAACGGATGCACCTATCTGGATGGTTTCGACATTTTCGCTGGAAACCCAGAATGTGCGTACGCGTTGCTGGCCCGAAGAATCTTCTTCTCCATCATTCTCCGTAACTGTGGCGGTGGGCGCTACTGCCAAGGTGAAGCGGCCCTGCTCCGTGCTGGCTCGCCAGCCATTGCGCAAGGTTTTGCCGCTGTCATAGTGAATAAGACGAATACTCTCCATGACCTCGTCGGAAACAGCAACGACGTTACCATCGCGATCCACACCCGCCACTACAACCTGGACCTTAACCTGCATGCGCCCATTGGCGTATAGCACTTTGCTCCGACTGGATGCACCCGCGTCAAACTTTACGGCAAAACTACCAATGCTTTCTGCCGCACCTGACTCAACAGATTGCCCCTGTGATGCACTCAACGTTTCACTCATGAACTTCTTCCTTGATAGATATCAAATCGAACACTTCGAGTGTTCGAAAATACAGAGCATCAGTAATAACATGCACCAGGGAAAACTCTTTCCTCAAAAGTGTAAGAAAAAACAAAAAGGCGATCATAACTTCAATTCAAGCGGGGCACTTAATTAAAACTCGTCAAAGCCATTACTTTTTCACGCGCAGAATAAAGGCACATCACTCAATATCAGAATACTGCAACAACAATGTCGGGATAAAATACACTTCGAAAGATTAGCAGGATGTCATTGCAACAGCTGCGACCGACACGTTCCAATGCAGGAGCAACCTGTGGCAGCTCCTGCACAAACCACATCAGAACTTGATGAAATGCTTGCGGTAGTGCTGCAACTCGGCGATCGATTCGCGGATGTCGTCCAGCGCCAGGTGCGTGCTGCCCTTCTTGAAGCTGTCGCGCACGTCCGGCGCCCAGCGCGCAGCCAGTTCCTTGAGCGTGGAGACATCGAGGTTGCGGTAGTGGAAGTAGCTTTCCAGCCCTTTCATGTGCGTATAAAGGAAGCGGCGATCCTGGCAGATGCTGTTGCCGCAGATCGGCGATTTGCCCTTCGGCACCCACTTTTCCAGGAAGGCGATGGTTTCGGCTTCTGCCTCGGCCATGCTGATGCGGCTGTCGCGCACGCGCTGGGTCAGGCCGGAGTTACCGTGGGTGCGGGTGTTCCACTCGTCCATGCGGGCGAGCACTTCGTCGCTGTGGTGGATGGCGATCACCGGTCCTTCGGCCAGCGTGTTGAGATCGCTGTCGGTAACGATGGTGGCCATTTCGATGATGACGTCGTTTTCCGGATCCAGACCGGTCATTTCCAGGTCGATCCAGATCAGGTTCTGCGGGTTTGGCATATTTCGGCTCCTAGGCAATGCTGCGCAGTTTAGCCTAGGCCGCTGGCCGGGCGTGCTAAACTCGCGGCCGTTTTACCTAATCGCTGCATTCTTCAGACGGAACACCCATGGCCAAACGCCAACTCAATCGTCGTCAAAACTGGCGCATCGAAAAGATTCAGGGCGAACGCGCTGCACGCGCCGCCAAACGCGAGTCCTCGGCTGTCGAAGCCCTTGAGGGTGGCGACCTGGGCCCGGAACAAACCGGCCTGGTGATCGCCCACTTCGGTGTCCAGGTCGAGGTCGAGGCGGTTGACGGTGATCAGGCCGGCCAAGTGTTCCGCTGCCACTTGCGCGCGAACCTGCCAGCACTGGTGACCGGTGACACGGTCGTCTGGCGTGCCGGCAACCAAGGCATCGGGGTGATCGTCGCGCAACTGCCGCGCACCACCGAACTGTGCCGCCCGGACAGCCGGGGCCAGCTCAAACCGGTAGCGGCCAACGTCGACATGATCGTCATTGTCTTCGCGCCGCTGCCCGAGCCGCATGCCAACCTGATCGACCGCTATCTGGTCGCGGCCGAACACGCCGGCATCCGTCCACTGCTGCTGCTGAACAAATTCGACCTGATCGATGAGCAGAATGCCCCGGCGCTCAACGCATTGCTGGCGGTGTATCGCACGCTGGGCTATCCGGTGCTGGAAGTGTCGGCGCACCACGGCAACGGTATGGAACAGTTGCAACAGCAACTCGACGGCCGTATCAGTGTGTTCGTCGGTCAGTCCGGTGTCGGCAAGTCGTCGCTGGTCAACAGCCTGCTGCCTGAAGTTGAAACCCGTGTCGGGCCGTTGTCCGAACTGTCCGGCCAGGGCACGCACACGACGACCACCGCGCGACTGTTCCACTTCCCGGGCGGTGGCGAGTTGATCGACTCCCCGGGTATTCGTGAATTCGGCCTGGGCCACGTCAGTCGCGCCGATGTCGAAGCCGGTTTCATCGAATTCGATGATTTGCTCGGCACTTGCCGTTTCCGCGACTGCAAGCATGATCGCGAACCGGGCTGTGCACTGCTCAAGGCACTCGAAGACGGACGCATCCAGCAGCAGCGGATGAATAGCTACCGCTCGATCATCGCCAGTTTGCCGGAAAACGGCTACTAGGTAGCCAGACACAAAAAAGCCGCGATCATCTCGCGGCTTTTTTTTGCCTCAAACGCTGGCTGGCGGCTTTGGCACTGCCGTCTTCGGCTCAGGCTTTTGAAACGCATACAAATGCTGACGCACGATCCCGCCCGGCAATTCCTTGCCGAACACGCCATAACGCACCGGCCACTCTTTGGGCGGCAATTTGAAGGTGCCAAACAGCATGTCCACCAGCGGCGTGTGGATCGCGTAGTTCTTGTAGATGTAATCCTTGTACCGGGCGTGGTGCCAATGGTGATAGCGCGGCAGCACGATCAGGTAATTCAGCCAGCCGCCGTTGATCCGCACGTTGGCGTGGGCGAGCACCGCCTGAACACCGACCAGAATCACATAAGCGTTCAAGGCTTGAGGGGCAAAACCCAGCAGCATCAACGGCACCAGTACGCCGGTGCGGGTGAGCAGGATTTCGATGAAGTGCACGCGCGAACCGGCGAGCCAGTCCATGTGCGTGCTGGAGTGATGCACCGCGTGGATGCGCCACAGCCACGGCACCACATGGTAGAGCCGGTGCAGCCAGTATTGGCCGAGATCGGCGACCAGGATCGCCAACAGAAACTGCACCACCAGCGGCAGGCTTTGCACACTTGCCTGCAAGCTCGGCGAAATCGCCCAACCAGCGATGTAGCCCGAGGAGGCGGTGATGAAGATCAGGATGAACTGCACCAGCATGTGGCTGACGAAAAAGTAGGTCAGGTCGGTGCGCCAGTGCGGGCGCAGGATATTTTGTTCGGGATCCTTGGAATAGAGCTTCTCCAGCGGAATGAACACGATCGCCGACACCAGCAGCGCCAGCACAAACCAGTCCAGACCGAGCGAGTACGGGGTCTGCCCGATCGAGCTGACCTGGACATTGGTGCCCCCGAGGAATACCGCCAGCCCCGACGCCACCAGTCCGGTAATCCCCAGACGTTTGCGCTTGTTGAGCAGGATATTCAGGGTGCCGAGGCTGAACGACAGCACCAGACCGAGCAACAGCGTGGTGCGCGCGAACTGCTCGTCATAGACCTTGCGCAGTTCGGCCGTGGTCAGCCACTCGGGAAACAGGAAACAGAACACCGCCAACAGGCTCAACAGCCCGAGGGTGGCCGAAATATAGCCACTGACCCGCCCCTCGCCAAATTTGAAGGGTGCGTTGCCATGCCGTTGAAAATAGGCTTTGAGTCTTTCCATTAACTGATCTTCCGTGATTGCGAAAACTGCGACTGGTCATTGCGACGCAGGCAGAAACAAAAAAGCCACGGTGACCGTGGCTTTTTGTCGATTACTGCTTGGGCGCAGGCGCCGGTGCAGTGGTTGCTGGCGCTGGCGCCACACTCCCCGGTTCCGCCGGTTTCGGCGCGGCGTCATCAAACAGATTCAACCGTTCACGTAACTCATGCGCCGGCACCGGCTGCTGGTCCGCCGGCAGCGCATTCGGATCAACCGGTGTCGCTGGAGCGGCGCCGTTCTGACCTTGATCTGCAGGTTTCGCAGGATCGGCACCTTGCGAACCTTCGATCGCCGCTTGAGCCTTTTTGGTCAGCACGACGATGTCGATGCGGCGGTTGACCGGGTTGAACGGGTTTTCCTTGTCGAACAGTGCCGACGAGGCATAACCGACGACCCGCGCCACTTGCGCATCCGGATAGCTACCGGCGATCAGCGCACGACGGGCAGCGTTGGCCCGGTTGGCCGACAGTTCCCAGTTACCGAAATCGCCAGTGCCAGTGTATGGCTTGGCGTCGGTGTGGCCGCTGATGCTGATCTTGTTCGGCACCGCTTTGATGGTGTCGGCCATGGCCAGCAGGATGTCTTCGAAATACGGCTTCAGGCGTGCAGAACCGGAGTCGAACATCGGCCGGTTCTCGGCGTCCATGATCTGGATGCGCAAGCCATTCGGCGTGATTTCGAAGAGGATCTGATCCTTGAATTTCTGCAGTTGCGGGTTCTCGTCGACCTTGTTCTGCAGTTCTTGCAGCAGCAGTTCGAGGCGCTCTTTCTCGACCATTTCGGCCATGCCTTCAACTTGCTCGGTGTCGACGGTGACCTTGTCCGGTTGCGGCTGGGATTTCACCTCAGGGTTGAGGGTATTTTCCGGGGCCAGGGTCGGTGTGCCACCCAGGTCGATGATGTACGGCGTGCCGCTTTCGGAAAAGCCGACCGGGTCTTTGAAGTAACCGGCGATGGCGATCTTCTGCTCCGGCGTTGCGGTGGACAGCAACCACAGCACCAGGAAGAACGCCATCATCGCCGTGGCGAAGTCGGCGAAGGCGATTTTCCACGCCCCGCCGTGATGCCCGCCGGCTATGCGCTTGACGCGCTTGATGATAATCGGCTGATTATTTTCCATGGCTTAGCGACCGCGAACGGCTTGTTCCAGCTCGGCAAAGCTTGGACGGTGGGCCGGGTACAGCACCTTGCGACCGAACTCGACCGCCAGCGACGGCGGCATGCCGGAAGCCGAAGCCACCAGCGAAGCCTTGATGGCTTCGTAGACGTTCAGCTCTTCCTTGGCATCGTGGGCCAGGGAATGCGCCAGCGGGCCGAAGAAACCGTACGCCGCGAGAATACCGAAGAAGGTACCGACCAGTGCCGCACCGACGTGCAGACCAATGGACTTCTGATCGCCTTCACCCAGCGAGGCCATGGTCACCACGATACCGAGTACCGCCGCAACGATACCGAACCCGGGCATGGCGTCGGCGATGCCGTTCACCGCGTGGGACGGATGCTCGAGGTCTTCCTTGAGGCTGTACAGTTCCATGTCGAACAAGCCTTCCAGCTCGTGCGGGGCCATGTTGCCGGACGACATGATGCGCAGGTAATCGCAGATGAACGCGGTCATGCGTTCGTCTTTGAGCACTGCCGGGTACTTGGCGAAAATCGGGCTCGCGGCGGCATCTTCGATGTCGCCTTCAATGGCCATCATGCCTTCGCGGCGGCTCTTGTTGAGGATCTCGTAGATCAGGCCGAGCACTTCCAGATAGAACGTGTGGCTGAAGCGCGAACTGAACATGCTCAGGGATTTCTTGAGCACGTGCATCGTCATGTAGCCGGGGTTGGCCTGCAGGAATGCACCGAGTGCAGCACCACCGATGATCAACACCTCGAAGGGCTGGATCAGGGCGGCAATCTTGCCGTGGGAGAGCACGTATCCGCCGAGCACGCTCGCGAATACGACGATGATGCCGATAATTTTAGCCATAGGTAGAAAGTACTTACTTAAGTCGGGTTCAAGGTCATATTCGGAAGTTAAAAAATCTCTTCTTCTACTTATCGGCAAAACTGCGCCAGACTATAGCCAGTTCAGGCGAAAAGCCAATTTAGCCCATGCCGGGCGCGTCTACAGTCAGTGAAGATCCCGTCCAGACATGGCTAATGAAACGAACGTCCCACACGCAAAACCGACCACGCTCGACGGCTGGGTAAAGTTGCTCGATGGCGTGCGACTGCCCGTGCCGCAAGAGGCTCACGACAAGGTGTGTCGGGCGATCCGCGACAATCGCAGCTCGCTGCGCGACATCGCCGACCTGATGCAGGACAGCCCGGCACTGGCCTTGAGCATCATCCGTGAGGCGAATCGTCACACCCACGGCACCATGGCCACGCCAGCGGAAAATCTCGAGGTGGCGATCAATCGTCTGGGCCTCGCCCGCACCGAAGAGCTGCTGACGCGCTTGCCCGCCGAACCGCTGATGCAAATCCCTAAGGCCCTGCGCCAACTGCAAATGATCAGCCAGCACGCGACGCAACAGGCCAACGGTTTTTTCGCCAGTCGCCTGGCGCGGCTGTGGCAGGACATTCATTGGGGCAGCCTGCTGTTTCTGTCGCCGCTGTGGCCCTTGGCGCTGACGTATCCGCAATTGCTTGAAGAGTGGGAGCTGCGGGTTATCCACAAGGGCGAATCGGCCCGCGTGGTCGAGAAGCAATTGTTCGGCGTGCGTCTGCTGAAAATCGCCGAAGCGCTAGTGCAAGTCTGGCATCTGCCGATATGGGTACAGCAGGGCTATAAACTGCTGCTCAGCGAGCAACGCGAGCTGGTGAAAGTGCTGCGTATTGCTCGCGACAGCGAACATCCGCTGCGTCAGCAAAACCGCCTCGACGATGACCCGACCCTGCGCCGCTGGCTCAATCAACCGGCCAATACCGTGCTGCTGGCCAATGGTCTGGCGCTGTCGGCGCAACAGGCCTGGGACAGTCCGCACAGCGAACGCTGGCAATACCTGACCAGCCTTTATCTGCAAATCCCGATGGACGACGTGCAACAACAGTTGCACCAGCAAGCCGCGAACAGCGCGCGCCAGCATGCGATGCCGGATCTGTGGCATCCGGCGGTTTCGTTGTTGTGGCCATTGGGCACTCGTCGTTTGCCGGCCGGCATGCTGCCCGCCGCCGCGCCAAGCGCTGAAGACCTGGGCCAGTGGCGCAAGCAATGTGCCGAACTGCTCGCCGAACCGAGCCGCTTCACCAATGCCATGAGCCTGACCGTCGCCGCTCGCGATGCACTGGTCGCCAGCGGCATGCGCCGGGTGATGATCCTGATGGCCGATCGCACGCAGTCGAATCTGCGCGTGAATCAAACCGCCGGGCTGCCGAAAGAAGCGGCGGCGCTGAATTTTGTCGTCAGCCAGAGCAGCGTGCTGCAACGGCTGTTAGCGCAACAGGCGCAGGTGCGGATTACCCCGGACAACAACGCGCAGTTCTCCGCGCTGCTGCCACCGAGCCTGCGCACGCTGTTTCGGGGCGAGCATCTATTCCTGCGCTCTCTGGTCAACAATGGCCGGGTGATCATGATCGTTGTCGCCGATCAGGGCGGTGGACCGTTCGCTGACATCACCGTGCAAGCCTTTGGCAAAACCGCGCAGTGCATCGAAAAGGCCCTGCACAGCTTTAGCAGCCGTGCCCGATGAGGCTGCGCTACAATCCCCCCCTTTGTGCTCTGGAGACCTCACATGTCTGACTTCTCTGGCTTGCCGCTCGTCATCGAGCCGAGCGACCTGCTCCCGCGCCTCGAATCCCCTGAACTGATTCTGGTGGATCTGACCAGTGCCGCCCGCTATACCGAAGGTCATCTGCCCGGCGCACGCTTTGTCGACCCGAAACGCACTCAGCTCGGCCAGCCGCCGGCGCCGGGCCTGCTGCCGGCCAAAGCTGATCTGGAGGCGCTGTTCGGTGAATTGGGCCATCGCAAAGACGCGGTCTACGTCGTTTATGACGACGAAGGCGGTGGCTGGGCCGGGCGCTTCATCTGGCTGCTCGACGTGATCGGTCACGACAAGTACCACTATATAGACGGTGGTCTGCCGGCGTGGCTGGCGGATGGCATGCCGATGTCGATCCAGGTACCGGCAGCCGTTGGCGGCCCATTGTCGTTGACCCTGCACGAAGCGCCGACCGCCACCCGCGAATACCTGCAAAGCCGTCTCGGTGCTGCCGATCTGGCGATCTGGGATGCGCGCGGTCCACTGGAGTACTCCGGCGAGAAAGTACTGGCCGCCAAGGCCGGGCACATCCCCGGTGCGGTCAACTTCGAATGGACCGCCGGCATGGACAAGGCGCGTCAGCTGCGCATTCGCACGGACATGCCGCAGATTCTCGAAGACCTCGGGATCACCAAGGACAAAGAAATCATTACCCACTGCCAGACCCATCACCGGTCGGGCTTCACTTATCTGGTGGCCAAGTCCCTCGGTTATCCGCGGGTCAAAGGCTACGCCGGTTCCTGGGGCGAATGGGGCAACCACCCTGACACGCCAGTCGAGATTTAAGGTTTTTTAAGGACAACCAATGAAAGAGCGTCTGTTTATCCTCAGCCAGTACCTGCTGCCTCATCACCTGCTGTCGCGCCTGGCTGGCTGCGTTGCCGAGTGCCGCGTGCGCTGGTTCAAGAATGCCTTCACCCAGTGGTTCGCCAAGCGCTATCAGGTGGACATGTCGCAAGCGCTGGTCGAAGACCTGACCGCTTACGAACACTTCAACGCCTTCTTTACCCGTGCCCTGAAAGACGGCGCGCGTCCGCTGGACGAAACCCCGGGCGCGATCCTCAGCCCAGCCGACGGTGCGGTCAGCCAGCTTGGCCCGATCGAACACGGTCGCGTGTTCCAGGCCAAGGGCCACAGCTTCAGCGTGCTCGAACTGCTCGGCGGTGATGCGGCCAATGCGGCGCCGTTCATGGGCGGCGACTTCGCCACCATCTACCTGTCGCCAAAGGATTACCACCGTGTGCACATGCCACTGGCCGGCACCCTGCGCGAAATGGTCTATATCCCGGGGCGGATTTTCTCGGTCAACCAGACCACGGCTGAAAACGTTCCGGAACTGTTCGCCCGCAACGAGCGTGTGGCGTGCATTTTCGACACCGAGCGCGGGCCGATGGCGGTGGTGCTGGTGGGCGCGATGATCGTCGCTTCGATCGAAACCGTGTGGGCCGGTCTGGTCACGCCGCCAAAGCGTGAACTGAAAACCTTCCGCTATGACGAAGCCGCGCGTGCGCCGATCCATCTGGAAAAAGGTGCCGAACTGGGTCGCTTCAAGCTGGGTTCGACCGCCATCGTGCTGTTTGGGCCGGATCAGGTGAAATGGGCTGAAGAACTGGTCGCTGGTTCGCCTGTGCAGATGGGCCAGGGCCTGGCGCTGCCAAAAGCCTGATTGACCGCTGCGGGAGTCGCCTCAGGCGCTCCCGCAGATTACGTTATTTGCTGCTATGGTTTTTGGCATGAGCCAGACCATCTCCCCGCCGTCCCTTCAAGCACCAACACCGTCGCAAACGCGCCTGTCGTTTTGCGAAGCTTCCCCGCGTGATCTCAAGCGCTGGATCGCTGACCTGCCCAAGGCCAACATCGGCGAAACCGCCCGCCTGCTGTATCAAGGCCTGGGCGAACTCAACCAGCTGCTCACCCCCAGTGACAACCGTCTCAACCTGCTTGAGTTGCTGCGACCCGAGGTGTATTTCGTCTGCCAGCATCTGGAGCGGCACTTCCTGCATCAAGCGATCATGCTCGACGAGCGCTCGCGCAAGATCAGCAACCTGTGCCAGGCGCTGCAAAGCCATCTGGCCATCGGCTACAAACAGATCGTGTTGCGGATTGCGCCGAAGTACAGCAAGGATCGTGCAGCGCTGGTCAGTATGGCTCTGCAACGTGCCGCCCATGCACTCAAAGGCCAACTGCTGCGCGCCACGCAGCTGTATAGCTCGCCGCCGGAGCAGCTGTGGTTCGAACTGCATCAGTTGTACCGCAGCGCCGCTGAATTACAACTGCAACACCGACGCGTGCGTGACGACCTGGCCAGCCTCACTACAGAATTGAGCCTTGAACAGACCTACATCGCCGCACTCTTGCTGGGCAGCGCCCGGTGCAATCAGTTGCGGCAGAACCAGATCGCCCGGCTCGCCGAAGTGCTGGAGCCGTGGAGCGCGCTGCTCAAGCTGCATCCCGCCAGCCCGGACGCAGGCTTGTTGGCGATCAGCGCAGAACTGGATGCAGGCCCGCGCTACCGCAGCATGTTTCGTCGCGAGCAACAGCGCGGGTTGCTCGGTTTCGATCCACAGCCGCTGGTGAACGCCATCGAAGCGCATTTGCAGCATCAGGACACTTCGACACCCTTGCCCGTCCCGGCAGGGCTGAGCTTCGACACCCTGCAGCACCTGCACGCGACTTGGGGCCAGACGGCCGAACGCAGTTTTCAGCGCACCGTCGGCCAGGGTCATCTGACCGTGTGCGTCGGCATGAGCGCACTGCACTTCTACCTCGGCGGCGAGCGCAGTTTCAGCGACCTGCTCAAACATCCCGGAGCGCGCTCGGCGAACTTCAGCCGTGCCGTCGCCAAAGGTGAAAAGGACAGTTGGAGCCAGGCCTTCGACGCTGCGCCGCAGAGCCAGTCTGAGGAGTTTTTACCCTATGAGGAGATTCAGTACGACCATTTGCTTGAGGATGAAAGCCACACCGACAGCACACCGCATTACCCGATCTACGCCCTGCCGGTGATCAATCACAGCCCCGGAGGTTACTGCCTGGCGTGGCCAAATGAAGTGCCCGCAGAATTGCAGGCCGGCGAAATGCTCGGGATTCAGGACAGTGTCAGTCAGGGATGGAGCATCGCGGTCATTCGCTGGATACGTCAGGTGCGCGGCGGCGGCACGCAAATGGGCATTGAACTGGTGGCGCCACATGCCCAGCCGTGCGGCTTGCAACTGGTGCGTTCGCGGGACGATCACAGTCAATATCTGCGCGGATTACTTTTACCGGAGATCAGTGCGATCGATGTGCCGGCGACCCTGCTGGCACCGCGCTTGCCGTTTCAGGAGGGCAGCAAGGTGTTGATCAACACCCAGGGCGAAGAGCACCGCGCCGGACTGGATCGACGGGTGGCGAGTACGCATAGCTTCAATCAGTTTGCCTATCGCTCACTGGAGACCGCGCAGAATGGCGGGAGCGAGGAAGATTTTGATTCGCTGTGGAAGTCGCTATAGACCGAGGTGCGGCCTTCGCGAGCAAGCTCGCTCCCACTGTAGAAATGCATTCCAATGTGGGAGCGAGCCTGCTCGCGAAGAGGTCAAGTCAGGCAACAGAGAACTCAGAGCTGCCCGTCGCGATCACGGAAGCCCAGCAGATACAACACGCCATCCAGCCCTAGGGTGGAAATCGCTTGCTTCGCCGACTGCTTGACCAGTGGCTTGGCACGGAATGCCACGCCCAAACCGGCAATCGCCAGCATCGGCAGATCATTCGCGCCGTCGCCGACCGCAATGGTCTGCTCCAGACGCAAACCTTCCTTGTGCGCCAGCTCTTTCAACAGATCAGCCTTGCGCTGGGCATCGACAATCGGCTCGATCGCCACGCCGGTGCACTTGCCATCGACCACTTCCAGTTCGTTGGCAAACACATAGTCAATGCCGAGCTTGGCCTGCAATTGCTTGGCGAAGTAGGTGAAACCACCGGACAGGATCGCGGTTTTGTAGCCCAGACGCTTGAGTTCGGCGAACAAGGTTTCAGCGCCCTCGGTCAGACGCAGCGAGGCGCCAATCGAATCCAGCACGCTGACATCCAGGCCTTTGAGCAAGGCCAGGCGCTCCTTGAAACTGGCGCGGAAGTCCAGTTCACCGGCCATGGCGCGCTCGGTGATTTCAGATACCTGCTCGCCCACCCCGGCCGCCTTGGCCAGTTCGTCGATGACTTCGGCTTCAATCAGGGTCGAGTCCATGTCGAACACCGCCAAGCGACGGTTGCGACGGAACAGCGAATCTTCCTGGAAGGCGATGTCGACATTCAGCTCTTGGGCAACGCTGAGGAATTCGGCACGCAGCGCTTGCGGATCAGCCGCTTCGCCACGCACGGAGAACTCGATGCAGCCCTTGCCCTTGTCCGCTGGCGTGTCCAGTGGCATGCGACCCGACAGACGGTCGATGTGATCGATGTTCAGGCCATATTTGGCAGTGATCGAGCTGACCGCCTGCAATTGGCCAGCGGTCACTTTGCGAGTCAGCAGGGTGACGATGTGGCGCTTCTTGCCCTGATTGCCCACCCATTGCTGGTAATCCTCTTCGGACACCGGGGTGAAGCGCACCTGCTGGTCGAGCTCGTAGCCCTTGAACAGGATGTCCTTGAGCACGGATTTACCTTGCTCCGAATCGGGAATTTCAACCAGGATGCCGAACGACAGGGTGTCGTGGATCACCGCCTGACCGATGTCGAGAATGTTCACACCACCCTGTGCCAGAACACCGGTAATGGCTGCCGTCAGACCCGGACGGTCGACTCCCGTGATGTTAATCAGGACGATTTCGCGCAACGCGCACCCCCGCAACTGGAAAAAAACCGCATTCTACCCACTTTCAGTGACCATCGGGCACCGCGAGCGCTTTGCCGGTCTAGGGCCTGTCGCTATACTGCGCGTCAACTTCACGGACAAAAGAGCCGAGCTCAGTGAACCGGCCCACGCCAGTTAAAACCGATAACTTCTTCCTGCTGATCTTCCGTGCACTGCGCCACCGCCGTGTACCGATTGCATTGCGCATTGCCAGCCATAACGTGATCCTGGTCGCTCTGGCCCTGGTGATCTATGCCGGCGTGATGGGTTTGCAATTCAAGCAGGCCATGCACCAGCAGGCCGATGCGCTGGGCGAAAGCCTGACCACGCAGACCGCGACCTCTGCCACCGAGCTGTTGGTGTCCAACGACATCCTCAGCCTCAACGTGCTGCTCAACAACCTGACCAAGAACAAACTGGTGGCCCACGCGGCGATCTACAGCGTGGATAACCGCATCCTCGCCGAGTCCGGTCAGCGGCCCAAGCACAGCCTGCTGGGCGAAGCCGAAGGCATGTACGAGAGCAAGATCACTTTTCAGGACGTGACCGCCGGGCAACTGCGCATCAGCCTGGACATGGATCAGTTCCAGCAGCCGATGACCATCAGCCTGCAAAGCATGGGCATTCTCAGCGGGATTCTGCTGGCACTGTCGCTGGCCCTGAGCCTGCGCATGGGCCGCTACCTGTCGACGCCGCTGCTGCAATTGCGCGTCTGGTTGCGCCGTATCGACGAGCACACGCCGGGCATCGATCGTCAGGATGAGATTGGCGATCTGGCGCGTCAGCTGCACGCCAACTACGCGCCGGAGCCTGCACCGGAACCGGAGCCTGAGTTCGAGGACGAAGAAGACGAGCCGGAATTCGAGGTGCGCAACTTGCGTGATCCGAGTTTCGACGAAACCCGTCCGATGGCCGCGCAGAAGCCTGCACCGCGGCATCTGGTCAGCACCGTCGAAGACGATGATGACGATGACGCATTCGCCGACCTGCGCGACGAGTCGCTCAATGGCGCGCCCCAACCCGTTATCCGCCAACCGTCGCCAAGCGTGCCGCAGCACACCGCCGTACTGGCCGTGCAACTGGGCTCTCAGGAGCAACTGCGCCGCTTGCCACGGGCACGCCTGGAAGAATTGCAGGAGCGCTATCGCGACTGCCTCGATCAGGCCGCTTCGTTGTATCAGGGCGAAATCGAAACCCTGAACGACGGCAGCACGCTGATGCTGTTCCACACCGAAGACAGTGGCGATGATTACCTGACCAACGCCATTTGCTGTGGCGAGTTGCTGCGGGCCTTGGGTCATCAGTTGCAGATTGAAGTCGCGGACAGCGGCATCACCCTGCAGTTGCAACTGGGCCTGACCCTGGGCGATGAGTTGTTCGGCTTGAGCCAGATCGATCTGTTGCTGACCGATTCGGCGCAGGATGCATTGGCTCTGTCACAACACAGCCGCAATCTGCTGCTGGTTGAACGCAAGATCGGCGACGATGCGCTGATCCGTCAGCGCGCGCGGATTCGGCCGATTGCCAGCCCTGAGGGTGCTTGCTGCGTCGAGCGGTTGATGGAGCCTTATCCATCGATGCTCGAGCGGCAACTGGCGCGGATGCATGAGCGCCGGGCTTAAGCTTTAAGCCTGAAACACAGAAGCCCGCAGACGAGTGATTGTCTGCGGGCTTTTTTGTGGATGACTGAAAAGCCCCTCACCCTAGCCCTCTCCCCGAGGGAGAGGGGACTGATTGGGGGATATTGGAGAGCTACACCGACTTGAGCGCCCTGCTGTGAATCCAGAATCGCCAAGCTCTTTCAGGTCACGTATGACGCCAGATACTCCCAGTCCGCCTCTGCTCTACCGAATCCATAATCGCCAGGTACTTTCAGGTCCACGTATGACGCAAGACACCTCGGTCAGTCCCCTCTCCCTCTGGGAGAGGGCTAGGGTGAGGGGCTTTTGATCTTTCACGCAGAACCCCAGACACAACAAAGCCCGCACAAGGCGGGCTCTGTTCTGTCTCGATCCAGCGTCAGAAGCGGAACACTTCCATGTCAGTCCGAATCGGCGATGCCATCGGAATCTTCGGCTGCTTCTCGGCTTCCGCTGCCGGTGCTGCCGGTTTTGGTGCCGATTTACGCGGTGCCTCAGCCACCGGAGGCTGATTGGCCAAAGGCTTCAGCGCCACCGACAATTGCTCGGCCAGACGCTGCAGCAAAATGCCCTGAGCCTGCACCTGCGACGCCGTACTGCCGGCATGCAGCTCCTGCAGATGAACGATGCGGTTATCGCGCACCTGACCACGGCGGTCGATCAAGCGCCACTGCGCATCGAGGATCGCCGGCTGTTTCGCGCCGGAGTCCAGACGCGTGATGGTCAGCAATACCTGCACATCCGGGGTAAACCCACCGGTGGCCGGTGCCAGCACCACACGTTGGCTGTCCAGATGACCCGCCACCTGACGCATCAGCAACTGATCGATATCCGACGAAAGGCTGCCAGCCCAACGACCGTCGGTCGCCGCTTGCAGACTGCCGTCCGGTTGACGTTGCAGCAAGGTCTCACGTTGCAGGTAATCGGCTACGACTACCGGGCCCAACAAAACCGCCATGCCCGCGCTTTGCGCAGGCTGAACCGGACTTCCGCTGTCCAGTTGATACAGCGACACCGGCTGGTGAACGCTGCAACCCGCCAGGCCCAAAACGCCGGCGAGCAGGAAAATAAGGGGGCGCAGAGCAGTCATCATCCCGTCCAGGTGGCCGCCACAAGGCTGACCACAGTGAAAATACTCAATAAATATGAAGAACGCTCGGCCACGCCGGCGCTTGGAAAGGCCATATCATCCGTGAATATGCGTTCCGACTCCAGCGCCAAAGCGTCGATCTACGCGTTAAATCGTGGATCGACGCCTCTAGGACGCCTAATTGAGGTTTTCGACGAGCAGCGCATCGACCCGCTGGAAGCCCCTTGGAAGCTTGTTGCCACGACGTCCACGCTCACCTTTGTAGTGTTCAAGGTCGTCAGCCTTCAGCGACAAGGTGCGTTTTCCGGCCTGCAACACCAAAGTGGCGCCTTCCGGAAGTACGGCGATGTCCGTGACATATTCTTCGCGACTGGCCACACGCTCACCGGAAATACCGATGATCTTGTTGCCTTTGCCCTTCCCTAATTGTGGCAGATCGCTGATTTTGAAGATCAGCAGGCGACCTTCGGTCGTGACCGAGGCCAGCCAGTTGTGCTCACGATCGGCAACCGGACGCGGCGCGATCACCTTGGCGTTGTTCGGAAGGCTCAACAGGGCTTTACCGGCCTTGTTCTTGGCTTGCAGATCTTCGCCCTTCACCACGAAACCGTAACCGGCGTCGGAGGCGATCACGTACAACGCGTCGTCTTCCGGCATCAGCACGCACTCAAACGAAGCGCCCGGTGGCGGCGTCAGACGACCGGTCAATGGTTCGCCCTGGCCACGCGCCGACGGCAGCGTATGCGCAGCAACCGAATAGCTGCGGCCGGTGGAGTCAATCACCACGGCAGACTGGTTGGAACGCCCCGCCGCCGAGGTCTTGAAGCCGTCGCCAGCCTTGTACGACAGGCCGGTGGCGTCGATGTCGTGACCTTTGGCCGAACGAATCCAGCCTTTTTCCGAGAGTACGACGGTGACTTTCTCGTTCGGCAGCAGATCGTGTTCGGTCAACGCTTTGGCTTCGGTGCGTTCAACGATTGGCGAACGACGGTCGTCGCCATAGGTTTCGGCATCCTTGATCAGCTCCGTACGCACCAGCTTCTTCAGCTTGGCTTCGCTGCCCAGCAGCGCTTGCAGCTTGGCTTGTTCCTTGAGCAGTTCGTCCTGCTCGTCGCGCAGCTTCATCTCTTCCAGTCGCGCCAACTGACGCAGACGCGTGTCGAGGATGTAGTCGGCCTGAATCTCGCTGAGGGCGAAACGCTCGATCAGCTTGGCTTTCGGGTGTTCCTCGGTGCGGATGATGTGGATCACTTCATCCAGGTTGAGGTAAGCGATCAACAAACCGTCCAACAGGTGCAGACGACGCTCGACCTTGTCGAGGCGGAATTGCAGGCGGCGACGCACGGTCAGCACACGGAATTCCAGCCATTCGACCAGCAGCGCGCGAAGATTTTTCAGCTGCGGTTTACCGTCCAGACCGATGATGTTGACGTTGACCCGGTAGGTCGACTCCAGCTCGGTGCTGGCGAACAAGTGCTGCATCAGCGCTTCGTGATCGACGCGGCTGTTGACCGGGATGATCACGATGCGGCACGGGTTTTCGTGGTCGGATTCGTCGCGCAGGTCAGCGATCTGCGGGGCTTTCGACGGTTTCGCCTGCATCAGCGCGGCAATCTGCTCCAGCACTTTCGCACCGGAGACCTGATGCGGCAGCGCGGTGACAATGATGTCGCCGTCCTCGACGTGGTACACGGCGCGCATGCGCACCGAGCCCTTGCCGGTTTCGTACATTTTCAGCAGGTCGGCGCGCGGCGTGATGATTTCCGCTTCGGTCGGATAATCCGGGCCCTGAATGTGTTCGCAGAGCTGTTCAACCGTGGCTTTCGGCTCATCGAGCAAGCGCACGCACGCAGTGGCGACTTCGCGCAGGTTGTGCGGCGGCACGTCGGTGGCCATGCCCACGGCGATACCGGTGGTGCCGTTGAGCAGAATGTTCGGCAGGCGCGCCGGCAGAACCAGCGGCTCCTGCAGGGTGCCGTCGAAGTTCGGGCCCCAGTCGGCAGTGCCTTGGCCCAGTTCGCTGAGCAGCACTTCGGAATAACGCGACAGGCGTGCTTCGGTGTAACGCATGGCGGCGAAGGACTTCGGATCGTCCGGCGCACCCCAGTTGCCCTGGCCGTCGACCAGCGTGTAGCGATAGCTGAACGGCTGGGCCATCAGCACCATCGCTTCGTAGCACGCCGAGTCGCCGTGCGGGTGGAACTTGCCGAGCACGTCACCGACGGTACGCGCCGATTTCTTGTGCTTGGAATCGGCGTCCAGGCCCAACTCGCTCATGGCGTAGACGATACGCCGCTGTACCGGTTTCAGGCCGTCGCCGATATGCGGCAGGGCACGGTCCATGATCACGTACATGGAGTAGTTGAGGTAGGCACTTTCGGTGAAGTCGGCCAGCGAGCGGCGTTCTACACCGTCCAGGCTGAGATCAAGGGGGTTGCTCATGCAGGCCTCATCGGTTCGTTGTCTGGCGCAGCAGCATGGTGCCACCGCGCTGAGTAAATTCAAGTTTGTTCAGGGCGCTCATGCCGAGCAGCACCTGATCGCCATGCAGCCCCGGCGCCACCAATGCACGGACGTCCCGCAGCACGATGTCACCCAGTTGCAGACGGGCAATTTTGGTCCGATAGCCCTGGCTCAGGCCGTTCGCCGTGCTCAGCGTCACTCCGAAACCTTCTTCCAGCTTCAAACGTTTGGCCAGATCAGCCGGGATCGCCACATCGGTTGCGCCGGTGTCGAGCATGAACTCCACCGGCTCACCGTTGATCTGACCGCTGGCGACAAAATGCCCTTGGGCATTGCCGGCCAGTTTCACTTCGATAAAACCTTCGCCCTGCTCCGAACTGACCACCACGTTCGGATTCTGCTGGCGCTGCTCCCACTGGCCGAAAAACCGCGTCGCCAGAAACAGAGCTGCGCACCAGGCCAGAATCATCAGCACCCGACCGGCGCGCTTGCCCGGCGGTTGCTGGCTCATGGCTTGGCGCTCCAGCCACCGTCAGGTGCGGCGAAGCGCCAGACGATCGGCCGAACCTCACCGTCGGCGCGCGGGCCGAAATTATTGTCGACGCCGACCCATGCACCATCAGCGTCAACGATCAGCGCCTCTTCCAACCCGAAGTTCTGCGAGTAACGGCGGTTGGCCTGCAACAGTTCAGCGGCGTACGACCAGCAACGCTCGACCTTGGCGGTCTGCGCATCGCGCCGACAAATCTGGAAGGCGTTGCGCTCAAGGGTAAACAATTTGCCGTTAAACAACGAAAGGTCGGAAAAGTCTCGGTCGACCGCTCTGGCCTTCGGGAACTGCGGCGGCTGCATTTCCTTGCCGCCCTCGCTGAGCAGCACGCAACGACCATCGCAATCCCACACCGTCTGCTGGCGCTTGATCAGCAGCAAACCACGGCTTTGCCGCTCGGCGGCCAGCCACATCTGATCACCCGCAGGGCTGATCGCCAGGCCTTCGAAGATCGCATTGAAATGCAGGAGCATGCCACTGGCCCGCGCTTCGCGAACCATCATCGGCGAGATCTTCAGCCAGTTGACCGGGCCGCTGACGGGCACCTGCAAAACCGCCGCATGGCCCTCGCTGACAATGTAGCGATTGCCGGCGCTGTCGCAACTGATGCCCTCGAAATCCAGATCGCCACCGCGCACGAACGACGCGGCCCAATTGCGCGAGCGCAACCCCCACGGCAAACCGGTCTCCGGCACCAGCGGCACGTCGATGTGCAAGGCTTCGGCCTGCCAGACCTGATCGGCAGTATTGAGCCGATAGATCTGATCGTCATCGCGGTCCGACACCGTCCACAACTCGCCGCCACACATGGCCAGCCCCGACAGGTTACCGCCGCGCATGCCGTCGACCGGGTGCCCGGAGAGCACGCGCAACTCCTGCAACGGCTCGGCCGACACGCTCATCGCACACAACAGCAACGCACCCGCCAAGGCCCAGCCAAACCGCATCAGGCCAGCACCTCGGCGAGGTTGCCTTTGGATTCGAGCCAGGTCTTGCGGTCACCGGCGCGTTTCTTCGCCAGCAGCATGTCCATCATTTCCGAGGTTTCGGCGAAGTCTTCGCCCAGCGTCAGTTGCACCAGACGCCGCGTGTTCGGGTCCATGGTGGTTTCACGCAGCTGCGGCGGGTTCATTTCACCCAGACCTTTGAATCGGGTGACCTGTGGTTTGCCGCGTTTCTTCTCGGCGACCAGACGATCGAGAATTCCGTCACGCTCGGCTTCGTCGAGGGCGTAGTAGATCTCTTTGCCGAGGTCGATGCGGTACAGCGGCGGCATCGCCACATAGACGTGACCGGCATCCACCAGCGGACGGAAATGCTGGACGAACAGCGCGCACAGCAAGGTTGCGATGTGCAGACCGTCGGAGTCGGCGTCGGCGAGAATGCAGATCTTGCCGTAACGCAACTGGCTCATGTCCGCCGCGCCCGGATCGACACCGATGGCCACGGCGATGTTGTGCACTTCCTGGCTGGCCAGCACTTCGCTGCCGTCGACTTCCCAGGTGTTGAGGATCTTGCCACGCAACGGCAGGATCGCCTGGAACTCCTTGTCCCGCGCTTGCTTGGCGGAACCGCCGGCGGAATCACCTTCGACGAGGAAAAGCTCGGAACGCATCGGGTCCTGCCCGGCGCAGTCAGCCAGCTTACCCGGCAACGCAGGGCCCTGAGTGACGCGTTTGCGCTCGACCTTTTTGCTGGCCTTGAGGCGCCGACCGGCGTTGTTGATCGCCAGTTCAGCCAGCGCCAGACCGGTTTCCGGGTTGGCGTTGAGCCACAGGCTGAACGCGTCCTTGACCACACCGGAGACAAACGCCGCGGCTTCACGGGACGACAAACGTTCTTTGGTCTGGCCGGAGAATTGCGGCTCCTGCATTTTCATCGACAGGACGAACGCGATGCGTTCCCAGACGTCTTCCGGCGCCAGCTTCACACCGCGCGGCAGCAGGCTGCGGAATTCGCAGAACTCGCGCATCGCATCGAGCAGGCCCTGACGCAAACCGTTGACGTGGGTACCACCCTGCGCCGTCGGGATCAGGTTGACGTAGCTTTCCTGCACCGCGTCGCCACCTTCGGGCAGCCACAGCAGCGCCCAGTCGACCGCTTCCTTGTTACCGGCGAAAGCGCCGCAGAACGGCTCGTTCGGCAGGCGTTCGAACTCGCTGACCGCATCGACCAGATACGAGCGCAGGCCGTCTTCGTAATGCCACTCGACTTTCTCGCCGGTGCCTTTGTCTTCGAAGCTGACCAGCAGCCCCGGGCACAACACAGCCTTGGCCTTGAGCACGTGCTTGAGACGGCTGATGGAGAATTTCGGTGAGTCGAAGTATTTCGGATCCGGCGCGAAGTACACGCTGGTGCCGGTGTTGCGTTTGCCGACGGTGCCGACGATTTCCAGTTCCGAGGCTTTGAAGCCGTCGTTGAACGTCATCTGGTATTCGTTGCCGTCACGCTTCACGCGTACGCGCACTTCGGTCGACAAGGCGTTGACCACGGAAATACCTACGCCGTGCAAACCACCGGAGAACTGGTAGTTCTTGTTCGAGAACTTGCCGCCCGCATGGAGTTTGGTGAGGATCAGCTCGACACCCGACACGCCCTCTTCCGGGTGGATGTCGACCGGCATGCCACGGCCGTCGTCGCTGACTTCCAGCGAGTGGTCGGCGTGCAGGATGACCTGCACCGATCTGGCGTGGCCAGCCAGGGCTTCGTCGACACTGTTGTCGATGACTTCCTGGGCGAGGTGGTTCGGCCGACTGGTGTCGGTGTACATGCCGGGGCGTTTGCGCACCGGGTCGAGGCCCGAGAGGACTTCGATGGCGTCGGCGTTATAAGAGCTAGCGCTGGGAGTGGCCATAGGGTCTCGTCGTCAGTCATTCATGAAATAGGGGCAAGACTTCACAGTGCGGTGAAATCGATTGCCTGAAACAAATCGGCGCCAATGCCGGCAAAACTCAGCAACGCCGGCAATTGCCCGGCAAAACCCTGAAAACCATGGTCGCCGCCGGCCTGAATGCGCAAGGCACAGGCGCGGTAATACTGTTGGGCGAGGCGATAGTCCAGTGTTTCATCGCCGGTCTGCAACCATACCTGATAGCGCTGCGCATCCTGAGGCGCCGGCACTTCCAGTTCGGCCAGGGCCGTGACGTGGTCGTGGGTCAACTCCCAGATCACATCGGTATACAGGTTTTTCTGCGGGCCCAGATAGCCGTCGAACATCCGGTGCGGGCTGACCGCCGGGTTGACCAGCAGGGCTTTCAAGCCATGGCGCTCGGCCAGGTGAGTCGCATAGTAGCCGCCGAGTGAGCTTCCCACCAGCAGCGGGCTGCCCAGTTCGGCAATCGCTTGTTCCAACTGACCGATGGCTTCGCGCGGGTGGTGATGCAGGGCCGGGACACGCAGTTTGTCGCTCAAACCCAGCTGTTCCATCACCGTCACCAACTGACAGGCCTTTTTCGAGGCCGGGGCGCTGTTGAAACCGTGGATATAGAGGATCGAACCAGACATTTGAGCTCCCTGGGTGTCGGTTTGGGTTTGCGGAGTTTACAGGGAGAGAAGAGCGGATTGGGGGTGGGCTCGATAATTTGGTGTGACAGCACGAGCTGCCCTCACCCTAGCCCTCTCCCGGAGGTAGAGGGGACCGAATGGGGGATATTTGCGAACTACATCGACCTGAACGCTGTGCTGTGAATCCATAATCGACAACGCTGCTTCAGGTCGATGGATAGCGAAAGACACCTCGGTCGGCCCCCTCTCCCTCTGGGAGAGGGCTGGGCGGGCGGCGTTCCGATGAGGGGCTTTTGATTGGCAATCAGTAACCGTCAGAGCCGTAATCGACGGTGAAGGCGAAACCGGTAACGCGCTCAACTCCGGTTTCCAACCGCCCATCCGGCAACAACCGCAACCACCGATATCCCGGCGCCTGCTCCCCTACCTTGAAATCCTCACTCCCCGGCTCGAACTGAATGCACGTCGACGGCGAAGCCATCAACCGCACGCCATTGCGCTCACGATCGATCTCCTGATGCACATGCCCCCACAACACCGCCCGGGCCTGTGGAAAACGATCCAGCACCTCGAAAAATGCCTCGGGATTGCGCAAGCCAATCGGCTCCATCCATGCGCAACCAATCGAAACCGGATGATGGTGGAAGCACACCAGATGATGGCGCTCCGGCGCTTCGCTCAGCGAGCGGGCCAGCAGTTGCAGTTGATCGTCCTGCAAATACCCCGGCACCGAACCCGGCACCGCCGAATCCAGCATCGTCACCCGCCAGTTGCCGATATCGACCACCGGTTCCAGCAGCGTGCTCTGCACGGCGGCCTGGGCCATGATCATCGGTTCGTCGTGATTGCCAGGAATCCAACGCGCCGGTGCGTCGATCTGCGCGCTCATCTGGCGAAACTGCTGATACGACTCCAGCGTGCCGTCCTGCGAGATATCGCCGGTGGCCAGAATCAGATCGATCTGCGGCTGCTGCCCCAGCACCAGTTCGATGACCTTTTGCAGGCTCTCGCGGGTGTTCATGCCCAGCAGCGCGCCGTCCGCTTCAGCGAACAAATGGCTGTCGGACAACTGCACCAGCAACGCCGGATCGGCGGGGGTCAATGTGGATACGCTCGGCAAGGCGTTCTCCCAAGGCAAAAGCACGGAATCGATCAAGTGCCGCAATTATGCTGGGGGATCAGTGAAAGAGGAAAGCGGCGAACCGGACGCAGTTCACAACTAACGAACGACTTCGTACTCGTGCCCCAACGCCAGGCAATGACTCAGCCATTCCCCCAGGAAAAGATTGAGCTGGGCCTTTTCATCCGGCTGATGCATGGCCGCGTTCGGGTAAGGATAGATGCCGCGAAAGCGTCGTGCATGTTCGGCACTGACGACCTCAGCCATGCGCGCGTCGTGATAGACCTGCACTTCCAGTTGCGGCACCGGCAGCCATGGCAGGCTGTGCTCCTGACGCACCTGCAAAGTGGTGGTGTACGGGCAGGTTTGCAGCACTTCGAGGGCCAGCACGCCGAGCATCTGCTCGCCCTGGGTCACGGCGATGCGCCGCGCCTCGGGCTCGTTGCGCATGTCCGGCAGCAGTCGCATCAGGCGCGCGTAGTTGGCCTCGCAGGCGGCTTGCAGCCCCACGAGGTCGACTCGATAGCGATCGCGCAACTTGTTTACGACCATAACCCCCTCACTTCGGCGCGATTGAGCGCCAGCCACTGCAAGGCGATGATGCTCGCCGCGTTGGCAATGCGTCCGTCACGGACGGCCTGCAAGGCATCTTCAAAAGCCCAGACCGTGACACGGATATCTTCGGCCTCTTCTTCCAGGCCATGCAGGCCGCCAACGCCGTCGGTGCAGCAACGCCCCAAGTACAAATGCACGAACTCGTTGCTGCCGCCCGGCGACGGGAAATATTTGGTCATCGGCCACAAGGCCTTGATGTCCAGCCCAGCTTCCTCCTGCGCCTCGCGGTGAGCAACTTCTTCCGGTTGTTCATCCTTGTCGATCAGACCAGCGACCAGTTCGACCAGCCACGGGTTATCGGTCTTGCCCATGGCGCCGACGCGGAACTGCTCGATCAACACCACTTCATCGCGTTGCGGATCGTACGGCAGCATGCACACGGCATCGTGGCGCACGAACACTTCACGATTGATCTCGCGACTCATGCCACCGGCGAACAATTCATGGCGCAGGTGAACACGGTCGAGCTTGTAAAAGCCCTCGTAGCATTTTTCGCGCCGCACGATATCGACAGCGGTCGGAATGGCGTTGGCAAAATCAGTCATGAGCATCCTCTTTACTGCAGATCCATTACCAGGTTGCTTTGTGTGACTGGCAACCTCGACTTCGCGCCATCCTAACGCGCCCGCACCGTTTGATGCAGCCCCTTTACCGTCAGCGGGATAGACGGTGGAGGCGAAACCCACTCTAATTAGCTTAGTGGCGAACTGACTGCTTCTGCGAGAGTCGAAGCGGATATCTTTTTGCCTTCCCCTGCTTTCGAAAGGACGCCCATGTCGCTTTTCAAAATTGCCTCCGTGGCCGCCATCGCCCTGACTCTGGGCGCGTGCGCCAGCCTGTTCCAGCCCAATTACCGCACGCCGCTGGAAACCACCCGCGATGCATCGGAACAACTGAAACCGGGCTGTTCCAACCCGGATTGCCCGCTGGTGAACATCGACACCCTGCGCTTCCCGGCCGAACCTGCGCTGGACGGCATCATCGAAAAACGCCTGCTGCAAATGACCCGCACCGAGAAAAACGCGCCGGTAGCGCCGACCCTGGCCGCCTATCGCGATCAGTTCCTGGCCAGTGCCGGCCCGCGCAACAGCAGCTACCTGCAAGCGAAAGTACGCGAGCAGCATGACGGCTTGGTGATCATCGAGGTGTCGAGCTACCTCGACACCGGCGGTGCGCATGGCACACCGGGTCGCGGCTTCATCAACTATTCGCGCCAGCAGCACAAGGTGCTGAACCTGTCCGACATGCTGATGCCGGGTCAGGAAGAGGCGTTCTGGAAAGCGGCGCAGGTCGCGCACAATAGCTGGTTGATCAGCACCAAGCTCGATCAGGAGCCGGAGTTCGTGGCGAACTGGCCGTTCGTGAAAACCCCGAACGTGGCGCTGACCTATGGCGGCGTGATCCTCAAGTACGACGTGACCACCATTGCGCCTTACGCGCTGGGCCACGTCGAACTGAAGATTCCTTATCCGCGTCTGAACGGCATTCTCAAGCCTGAGCTGTTTCCCGGCCGTAACTGAAGGCCCGGCCCAGCACTAGTTGCAACAGCCCTGCCAGCACCAGCGCCGGCAGGGTTGCGCCGACATCCGGATACAGATTCGCCAGCAAGTGGTAGGTGCTCACGCCACCCAGCCACGCCAACAACGCCGGCCAGCGCAACGCGGCTGACGCGACCTGAGCACTGCGCTTGCGCAGAATGAAGTGATCGACCAGCACCACGCCGAACAGCGGCGCAAACACCGAGCCGATCAACAGCAGAAAATTCTGGTACTGCGCCAACGGCGCGAGCAGTGCGATCAGCGTGCAGATCACGCCGATGGCCAAGGCCAGATGCTCGACTTTCAGGCGCAACAGAATCCCGCTGGAAACCGCTGCCGAGTGAATATCGGCGAAGGCGTTTTCCGACTCATCGAGCAGAATCAGCAACAGCGGAATACCCAGCCCGGCGCCGGCCAGTGCCAACAGCAGCGCGTTGACTTCACCGCTCGGCGCGAAGGCCAGGGTGTAGGCGACGCCGAGGCTCATCAGCCAGAAGTTGCCGATAAAGAAACCGACAGCCGTGCCACCGAAAACATTCTTCGCCCGCTTGCCGAATCGTGAATAATCGGCGATCAGCGGCAGCCACGAAAGCGGCATTGCGATAGCAATGTCGAAGCCCACGGCGAACGGCATCGAACCGTCACCGGCACGCGACCAGAGATCGGCCAGATCGGCTTTGGCAAACAGGTTCCAGGTCAGCCACAGGCACGCCGCCAACAGCAACCAGATGCCCCACTTGCGCAGAATCTGCCGCACAAAGGTCAGCGGCCCGCTCACCGCGAGCAACGTCGCCAACGCACCGAAAAACAGTGTCCACAACAGCGGGTTCGACCACAGCGAACCTTCGCTCAACGCGCGGGTACCGAGCAGGCTCGCGGCGTCGCGCATGACGATGATTTCGAACGAGCCCCAACCGATCAGTTGCAGCAGATTGAGCAGCGCCGGCAGGCTGGCGCCTTTGCTGCCAAGGCTGAGTTTCAGCGCGGCCATCGACGACAGGCCGGTGTCACTGCCGATCACGCCGACAGCGGCCAGCAACAGCACGCCGACCAGCGTGCCAAGGAAAATCGCTAGCAGCGAACCGGACAGGCCGAGGCCTGGCGCGAGTAATGCGCCGGTCTGCAAAACCATCAGGCCGATGCCGAGGGAGAACCACAGGGAAAACAGATCGCGACCGCCGAATACACGCTTGTCGGCGGGCACGACGAGGTCGGGGGAATAAGTGCTGGGTTGAATGCTCAAGGGTGTTATCTCAGAGGGACATTTGTTGTTGTGTTGTGATCGTTCCCACGCTCTGCGTGGGAATGCCTCTAGGGACGCTCTGCGTCCAGTGACGCGGAGCGTCACGGGCTGCATTCCCACGCGGAGCGTGGGAACGATCAGTCTTGCAGCTTGCAGCTTGCCGCTTACACTTTTTTGTACAGCTGACTGCCTTCCTTCTTGAACCGCTCGGCCTGTTCCGCCAGGCCTTGGGCGACGTCCACGTCGACCGCGTCGATGCGCTGGTTGGCCGCGTACTCGCGGACTTCCTGAGTGATCTTCATCGAGCAGAATTTCGGTCCGCACATCGAACAGAAATGCGCGACCTTGGCCGAATCCTTCGGCAGGGTTTCATCGTGATACGAACGCGCGGTGTCCGGATCCAGACCGAGGTTGAACTGGTCTTCCCAGCGGAATTCGAAACGCGCCTTGCTCAAGGCGTTGTCGCGAATCTGCGCGCCCGGATGCCCTTTGGCCAAGTCCGCTGCATGCGCCGCGATCTTGTAAGTGATGATCCCGGTCTTCACGTCATCCTTGTTCGGCAGACCCAAATGTTCCTTCGGCGTCACGTAGCAAAGCATCGCGCAACCGAACCAGCCGATCATCGCCGCCCCGATACCCGAGGTGATGTGGTCGTAACCCGGCGCGATGTCGGTGGTCAGCGGGCCGAGGGTGTAGAACGGCGCCTCGTCGCAGCACTCCAGCTGCTTGTCCATGTTCTCTTTGATCAACTGCATCGGCACGTGACCCGGGCCTTCGATCATGGTTTGCACGTCGTGCTTCCAGGCGATCTTGGTCAGCTCGCCGAGGGTTTCCAGCTCGCCGAACTGGGCGGCATCGTTGGCGTCGGCAATCGACCCCGGACGCAAGCCATCACCCAGCGAGAAGCTGACGTCATAGGCTTTCATGATTTCGCAGATTTCTTCGAAATGCGTGTAGGCGAAGTTTTCCTTGTGATGCGCCAGGCACCACTTGGCCATGATCGAGCCGCCACGGGAAACGATACCGGTCACGCGTTTGGCGGTCAGCGGCACGTAACGCAGCAGCACGCCGGCGTGAATGGTGAAGTAGTCGACGCCCTGCTCGGCCTGCTCGATCAGCGTGTCGCGGAACAGCTCCCAGGTCAGGTCTTCAGCCGCGCCGCCGACTTTTTCCAGCGCCTGATAGATCGGCACCGTGCCGATCGGCACCGGCGAGTTGCGGATGATCCACTCGCGGGTTTCGTGAATGTGCTTGCCGGTGGACAAGTCCATGATGTTGTCCGCGCCCCAGCGAATACCCCAGGTCAGTTTCGCCACTTCTTCTTCGATGGACGAACCCAAGGCACTGTTGCCGATGTTGCCGTTGATCTTCACCAGGAAGTTACGGCCGATGATCATCGGTTCCAGTTCGGTGTGGTTGATGTTGGCCGGAATGATTGCGCGGCCACGGGCGATCTCTTCACGGACAAATTCCGGGGTGA
Source organism: Pseudomonas sp. RU47 (assembly GCF_004011755.1). Classification (GTDB taxonomy): domain Bacteria; phylum Pseudomonadota; class Gammaproteobacteria; order Pseudomonadales; family Pseudomonadaceae; genus Aquipseudomonas. Next base: position 564,470 of record NZ_CP022411.1, on the reverse strand, counting down.
TGATTTTCGGCACGCTGGCGCCGAAGCTGTGGCCCGGGTGCTGCTGATCCAGCAGGCCGGCGGCGCGGGCCACCTCAAGCTTCATGTTTTCGCGAATGGCGACGAATTCCATCTCGGGCGTGATGATGCCCTGACGCGCATAGTGCATTTGCGTGACGTTGCCACCAGCCTTGGCGCGACGCGGGTTGTTGACGTGGGCAAAGCGCAGTTTGGTCAATTCCGGATCGGCAAGGCGCTCGCGACCGAAGTTGGAACTCAGACCCGCTAGACGCTCGGTGTCGCCACGGTCGTCGATCCACGCCGAACGCACATCGGCCAAGCCTTTGCGCACGTCGATCACCACGTTCGGATCGGTGTACGGGCCCGAGGTGTCGTAGACAGTCACCGGCGCGTTGATTTCGCCGCCGAAATCGGTCGGCGTCACGTCGAGGGTGATTTCGCGCATCGGCACGAGGATGTCCGGGCGGGAGCCCTGAACGTAGACTTTTTGCGAACGGGTGAACGGCTTGACCGATTGCTCGTCGACCTTGGCCGAGTCACTCAGGTTGATCGCGTTTTTTGATTTTGTAGTCATCACGGGCTCTCCAGACAGCATCCAGGCAGTGGATTGTCGGAGCAGAACCTGAAAGGCACGGACGCACCAGGACCGGTGCTGTGCATCGTCGTCGAGCGTTCGATTGTCGAACAATTTCCCGGACGAAGCACAAGAGGACTCGCCGGGTGACGAGAAATCTTGTTCCCTACGCAGGCGCTAACCTGATCAGGTTCAACGGGATCCGAAATTATTCGATCTCAGCCTCATAGCAAGGCACCCCGACAAGAACCCGGCCAGTCTAGACACAACTGGCAAAGAACGCCAACACCGCAGCAAACACCATGATGAATGGCATAAATACAGGGGCTTGGCCGATTGTTGTGAGGCAAATGCGCAACTACACTCGCTTTGCCCTGCCATGCCTTGACGCTGTGGGGCCTGCGCCTTACCTTTGGCGCCCGGATTACTTCCATAATATTAATGCTAGGGATCGCCTCATGCTGCGCAAACTCTCACTGGCTGTTGCCGTGTCTTGTGCGTCCAACGCAATGGCCTGGGCAGCAGAAGCGCCCTTGTCGACCAAAACCGATCTGGTCAGCGTCTATCAGGAGGCAGTCGACAACAACGCCGATCTGGCCGCCGCCCGCGCCCAGTACGGCGCGCAGAAAGAAGTGGTGCCGCAGGCCCGCGCCGGGCTGCTGCCAAACCTGTCGGGCGGTGCCGAAGTGGCCAATGTGCGGACGTCGATCGATCAGCCCTCGGCCACTGCCAACCGCAGCGCTCACTCGTATCAGGCGACTCTGGCCCAGCCGTTGTTCCGCGCCGATCGCTGGTTCCAGTACCAGGCGGCCAAAGACGTCAATGAGCAAGCCGCGCTACAACTGTCAGCGACCGAACAGAACCTGATCCTGCAATCGGCCGAAAGCTATTTCAACGTGCTGCGCAGCCAGGACAACCTCGCCTCGACCAAGGCTGAAGAAGCCGCGTTCAAGCGCCAGCTCGACCAGTCCAACGAGCGTTTCGATGTGGGCCTGTCGGACAAGACCGACGTGCTGCAATCGCAAGCCAGTTACGACACCGCGCGGGCTAACCGTATTGTTGCGCAGCGTCAGGTCGATGATGCCTTCGAAGCGCTGATCACCCTGACCAACCGTCAGTACAACTCGATCCAAGGCATCGTCCACACGCTGCCGATCCTGCCGCCGGCGCCGAACGACGCCAAGGCGTGGGTCGATACTGCAGCGAAACAGAACCTCAATTTGCTGGCGAGCAACTTTGCCGTCAGCTCCGCCGAGCAGACCCTCAAGCAGCGCAAGGCCGGCCACTTGCCGACCCTCGATGCCGTGGCCAAATACGAAAAGGGTGACAACGACGCCCTGGGGTTTTCCAACCCGAACGCTTTCGGTGTGCCATACCGCGACAACGTCGAGCAGAGCACAGTCGGCTTGCAACTGAACATCCCGATCTACAGCGGCGGGCTGACCAGCTCGCAGGTGCGCCAGTCGTATGAGCAACTGAATCAGAGCGAACAACAGCGCGAATCGCTGCGTCGGCAGATCGTCGAAAGCACCCGCAACCTGCACCGCGCAGTGAACACCGATGTCGAGCAGGTGCAGGCGCGTCGTCAGTCGATCATTTCCAACCAGAGCGCAGTGGAAGCCACGGAAATCGGTTATCAGGTCGGTACGCGCAACATCGTTGACGTGCTCGATGCGCAGCGTCAGCTGTACACCTCGGTGCGCAATTACAACAACACGCGTTATGACTACATTCTCGACAACCTGCGTTTGAAGCAGGCGGCGGGGACGTTGAATCCGGGGGATCTGGAAGATCTGCGGCGTTATCTGAAAGCCGACTACAACCCGGACAAGGATTTTCTCCCGCCGGATCTGGCCAAAGCGGCCGAGGCGCAGCTCAAGGCCCGGCCTTAAGCCTTAAAAACAAAAGATCGCAGCCTTCGGCAGCTCCTACATTGGAATACGTTTCCTGTAGGAGCTGCCGAAGGCTGCGATCTTTTTGCTTACTTGATCAGTCTGCCCAAACCATCCAGCAAACGCTGCAACGCGCCCTGGTTGCGGCGCATCACCGCCAGCCCGGCCTCGGCCATACGCTGCGCATCACGCGGCAACTCGAACAAGCGTTGCACCTCCACCGCCAGCCCTTCGGCATCATCCACTTCCGCCAACGCCCCGGCTTCACGCAACTGCGCGGCGATGTCGAGGAAGTTGAACAGGTGCGGGCCACTGATCACCGGTTTCGCCAAGGCTGCCGGCTCCAACAGGTTGTGCCCACCATTGGCCACCAGGCTGCCGCCGACAAACGCACTGTCCGCCAGTGCGTAGAGAAACAGCAATTCACCCATGGTGTCGCCGAGCAGTACGCTCGTCTGCGCATCGACATTGGCTTCGGTCGAACGCCGAACCGTAGCGAAGCCTTCGCGCTGACACAGTTCGAACACCGAGTTGAAGCGTTCCGGGTGACGTGGCACCAGGATCAGCAGCGCATCCGGGTGATTGGCCAGCAAGCGACGGTGGGCATCGAGCACCACTTCGTCCTCACCTTCGTGGGTGCTGGCGGCGATCCACACTGGGCGCTCCAGTGCCTGCCATTGGCCGCGCAGGTCGGCCGCGCGGTGCAGTAATTGCGGGTCGATGGTCAGGTCGAACTTGATCGAACCGGTGACTTCGACCGTTTCCGGGCGCGCACCCAGATCACGGAAGCGCTGGGCTTCGGCTTCGGTCTGCACGGCGAACAGACTCATCTCGGCAAGCATCGGCGCGGTCAGCTTGCTGAAGCGGCCATAGCCGCGTGCCGAACGCTCGGACAAGCGCCCGTTGGCCAGCGCCACCGGGATTCCACGCTTGGCGCACTGATGAATATGATTGGGCCACAGCTCGGTTTCCATGATCACCGCAAGCTTTGGCTGCACGCGGTCAAGAAACCGCGCCGCCGCACACGGCAAGTCATACGGCAGATAGCAATGCTGGATGCGTGGCTCGTTGGCGAACAGCGCCTGAATCCGCTCCGAACCGGTCGGCGTCATGCAGGTCACGGTGATCGGCAACTGTGGATAACGTTGCAGCAAGGCGCGGATCATCGGCGCCGCAGCAATGCTTTCGCCCACCGACACCGCGTGTACCCAGATGCCGCCGGGTTGCAGCGTCGGCATGCCGTATGAGAAGCGTTCGCCAATCCGCTTGGCATACGCCGGCGCCTTGCGCGCTCGCAGCCATAGCCGAATCGCCACCAATGGCAGCCCCAGGTAAAACAGCGCGGTGTAGAGAGTTCTATTCATGGCGGCGGAGTTTATCGACTTTTGTCGCCGATCGCGCGCAAGTGCACGGCAAAACGTTCGGCCAGCCAACGCGCGGCCGGGCCGAGGGGTTCGTCGCGGCGCCAGACCAGTTCAACCACCAGCGCCGGCGGCGTCCATTCGCTGTCCAGTTCAACCATCAAACCCTGATACGCCGAGTACTGCACCACATGACGCGGCAACCAGGCCCAACCGAGATCGCGCACCAGCCATTCGGACATGACGTAGAAACTGTCCGCGCGCCACACCTGCGGGCTGGCCGGCTCGTTGCCGGGATAGACGCTGGTTTGCGTCGAAATGAGCAATTGCCGATGTTGCGCCAGTTGCTGGCACGTCACATAAGACTGCTGCGCCAGCGGATGATTGATACCGCACACCGTGACCATTTCCACGCTCCCCAGCACGCGGCGCTCCAGCGCCTCGGGGATTTCATCGTGATAAAACAGCAGGCCGAGATCGGCGCGGCGCTCGACCAGTTTGCTCGACACTTCACCTTGCGCAGCGCTGGTCAGTTGCACTTCAAGGCTGGGGAACTGCTCGGCCAGTTCACCGAAACTTTCCACCAGCGCCTGATACGGCATCGCCTCATCCTGAGCCACGCGCAGTTGCGCTTCCTGGCCGCGCATCATCGCCATGGCACGACCGTTGAGGCGCTCGCATTGGCGCAGGACTTCTCGTGCTTCTTCCAGCAACGCTTCACCCGCTTCGGTGAGGGTTGGCTGGCGACCGCTGCTACGCTCAAACAGATTTACGCCCAAGTCGTCCTCAAGCGTGGCAATCGCGCTGCTGATCGCCGACTGGGCCTTGCGCTGCTGCCGCGCCACGGCGGAAAACGAGCACTGTTCAGCGACGCCGACAAACACCCGTAGCTGATCGAGATTCCACTGCATACTGGCTTACCAACCCATCTTCAAAACAGATAGGTAATGACTTTACCCCATCTGACGAATCACTAGAATGCCGACTCAGCAAGCAACGTTTCACATGAGGATTTGAACCATGAACGCCTACGCCTACCTGGCCATCGCCATCTGCGCCGAAGTGATCGCCACTGTGTCGATGAAAGCCGTCAAAGGCATCAGCACGCCGCTGCCGTTGGTGCTGGTTATCGTCGGCTACGCGATTGCATTCTGGATGCTGACGCTGGTGGTGCGCACGGTGCCGGTCGGCGTGGCCTATGCGGTGTGGGCGGGCATGGGGATTGTGATGGTCAGCGTCGCGGCGCTGTTTATCTACGGGCAGAAGCTGGATATCCCGGCAATGCTGGGGATGGCGTTGATCGTACTCGGCGTGGTGGTGATTCAACTGTTCTCGAAAACCGCCGGCCACTAAAATCCAACCACATTCCCCTGTAGGAGTGAGCCTGCTCGCGATAGCGGTGGATCAGTCAACACAAATGTCGAGCTCTCAATCGCCATCGCGAGCAGGCTCACTCCTACATTGATCATCGACAAATCCCGCGCTTTCCCGAGTCTGTATACTGCGCCCTCGTCTTGAACACTGAGGTCGCTGCATGCCATCCGTTATTTCCACCGACGTTCTGATTGTCGGCGCTGGTGTCGCCGGCCTCTGGCTGAATGCGCGCCTGCGTCGTCAGGGTTTTTCGACCGTGTTGGTGGAAAGCGCCAGCCTCGGCGGCGGGCAGACTGTGAAGTCCCAGGGCATCATCCACGGCGGCGCCAAGTACGCGCTGCACGGTGCACTGACCGGCGCCTCGGAAGCCATCGCCGACATGCCGCGCCGCTGGCGTGAAGCGCTGGCCGGCAATGGCGAGCTGGATCTGTCCGGCGTGCGCCTGCTGTCCGAAGCCCATTACCTGTGGTCGCCGGGCACCCTCGCCGGCAACCTCACCAGTTTCTTCGCCAGTAAGGCCGTGCGTGGTCGCGTTGATCAGGTCAAGGGCGAGCAGCTGCCGCCGGCCCTGCAAGACAAACGCTTCAAGGGCAAGGTCTACCGCCTCGCCGAACTCGTCGTTGATGTCCCGAGCCTGGTGCAGTGTCTGGCCGATCTGGCCGGTGATGGCTTGCTCGCGGGGCAGACCATCGAGCCGCTGCTGGAAGCGGGTGTGCTGGTCGGCTTGAAGGTCGACGGCCGCGAGATTCGCGCTCAGCGCATCGTCCTCAGCGCCGGCGCCGGTACTGCCCAACTGCTCGAAGACCTCGGTTTGAGCCAACCGGCCATGCAGCGCCGGCCGCTGCACATGATCATCGCCAAAGGCCCGGGCCTCAAACCGCTGTACGCCCACTGCCTCGGTGGCGGCACCAAACCGCGCATCACCGTGACCACCCACCCGGCTGCTGACGGCCAGTGGGTCTGGTACATGGGCGGTGACATCGCCGAAAGCGAAGGCGTGCACCGCGAGCCGGCCGAGCAGATCGCCACCGCACAAAAGGAAATCGCCCAGTTATTGCCGTGGATCGACCTCAGCACCACGCAATGGGCAACCCTGCGCGTTGATCGTGCCGAGCCACTGCAAACCGCGCTGAGCCGCCCGGACAACGCATTTCTCGCCGAACAGGGCCGCTTGCTGGTCGGCTGGCCAACCAAACTGGCGCTGGCGCCGGACTTCGCAGACCGGGTCATCGCCTCCCTGCAACGCGATGGCGTCCAGCCACAAGCCGCCGAGCCCTTGCCGGCGCTGCCAAAACCACCGATGGGCGTTCCCGCCTGGGAGCAATTGCTGCCATGACTATCGCCACCCTGCACGACCTTCATCGCCCACTGGGCAGCACCGGCCTGACGGTTTCGCCACTGGGCCTGGGTACGGTCAAACTTGGCCGCGACCAAGGGGTGAAATATCCCAACGGTTTCCAGATTCCCGGCGACGATGAAGCGCGGATGCTGCTGCGACAGGCACGCGATCTGGGCATCAACCTCATCGACACCGCGCCGGCCTATGGCCGCAGCGAAGAACGCCTTGGCCCGCTGCTACGGGGTCAGCGTCAAGACTGGGTGATCGTCAGCAAAGTCGGCGAAGAGTTTGCAGAAGGCCTCTCGCATCACGACTTCAGCGCAGCGCACACGCGGATGTCGGTGGAACGCAGCCTGCAACGTCTTGAAACCGATTTTATCGACCTGGTGCTGGTGCACTCCGATGGCAACGACATGGCCATTCTCGAGCACGAAGAGGTTTATGCGACACTCGCGGCGCTCAAGGCCGAAGGCAAGATTCGCGGCTTCGGCTTCTCCGGCAAAACCGTCGAAGGTGGTTTGAAAGCTCTGGAGCAAGGCGACTGCGCGATGGTCACCTACAATCTGAACGAACAAAACGAGAAGGCTGTCATTGACTATGCTGCTGCCCACGGCAAAGCCATTCTGGTGAAAAAAGCCTTGGCCAGCGGTCACGTGTGTCTGAGTCCGGGCGTGGATCCGGTACGCGCCAGCTTCGAATTGCTGTTCGCCCAGCCTGGCGTAGCCAGTGCTATTGTCGGCACGATCAACCCGCTGCACCTCGCCCACAACGTTGCGACCGTTGCCCAGGTCCTGCGTGGTCACTGACGCCGCCTCGCGGCCTTAAGCAGGAGCCGATATGCCGCGCACGCTCATCAGAAAGAACCCGAGCAACTTCAAGACCCTGCCGCTGTTCGTCGAAGCTACCCCGGAAGGCCTGACCTACCAAAGCGTCGGCATGCCGCTGAACTTCGCGCAAACCTTGCAGCGGCGCAAACCGGTGAGCGTGGCCGACACCGAGCGCTTCTCGCTGGAACTGGCCAACCTCGGCGTTTCAGTGCGCCTGACCCTGCATTGGCAGAATCGCGATTATTGGGTGCTGGTGCGCCAGCGCCGGCAGGATCGCGGTGACGTCGTCCTGAAGTTGATTTCCGGTTACGTGCCGGCCCACGAACTGAATATTCCGCTGCACACGGCGATTCAGGAAATTGCCGAAGAGTGCTTGCTGGAAACCCCGGAAGGCTGGCTCGGCGGACGCTTCAACGACACCTGGCTGCCTGCGCCCTATTCGGCCGCATTGCATTATCGCGAAGCCCTGCCGTTTCGCCTGACGCCGTTGTCCGGCTCGGCGCGCCCCATACGCAGCGCCAATCTGCAATTGCTCGAACGGCCTCGGGCCTACGTGCATCTGCCGACCGCCTCATTGCAATTGATCTACGACTTGCGCCTGGATGTGCCCAAGGAAGCCAAATCCCTGAGCCTGTTCCATGTCGATGAGCGCCTTGAAGGTGATCAACTGGTTGCCCGACTCGACCGCAAGCGCCCCGATCTGTACTTGATGCCACTCAAGGACGGCGCGCCACTGGCCGAGTTGTACACCCTCAAGCGCGACAAACTCGTTCCTGCCAGTACCCGTGGTCTTTATCTGGCCGAGAGCTTTGCCACACAAACCGGCTGGGTCGTGCGCGAGGAGCGGATTCGCTGGAAGGACTGGTTGGTGCAGCAGGGTCTGCAACCGGCGAAAGCCCCACGTCAGGGGCTCAAGCAGTTGAGTATCAAGGCGCTGCGATTAGTCGGGCTGGGCAAAAAAACCGCTAAATAGCGGTTTAGCGGCGGCGATCCCACCACGTGCGCAACGCGGCAAATAAGTGGAAATAGCGGTTTTCGCGCTTGCCCATGCCGCGCTTGGGCGAGAACGATTCTTCGGCAAAGGCACCGGTAATGCGCACCCGCGATGCCTGGGTCGGCAGTGTGCAGATTTTGGCATCGACCTGCTGCAGCGCATATTTGAGCAAGCGCTCGGAATGCAGCTTTCGACCTGTCGCCTTGCAGAAATCGAAGATACGCTCGACCCGTTTGCCGTACGCGACATAGGTATCGCGCCCGCACACCGCAAAGCGGTCGTTCAAGCCGCCCCACCACTGCCAGTCCGGAATATAAGCGTTGTGCTTGCGAGCCTCAGGGTGAGCGAAGACATAGCCAGGCAATGCGCTGTGAAAGAAATTGTCCGGGCGCACGAACACGACGAAATCCGGATTGAAGGACTCGATCATGGTCGTCACGGTGTGCAGCGAGTTGAGCTGATAGATCAGATTACGCAACGAGGCATAGTCATCGGCCCAGGTGTCGCCCTGAGCTTTGACCTGCTCGAAATCCCAGCGCTCCAGGACGCCCTCGGTCGAGGTCAGCGTGCCGATCATCGATTCGAAAGGCTGGTAGTTGTCCGCCGTCAATTCGCCTTTCTCGCCGGACCGCGAGTTCTGCACCTCATCAATCTTGTACAGATGGTAGAAGCACTTTATGTCGCTGCCTGCAGGCAACTGCGCCAGAACGTTCTGTTCGATAGAGGGGAAACAGATCGGCGAATTTCTCGGGATCCCGAAAAAAGCCACGGCAATTTTCAACACTCAACAGCACCTTTTGAAAGTAGTTCGGGCCTGCTGGCAACCGGACAGACGATGTCGCTTACTTCTGTCGAAACAGTTTTTGCCACCAGCGACGGGGTTGCAGCGGCACCACGATGATGTCCGACTTCTGCAGCCAGTCACGTTCATAGTCCCAGGCATGGCCGCCCCACAGTTTTCCTGCTTCGTTGGAAAACCCCAGAGTCATGAGCTGATAGGTATAACCGACATGGCCGCGCAACCAGTCGAACAACACCAGCGTGTTGAAACCGGTGGACGGCCCGACATAGCGCTTGCCGCCCGGCCGGTCGACCGGGTAGTTCCACAGCGGCGGCAATGGAATGCGATCCCAGTACATGGCCACACGTGGCAAAGGACACATGGGTGCGGCGCAGCCCACCAGCATGCTGAAACAGCGTTCACTCGCCTGCTCGAACATTCGCTGTACCGGCGGCGCGTAAGGCAGACCAAAAAAGTATGCATCCGGCGCGTTGTAGCCATGCACGAAAACATTGACGCTGTGCTCGTTGAGCAGCGCCGCTTTGATACAGGTATTGAAGCTGACAACGACGTCATCGACGCCAATGTTCAACGCCTGAAAGTCCGCCGCCGTGATGGCCGGGTTGTTGGCAATCAGCACGACCCGAGGCGCACGGCTCAGACAGTCGAGAAGCTCTGTGGGTAAAGCACCCAGTACGGACTGATCACCACCGGGCAGCGCATCCAGCGCCATGTGTTCGTCCTTCATTCAGACCGGCACCTTCATCCCGTAACGCAACTTCACCCAGAATCGCGTGAACGCCGAGGGCGGCTGCCATGGGCGCATCTCACGCTGGATTTCCGTGGCCAGTGCCTGACCGACACGGGCAAAGGAATAGCGGCTTTGCGCGAACTCCTGGCCGTTGCGGGCAATGCGCTCTGCCAGTTCCGGATCGCTTTGCAGCAGCTTGATCTTTTCCACCGCCTCTTCTTCGCTGCGATAGAACACGGTGTTGTGCATGTCTTCAAAGCCGAGCAAGCGGTCTTCTTCGCCCTGACTCCAGGCCAGCAGCACACAGCCGCAGGCCATGGCTTCATAGTTCTTGATCATGAACTCGTTCATGCCGATGTCGGCGCTGACGAAAATCCTGATGCGATTGAGCGTCTGCAGATATTCCGCGCCCGACTTGGTGCGGGTCACCAGCATCCCGGTACGCTGCGAGAGCGATTCGAGCATGGCTTTGCGCTCGGCATACTCGGTGCTTTTCAGGCTGCCAAGAAAGCCGACGGGAATGTCCCGATCAACGCCAGTGTTGTGCAGCATCTGTTCGTCATAACCCTTGGAGACGAACACCGTGTCGATACCTTCCGCCAGCATCTTGCGAGCGACAACAGCACCGGACACCAGCGCCCGACAACTTGGCAGACGACGATAGAGCCGTGAATACACGCCACGGTACTTACTCGCCGGCATGTAGTTCTGGTACGCGTCGTGCTCGAGAAAGACCAGCCCCGGTATACATTTGAGCACTTGCAGTTGCGTGGCCAGACGCTTGACCCGGGAGAAAATCACCACGCGATCGAAGGTCTGGTAATCGACCGAGGCGAGAAACGACCCCAGATTCAACTGCTGCTGTTTGCTCAAACGATAGATGAAACATTCATCACAGTTCTGCTGCACGATGTCGTAGAGCCGGTCGAGAATGACCCGCTGCTCGTCCATCACCAGGAGCATGACTTTCATAGTTTAATTGACCACGCGACGTAGGCAGGCAAGCGCATCGGATTCAAGGCTGCCCAAATCAACGGAAACGGCAAAATCCCCAAGGCAAAATCCGTTCACACGCAGTACACAACGGTAAAAATTCATCTGGTCAACGACTGCGAATTTTTTCGACAATCGCAGTTGTCGAGCTGTTTTCGACAAGTCCCAAGACCTTCACGGTGCCGCCATAAGCCGTAACGATATCTGCGCCGACCACCTGATCGATGCCGTAATCGCCACCCTTGACCAGCACGTCCGGCTTGACCTCGCACAGCAGGTTTTCCGGGGTGCCCTCAGGGAAGCTGATCACCCAGTCCACAGCACCGAGTCCAGCGAGAACGGCCATGCGCCGGTCAACACTATTGATCGGTCGGCCCGGGCCTTTGAGGCGGCTGACCGATGCATCATCGTTGACCGCGACAATCAGACGATCGCCCTGTGCCCGCGCCTGCTCCAGATAGGTCACATGCCCGGCGTGCAGGATGTCGAAACAGCCGTTGGTGAAGACAATCTTCTCGTTGTGCGCGCGGGCATCGGCCACGGCGAGCAACAATTGCTCCAGACCCAGAACACCACGCTCGGAACCTTCTTCGCGCTGGATCGCACGACGCAGTTCCGGGGCACTGATGGCGGCTGTACCGAGTTTGCCAACCACGATGCCTGCGGCCAGGTTGGCCAGGGCAACGGCATGAGGCAGGTCTTCACCGGCGGCAATCGCTGCGGCCAGGGTAGAAATCACCGTGTCACCGGCACCGGTGACGTCGAACACTTCGCGGGCACGGGCCGGCAAATGCAGTGCCGGCTGGTCCGGACGCAGCAGGGTCATGCCGTGCTCGCCACGAGTTACCAGCAGCGCGCCGAGTTCAAGGTCGTGCATCAACGCAGCGCCCTTGTTCACCAGCTCATGCTCATCGACGCAACCGCCGACGATGGCTTCGAATTCGCTGAGGTTGGGGGTGATCAGGCTGGCGCCGCGATAGATCGAGAAATCCTTGCCCTTCGGGTCGGCCAGCACCGGAATATTCTTCGCGCGTGCAGCCTGGATCAGCGCCTGATGGTTTTTCAGGGCTCCTTTGCCGTAGTCGGAGAGCACCAGCACCTTGATGCCTTCGAGCAGGTCGTCGACCTGCGAGCCGAGGGCCAGAGCGTCGGTCGCGAACGGTTCTTCGAAGTCGATCCGCAGCAATTGCTGGTGCCGGCTCATGACCCGCAGCTTGACGATGGTTGGCTGGTGCGCAATGCGCTGGAACAGGGCACGTACGCCCGCGCCTTTGAGACTGTTGCTCAGGCTGTCGGCGGCTTCGTCATCGCCGGTCACACCGACCAGCGACGCCGGCGCACCCAGCGCGGCAATGTTCAAGGCAACGTTCGCGGCACCGCCCGGACGATCTTCGATCTGCTCGACCTTAACGACCGGCACCGGCGCCTCAGGGGAAATCCGTGAGGTTCCGCCATGCCAGTAACGGTCGAGCATGACATCGCCGACTACCAAGACCGGGGCTTGATCGAAACGCGGCATGGACAACTTCATGGAGCAACCCACATACAAAATGAACAGGGGCGCGATATTAACACAGGGTAAAGCGCCGTCCGCCTCAATCTGAAAGGTCGCGTACCCAGAACAATTCGTGGCGCCGGACCGCTTTGCGGAAAAACTCGTTACTGCCTGTTGCAGGCCAGCGACGACCCGCCAGGCCTTGCTGGATCCAGCGGCGCAATTGCCGTTTGAACACTTGCTCGCCCTGCAGATCGTGTTCCATCGCCAGGGCCATGGCTTTGTCCAGTTGCACGTCTGCCGACAACAGCGGGCTCCACAACCGGTCGGCCGGCAATGGCTCGATAGCAGGCGGCAGCGCGATACCGGCACCGGCAGGGCCCATCGGCCAGCGATCGTTGTCGTGCAGGTGATTGGCGTACATCAGCAGGGTTGTCGGTTTCCAGCTACTCAGCGCGATAGCCTCAAGCAACGCCTGGGTCGAGGCTACGTGATCGCTGTGAGGATCGAGCTCAGGATGGGGCGTCACCACCACTTCCGGACGATAGTGCTCAAGCAGGGCCTTCAGATCGCCCAGCAGATTTTGCCAGGTCGGCTGCCCATCGATGTCGGCGGGCAGGGTCAACGGATTGTGCCGGCGCACACTGCGCACGTCGTTTTCCTGCGACTCACGGGAGCCGAACACCTGGGAAGGTTCTTCGGCCATCGAAGGCAGTTGCAGGCAGTAATAACCCAATTGCACGCAGCGATCGGCAGGCACGCCGCCCCACAACGGGATCACCAGACTGTCCCAACTGCGCAAACGGCCCTTCAATCGCGCGGCTGCGGCTTGATCAAGGCCCAGACGCTGAAAGTCTTCGGCCTCGATCTCACCCTGGGTCAGGGTGACGATACTGACGTCTTCACATCGACTGTAAAGGCCGAATGCAGCGAGTTCGGCATCGTCGGCATGGGGAGCGATGACCATCACCCGCTGGCGGCTGTAGTCAGGATTGGCCATGACCCACAGCACGCCCGTCGCGGCGGGCACGCAATATTGACCACGCAGTGCCAGAACGCCTTGCGCCAGCGCATCGGCCTGACCAGACAAATTGAGGAAACGCCGGCCATTGACCCCGCGCTCGAAGTCCTGGCGATCATCGCCCACTTCAACATGGGGGTCGAACCAGCGCCCCAGCCAAGTGGATTTCACTTCAAGTTCGAGTACCAACGTCTCGCCCTGCGCCAGCAGCTCGCTCAGGCGCAAAACGCCGCCCTCAAGACTCACGACCTGCCGCGCGGTTTGCGCCGGGAAGTTGTACTGATAGTCGTCAGAAGGCCGGTAAAACAGATGATCGGCAAACCAGGCCTCGTGAGCGACCCAGGCCAGCACCAGCAATACCGGCACCAGCCACCAGGCGATCAGGAAGCCGATCAACAACAGCGCCACCATAAAGGCAATCAGGAACAGACGTTTGTTGCGTCGATGGGCCTTGAGAAGCTGTTGCTTGCGAGCGCTCATGGATTCAGACCTTGTAGACCGGCACCGTGTGGCACCAGCGATCCTTGTACTCACGGTCGGCACGACCGAATGAATAGCGCAGAGGTTTGCCCAGCGCCTGCGCGTGCGCCCAGGCCTCTTGGGTGTTGACGAAACTCAGCACACTGCCAGGACTGAACTCGCGGCTCTGCGGGTCGACGCCACCGTTGATGTATTCGAGCGAAACCCATTGCGGGGCTTCAACGCGATACAGCACCTGAAAGGCAACTGGCGCTGAATCGAGCATTGCCACCGAACCGGTCATGAATTCGCGCAGCAAGGTAAAAACCTCAACCAGCCCGGCCTTGCCCGGCACCTCGAAGCCCCAGCGACGCTGAAACAGATCAGCGTAAGCAGCGGCTTGTTCCTGCGGCGTAAAATCGGACATCGGCACCAGCGATCCGCCCGCTTCTTCCAGCAGGCGCTGCTCGCGACGCTGGTTGTAGCGGAATTTCTTCGAATACTCTTCCGGCAACCGCGCCAGCGCCAAACCCTCAGGCTGCGGCTTCAACGTGCTGATCTGCTCGGCATTGAGCTGAGACACATACGCCATGCGCTGGCGCACCGGCACGATGACATCTGGCGCGATCGGCAGAATGATTTCCGCATTGCCCATATCGAGCAAACCGCGCTTGCCCTCGCGCTTGAGCACTTCCTTGGACAAGGCGACATGCCGCCCCCAGCAGGGAACGGCGGCAAGCACTTCACCGCCAATCACCCAGCCCAGGTAGCGCAACTCGATGCCCAGGAATGTCGACAAGCGCTCGACGACTTCCGGATGCGTGGCAAAACTGCCGCCGAAACGCTGCCAGGCCCGGGTGTAGCTGTCACGGTCAATTTCGCTCCAGCCACGCTCGCGAAAGCTGCGAAACATCGTCAGCATACGTTGGTCACGTGTGCCGGTTGTGGCTCGTCACCCTCTTCGAACTCTTTGGCATGCAGACGCGCGTAATAGCCGTTTTGCTCGAGCAATTGCGTGTGAGAGCCACGCTCAACGATGCGGCCCTCGTCCATGACCAGAATCAGGTCGGCTTTTTCAATGGTGCTCAAACGGTGAGCGATCACCAGTGTCGTGCGGTTCTGCACCACATGATCCAGCGCAGCCTGAATGTGCCGCTCCGACTCGGTATCGAGCGCGGAGGTGGCTTCGTCGAGAATCAGCAGCGGCGCATCCTTGAGCAGGGCCCGGGCAATGGCGATGCGTTGACGCTGGCCGCCGGACAGCAGTACGCCGTTTTCGCCGACCATGGTTTCGTAACCCTGCGGCATCTTGATGATGAACTCATCGGCATAGGCTTCGGTGGCCGCGCGCTTGACCTCATCGAACGGTGCGCCGGCCAGATCGCCGTAAGCGATGTTGTTGGTCACCGTATCGTTGAACAGCGTGACCTGCTGGGTCACCAGAGCTATCTGCCGACGCAGGCTGCGCAGGGTGAAATCCTGCACCTGCACGCCATCAAGCAGGATCTGGCCCTGCGCATGATCATGTTGATAAAAGCGTGGAATCAGGCTGGCGAGGGTCGACTTGCCACTGCCCGAGCGCCCCACCAGAGCGACCATCTGCCCCGGTTCGACGACGAAGCTGATGTCGTTGAGTACCGCTTTGTCGGTGTCGGGATAGTGGAAGCTGAGGTTACGCACTTCCAGACGGCCTTCGAGACGATCCTGCTCGACCGTGCCCTGATCCACTTCCGCCGGCTCGTCCAGTTGCTCGAAAATGCTTTCGGCACCGGCCACGCCTTTCTGAATCGTCGAACTGACTTCCGACAATTGACGGATCGGCTTGGGCAGCAGGCCAGCCATGGTGATGTAGGCCACCAGATCGCCCGGCGAAGCATCGCCGCGAAGGTACAGCACGAGGAACATGACCACGGCCATGGCGCTGTACGTCACCAGTTGCAGCATCGGCGTGTAAACCGCGCCGGTCTTGGTCATCGTCAACTGCTTGTCGGTGTTGCTCTGACTGGCATCGCGAAAGCGATCCTTTTCGTACTGCTCGCCGCCGAAGCTGCGCACAACCCGGTAGCCATGAATGGTCTCGGACGCGACGTGCGTGACGTTGCCCATCGAGACCTGGATCTTCTTGCTCTGCTTGCGGAATTTCTTGCTGGTGCTGTTCACCATCAAGCCGATCAACGGCAGGATCGCGACCATCACCAGGGTGAGCTTCCAGTTCATCCACAACAGCGTGCAGAACAGGAAAATCACGGTCATGCCTTCACGGATGACGACTTTGATGGCATCCGTTGCCGCGCCGGTGACCATGGTCACGTTGAAAGTGATCCGGGAAATCAGGTGGCCGGAATTGTTCTTGTCGAAGAAGCGATTGGGCAACTCGAGCAATTTGTTGAACAGGACCACCCGCAGGTCATGCACCAGCCCCAGCGAAACCCGCGCCAGGAAGAAGTTGCCCAGATACGAACCCACACCCTGCCACAGTGCAATGAAAACGATCATCAGTGGCACGGTTTCGAGCAACTGCAGCTTGCCCAGATAAGGATTGCCCGGGAACAGACTGGCTTCAGGATTGGCCAGACCGTCGACAAAGTACTTGAGGATGTAAGCGAGCATCGGTTGAGTCGATGCGAAGATCAGAAACCCGACGATGCTGAGAAGGAAAAGGCCGGCATAAGGCCGCACGTAAGCCAAAAGGCGGAAATAGATCGCCAGCGTGGACTGGGCTTTCGGTTCAGGACTGCTCATGGTGATCCGCGCAATTCAGTGAGGCGCCGATGATATCACACGCGTTTTTGCCCCGATAAACATGACTTCAAGCCAGCCTTCGGCCAAGTCGGTTAAGATACCCGGCTAATGATGGGGAGCCCGATATGCAATCGATTGATCACAGCACTTACGAGGCACTGCGCAAAGGTGCACACGTACTGGAGGCCGACGGTTCCGGCGACAAAGTGCTCAGATTGGCCGATGGACGCATGCTCAAGCTGTTCCGCCGCAAGCGGCTGCTCAGTTCGGCGCTGTTCTACCCCTATGCACAACGCTTTGCCGACAACACCCGCGCCCTCGAACAACGCGGCATCCTCTGCCCGAAAGTCATCGCGGTCTATCGCATCCCGAGCATTGAACGTGACTGCGTGTATTACAGCCCGCTGGAAGGCAATACAGTGCGTCAGTTACAAGGCACTGACGATGAGGCTGACTCATTGCGATTCCAGCTGGGCGGGTACTTCGCCCTTCTGCACGAAAAAGGCGTGTACTTTCGATCGCTGCACTTCGGCAACGTGGTGCTGACGCCGGACAACCATTTGGGCCTGATCGATATCGCCGACCTGCGCTGCCAGCGACGCGCACTCAGCGATAGCAAACGCCTGCGCAACTTCGCGCACTTGCTGCGCTACAAGGAAGACCGCCAATGGCTGCTGGGCCAGGACACCGGCGACACGTTTATCGAAGGTTATCGGCAGGCGCTGCCGAGCAACCGACAAGCGCCGCTGATCTCGCGCCTGCGTCCGCTGCTCGGTTGAATCTCAGCGGCCGATGACCACCACGGTGGCACCTTTGCGATTGGCGAAATGCTCGATGATGCGCAGCTTGTGCGCCACCAGCCATTCGCTCAGCCACGGCTCGTCACCTTTGGCTTCAATGAGGAAATACTGATAGTCGCCAGCATGCGCTGCCGACATCGCCTCATCCGCAGTCAGTACCGGCAACACGTAACCGCGTCCGGCGTAATAGCTGATCCGCCCATCCTCGAAATACGTCTTCGCACCCGGCTCGACATGAGCAGACAACCAGCGACCGGCCTCCACGTAGTGCGTTTTACCGGCGCCGGTGGAAATGACGTTGGACAGCATCACCAGCAACCCGAGGACCACCAGCCATTTGCCCCAACGCGGGAACTCGCGAACAAACGCGGCCAGCCCCATGGCCAGCACAGGCACAAACAACAGATTCAGAAAGCTCAGATAACGCGTGTTCATGAACTGTTGCTTGATGAAAAACAGCACCAGCACCACCAGATACAACACGGCCGCCCAGGCAAAAGGACGATAATCACGCCAGTAAGTACCGAGAACTCCCCAGTTGCGCCGCAGAAGGAAGGGCACCGCGAAAGGCCCCATCAATTTCACGAAACTGATGGTCATGGTCGCCAGAATGCCGAAGAAAATGATCCGGCTGGCTTCATCCTGGGAATACTTGTTGATGAGCGAGTTGGCGAACTGATCGCTCAGCATCTGGAAGGCGGCAAACACACTGTGCGGCGCAATCATGTCCAGATACAGCATCACGCGCGCCGACATGAGCACACCCGACACCGAAACGGCCAGCAGCCCCAGAACCGGTAGCAGCGAAAACTGAGCGAACTGCATCCGTCGGGTCGACGACCACAGGTTGGGCAACTGCCACAGCGCCAACGCCGGCACCAGCAGCAAGGCTTCCAACCGGAACAAGGCTGCCGCAACGATCGCCAAATGAATCAATGCCGCCCGCAGCCAGCCGCCACGCGCTTGCCAGCGCAGCGCAAGCCAGAGCGTCAGTGTGCAGAAGAACCAGAAACCGCATTCGCGAATGATGTCATTGCGAAAGGCATTCACCGCAGGCATGGCCAGTACCACGAGGCAGGCCCAACCGGCGAGATGTGCAGACCGCTGACGAACGCAATCCACCATCAGCGCGCTGGTGCCGGCGAAAAAGAGCGCGCACCAAAGGTAGGCACTCAGCTCCAGCGGCAGATGGAGGACGGCGTGCGTACCGGCCAGCAGAAAGGAAAACCACGGCCAGTCGAAAGTTGCCCAGGCCACATCTGGCCCGTGCTCGGTGACCTGTTGCGCAATATCAATGTACAGCGCGGCATCACGCCCCACCGTCGCAGTGCCCAGAACCGCAATCAGCGATAACAGTGCACTGCCCAAAAACGCCAGCCAAACCGGGTATTCGTCGATGATTCTGGAGACTTGAGCCCCTACCTTGCCGCCCGTACCTTTCACCCAGCCACCTCATCGACACTCGTTACAAGGTACGCACACATCAGCGCGACCCGCTTACCGAAACAGCAACCGCAACGCCTTGCGCGTGTATGACCAACGCGAAAACGTCCGCCAGTCTGCGCGCAAGGCCTGAAAATAGAATGACTTGGCCAGCTTGTACTCGCCATGGGAATAACAGTCACGAAACAACGACAAACAGCGCTGCGCCAGAAATGCCTGGCGCAAATCACTCATTTCCTCGGGCATTCGTCGACTGGAAAAGACTTCGCTGACCACCTGCTCCGTACCGGCGGCAAGGCTTTGGCGCAAGTCATGGCGCATGCTGTCGGCATGCTTGTAGATCAGCGCCAAAGGCTTGTCCAGAACGGTGCAGGGATAGCGCGCCAGCACCTGGGCAAACACTGGCAAATCCTCGACGTTGCGCAAATGTTCCGGGTAGTTACCCAAAACAAAAACATCGCGATGCATCGCGCAGGCGCCGTTTGAAATCGACACAGTCTTGCTCAACAGGTAGCCCTGCAAGCGCTGCCGCGGTGTCACAGGCAACGGCTTGGCCGCCTGCAGGCTGCGTCGTCCGTCAGCGAACACCGACCAGTGCGCACCGATCACCATCAGGCTGTGCGGATGACTGGCAATGTGCTGAGAAAGCGCAGCCAGTGCGCCGGGAGCCATTTCGTCATCGGAGTCGAGGAATACCAGATACCGCCCGGTCGTCTCCTCAAGCCCACGATTGCGCACCGACGACAAGCCGCCATTGCTTTTGCGCAGCGCACGAAAACGCCCGCCATGCTTGAGCAGGAGCTTTTCCACCACCTCAGGCGTATCGTCCGTCGACCCATCATCGATGACCAGCAGATCCGCCGTCGTCTCATCCAGCTGCGCCAACACCGACTCCACTGCACGTGGCAGGGTTCGCGCATAGTTGTAAACAGGAATGACGACGCTGATCAGTGTTTCAGTCAAGTTCGTATCCTTTCACACCCTCTTTTACGACCAGAATATCTTCCATGATCAGGTATTCCAGGTCAGAACCGAAAAACATGTTCAGTGCGTCGGTCGGCGAGCAGATCATCGGTTCGCCACGACGGTTGAGCGAGGTGTTCAGCGATACGCCGTTACCGGTCAGGTTTTCCAGCGCCTTCATCATGTCGTAGTAGCGCGGGTTGTATTCACGCTTGAGCACCTGAGCGCGAGAGGTGCCATCTTCGTGGACGACTTCCGGCACGCGGGTCTTCCACTCTTCTGCCACTTCGAACGTGAAGGTCATGAACGGCGCCGGGTGATCGATCTTGATCATCTGTGGCGCAACGGTGTCGAGCATCGACGGGCAGAAAGGCCTCCAGCGCTCACGGAACTTGATCTGGTGGTTGATCCGGTCAGCCACACCGGCCACGCTCGGGCAACCGATGATCGAACGACCACCCAATGCACGCGGACCGAATTCCATGCGCCCCTGGAACCAGGCAACCGGGTTGCCGTCGACCATGATTTTGGCGATCTGCTCAGGCATGTTGTCGAGCTTGCGCCAGGTCGGCTTGCTCTCGTGACGGGCGCAGGCGGCGATGACGTCTTCGTTGCTGTACGACGGGCCGAGGTAGACGTGTTCCATCTTCTCGACGGGTACGCCACGAGCGTGAGACACATAGGCAGCAGCGCCAACCGCAGTGCCGGCATCGCCGGACGCCGGTTGCACGAACAGCTCCGTGATGTCGTCGCGGGCAATGATTTTCTGGTTCAGCTTGACGTTCAATGCACAGCCACCGGCGAAAGCCAGCTTGCCGGTTTCCTTGAGTACGTCGCCCAGGTAGTGGTCGATCATCTGCAACGCCAGTTTCTCGAACAGCGCTTGCATGCTCGCGGCGTAGTGAATGTACGGTTCGTCAGCGATGTCACCTTCGCGCTTCGGTCCCAGCCATTCGATCAGCTTTGGCGAGAAGTAGAAGCCTTTGCCCTTCTCTTTGTAGCGACGCAGGCCGATGACGTTGGCGTAGTCGGTGTTGATCACCAGCTCGCCGTTCTCGAACGAGGCCAGACGTGAGAAGTCGTATTTGCTGGCATCGCCGTACGGCGCCATGCCCATGACCTTGAACTCACCGTCGAGCATCTCGAAACCGAGGAACTCGGTGATCGCGCCATACAGGCCGCCGAGAGAGTCAGGATCGAAGAATTCCTTGATCTTGTGGATCTTGCCGTTTTCGCCGTAGCCGAAAAAGGTCGTGGCGTACTCACCTTTGCCGTCGATACCGAGAATCGCGGTTTTTTCTTTGAAACCGGAGCAATGGTAAGCGCTGGAGGCGTGAGCCAAATGGTGTTCGACCGGCTCGATCTTGATTTTTTTCGGATCGAAACCCAGTTGCTCAAGGCACCAGACGATCTTGTTGCGATAGCGCTTGTAGCGACGGTTGCCCATCAGGATCGCATCGAGGGCACGATCCGGCGCGTACCAGTAACGCTTGGCGTAGTGCCAGCGCGCCTTGCCGAACAGGCTGATCGGGGCAAATGGAATCGCAACCACGTCAACATCGGACGGCTTGATGCCGGCCTGTTCAAGACAGAACTTCGCCGATTCGTAGGGCATGCGGTTCTTTGCATGCTTATCACGTACGAAACGCTCTTCTTCAGCCGCCGCCACCAGCTTGCCGTCGATGTACAAGGCTGCTGAAGGGTCATGGCTAAGGGCGCCGGACAGGCCAAGAATCGTCAATGCCACAGGGGTCTAGCCTCTTTAGTCTGCGTGCAGGCGCGATGCGCCTTGAATATTGATGTGCCCTCGCACAGGGCGAGTGACAGCTAAAGGGCGGGATTATAGCGTTAATCCCGCCGGGTTTGGGATTCGCAATCGCTAACCTGATGCCAGCAATCCAATGCGCCCACTGCGCAGAGGTGGAACCTCTGAAAAAGAAAGTCACCATGAAGTTGCGGCTCGATTTCCGTTTGTTCAAAAAGGATCCAGTGAGCATCAAAGCGGTCTTGATTAGAACAAAAAAAACTAAAAACCTGTCAACTTTGACAGTTACGCAAATTGAACCTGCGCGGCTTACTCCCTGTACCCGGAAATACCGGGCAACCGAGAACAAGGAGCAATGCATGGACACTCTCATTTACAGCAATAAGGACGTCGGCTTTTCGAGCAAGCTGAGCTCCCCCCAATTTGATAAAAGCGCCACGCGTGAACAACGGGAAAAACCTGCATTAGGCTTCCTGGCATTTATTTCAGGCGAATTTGTGGTCCTCAGAGAAACGGAAAAATGGGGTGCAGTTTTGCCAATGGAGATCATCAAAACCCTGCCAGTAATGATGGCTGTCAGTACACGAAAATCTGATATCGGCGCACGCATTACCCTTCACTGGGTCAGTACTGATGATCTCGCAAAAGCATCATTCGGCCCCTTCGATGTTTCAGTAGCCGGAAATGTTGAGTTCATCAGACTCTCACTCGAACAACTGGAGCCGTTCAGCGGCAAGTCCGTGAACGTCACCGCTGAAATCAAACTACCCAATGGAGTGATCGAAAACTCTCCTGCCCTGCTGACAGACGTCACACGTGAACTGAACTATCAGCCTGCAATCATTGAGGGTCTGGTGGATGGTGGCATCGATGCCGGCACCCATCCTCAGGGACGCCTCATTACCATTCCGGTCATCGAACACTTGCGTCCATACAACACGCTCCTGCTTCAATGGCGTATCTACGCTGGAAACGAAAAGGTGTTCGATCAGTCCGTCGAGCTCCAGGCCAACCGACCTGAAGAAGCGTTCATGTATTCCCTCCCGGCTCAAGCCTACAGCCCCTTCAAAGGCTTCAAGGGAGAATTCCAGTGTTGGATTCAATTGGGCACCGAGATCGACTCGCGACTTCTGTGGAGCACCGGAATTTCCTTTTTTGACATTCGCTGAATAGCCCTGCATGGATAGCCTGCGTGACCGGCTTTCCATGCATTATCCGCACTCAATAACCACCCTTGCGCCAGTAAATACCAAGATTGCCGTCAGTGACCTGACGATAAACCGTATAGGGCAGCGCTACCGTATCGAATACACCGGACAGTGGCAGATCCAGCAGCACGAATGGCAAAAGAACCCCACTCGGATCGGGAGGCGCGTTCAACACGCAGAAATCGAAGGCCAGACCGCTGTAAATACGCGGAATGGATTGGCAGTAGGTTTTTTGTTTGCGCAGGTCACGGGCGACGTCGGCATCGTCCTGCAGTACGCTCAGGACGCTGCCGCAACCGGCTAAAAGCCATGAAAAAACACCCAGCGTTACAGCCTGTTTGATGGTCAAGATTTGCCCTCCAAGGTCGTCGGGCAAATTAGCATCGGCGCTGTGCAGGGCACAGTTCATGGTTTCTGTAGAAGCCGTAGGACAAGTCGTTAAATCTTGTCCTCCGGCGTTTGATTCAAGCCGCGCTGGAAATGTCTTTCGGCAAACGCTGATCAATAACCTGATACAGCGCGCTGCTTTCCGGCCAGTTACGCATGAATCGCGCACGGTCACGGGCATAGGCCGGGGCAAAACTGCCCACAGTCCCATGCTGGCACATCGAATCCAGATCGATCAGCGCCCAGCGATCCTGCTGCCAGAACAGGTTGTGGCCCTTGAAGTCGCCATGGCTGATGCGCTCGTCAATCAAGCGCGCGAACAGTCGGTCCAGCGCCTGCAACTCCACTTCTGGTGCGTCACCATTTTCAACGTACGGCGCAAAACGCTCGATGATGTCCGGCCCGGGGAGGTACTCGGTCACCAGATACGCCCGACTGCGCAGCCAGAAAAAGCGCTTCTCCAGCACCGCCAGCGGTTTCGGTGTGGCGATACCGAGAAACGCCAGGCGATTGCCTTCGCGCCACGAATGCCAGGCCCGACTCGGCCGCCAGAAACGCTTGAGCCAATGCGCAAAGCCCTTGATGTTGTAGCGCTTGATCACCAGCGTACGCGCACCGGCCTGAACCTTGCCAACGCTCGCCGCGCCACCGGTCTTGTACAGATGCCCCTGATCGAGCAACGCATCGGCCTGCGCAAGCACCGGCAGCATGGCCGGCTCTTCTTCGCGACGAATTGCGCGCAGTCCGAACGCTCCACGCTGCACACTGAACAGCGTGCACTCGCGACCGACCTTGGTCAGAAAGTCTTTCAAACGCCAGCGGCGCACCTTGTCGATCTGCTTCTGCAAGGCTTCCAGCGGCAACGCGTGCTCACTGTTGCTCAACAGGTAATACACCAAAAGCTCTTCGGTAAATGGCTCCAGCGCTTTGGGCAACTGGGCGAAAAATACCCCGAGGTTTTCCAGGACTTTCTGTCGCGACAGCGGCTGGCCGGCGGTCTCGACACAAATACCGGCACCATCAATCAAGTACAACTGGCCGCCGTGACGCAGCAGATTGTCCAGATGCAGGTCTTCCTGCCAAAGCCCCTTGCCGTGCAACCGGGCAATGGCGCCCAGCGCCTCGGCCAACACCGCCGATTGCTCGTCGGCCAGTACCGGCAGCGACTCGACTTTCGCCCAGGCATCACCAAGGCTTTCGGCACCCTCAAGGAAATCGAACAGCAGCCAGCCACCTTCGCCATTCTTCAAACCATCGGCCAATAACAGCGGTGTCGTCAGGCCTTGTGCGGCCAGCAAGCGCACGCCTTCCAGCTCACGCTGAAAATGCCGCGCCGCCTTGCCGCCAACCAGCAATTTGGCCAACACCGGACGACCGCGCCAGACACCGGCACCGACGTAACGCTGCCCCGGCAGCACTCGCAGCAGACTGAGCAATTGCAGATCCGCACTGCCGGCAGCATCGGCCAGGGTCACAGTCAGTGGCAGTTGCGGGGTTCGCCCGACACCGGCCAGCTCGGACAATTGCATCAACGCGTCTCCTTGTGACTGCGGCGCGCGGTCAGCCGGGCCAGCCAGCTGTCGAGCAGCGAGCTATCGGTGGGCTGATCGAGATAAGCCGCCAGCAATTCACGCAGTTGCGCCTCGTTCCATTCCGGCGCGCGGCGTTGCAGCGGTTCCAGATCCTTGATCCGGTCACGCATGCCGAACAATAAAGGACGGGTTTTTTCCAGGTCGATCAATTGCGCCTGATACCCGTCACCGGTGGCCCGCAGAAAAATATGCTTGGGGTAGAAACAGCCGTGTACCTGACGCACACCATGCAGATGCCGAGCCAGCAAGCCACAAGCCTTGAGGATGGCTGAATGCTGTGCAGCACTGAGTTGCACCCAACGCTGCAACAGCGATTCCAGATCGCTCCAGCCATCGAGCGCGCGGGTCAGCAGGATCGCGCGGACTTCGCCGTCGACTTTGCGTTCACCGAAGAACGCCGCTTGCAGCGCCGGGATACCGAGCTTGCGATAGCGGCTGATGTTGCGAAACTCGCGGGCAAAACTCGGTTCACCGAAAGGCGCGTGCAAGGTGCGCGTCAGGTAATTGCTCTGGCGCTTGAGGTAATAACCCTGCCCTTCCAGGTCCAGGCGGAAGACGCTGCTCCAGCCACCACGGGCGGTATTGGGCTCGTCCACAGCCTCAAGCTGCTTGGCCCACAATGCGTCGAAAGTGCCGAGGCCATGGCGCTCAAGCAATGCGCGGTCTTCAGCGGCGAGAAAATCAGTCATTCGCGTCCCTCGAAAAATCTCACCACGTGCCGAATCCGTTTCTTGTCGGCGCTATCAAGCCGATCGCACTGGCGGTATCGCTTATAGAAGCGCAGGCGTTGGGTATTGGACAGGTGGTATTTGGCGAGTTTATCGAGACAGGCCAGATCCTTGGTGATCCGATACTTGAGCCAGAAGCCACGCCAGAACTCGCCGTTAGGGCAATCGATCAGAAATATCCGCGCCTGGTCATCGATCAACAGGTTGCGCCATTTCAGATCGTTATGGGTAAATCGGTGATCATGCATCGTCCGGGTATAACCGGCCAGTTGCCGACTGACAGCGTCGACCCAGGCACGATCCTTGAGCTTCGGATCCTTGCGCTCGGCGAGCGCCGAGAGGTCTTCGGTGTGCGGCAGTTCGCGGGTGATCATCGCGCCACGATCATACGCCGCACCTCGACGCTCCAGGCCCCAGGCCACCACTTCAGCGGTGGGAATGCCCCACTTGGCGAAGCGCTTGAGGTTCTGCCATTCCATCTTCACCCGCGGCTTGCCGAGGTAACGGCGCAGGCCTTTACCGGCGCCGACATAGCGTTTGACGTAATAGTTGACGCCATTGCGCTGCACGCGAATCACTTCCGACAGCGGGTCGCGGGTCAGGCGTTCGCCTTGCAATGCGAATACGGCTTCGAGGCTGCCAAAGTCTTCGGCGAGTTCGCTGTATTGCGGCTCGAGAGTCCAACCCGCCATCAGAGCGCATCCCCGTAACGCTGCTTACGCTCATAGAGCTTGTTGGCTTTGCCTTCCAGCCAGTTCAGCAGCGGCGCTTCTTCAGCCAGAATCTGGCGCAGCGGTTGCTGGAAATAGCCTTTGAGGAAGCGCAGCTTGTCGCGGCGGGTCAGGCCGATGTCCAGCGCGGAAAAGTACAGCGCCGCCAGATCCTTGTTGCGCCAGCGCTGCGTGATTTTTGCGCGGGTCTGGGCGCGGTGCAGGTCGATCACCGAGAGCTTGAAATCTTCCGGTGTCACCGGTTTATCGGTGTGCAGCAGGAAGTGGCAGATGTAGCAGTCGCGATGGTTAACGCCGGCGCGGTGCATCATGCCGGTCATGCGCGCGACTTCGGCGATCAGCGCGCGCTTGAGTTTTGGCTCGGGCGGCTGCTTGACCCAGTCGATACTGAAGTCTTCCAGGCTGATAGTCGGCGCCAGTTCTTCAGTGACGATGAACGAATGCTGATCCGCCGGGTTGCTGCCCTTCTCGCCGTACGCGACGGCAGTCATGGTTGGCACGCCGACTTCCTGCAGACGCTGGATGGCTTTCCACTCCTGGCCTGCGCCGAGTACCGGCAGCTTGGCGGTCAGCAGGTTTTTGAAGATTTCGCCCCAGCCGATGCCGCGGTGGATCTTGACGAAAAATCCGTTGCCATCGACTTCCGTGCGTAGTGTCCGACGCGCTTCCAGCTCGCGGTATACCTCGCCCTGCAAGCCTTCGACTTCGGCGAACGGGTCGCGTCCGGCCCAAAGGCTTTTGAACGGTTCAGCCAGCATCAACTTCATTAAGCGTGCTCCGCCAGAATCACATCGGCCGCGTGCTGCGGCATGCTGTAGAGGTCGGCCGTCTCGGCAAAAGCCAGACCATTGCGGCTCCAGGCCGCCCGTGCAGCGTCATCTTTCAACATGTCAGTCAGGTATTGCGTCAGTTGCGCCTGATCGAACGGCTCGTCCAGCACTCGCCCGGCATCGGCCTCGGCGATGTAATGGGCGTAACCGCAGACCGCGCTGACCAGCACCGGCAACCCGGCGACCAGCGCCTCCAGCAACACGGTACCTGTGTTTTCGTTGTACGCCGGGTGGATCAACAGATCGGCACCGAGCAGGAAACGCGGAATATCGCTGCGTCCCTTGAGGAACGTCACGTTATCGCCCAGACCCAAAGTGGCGCTCTGCATCTGGAACAATTTGGGGTCATCCTGGCCGATTACAAACAGCCGCGTACGCTTCTTCAGTTCGGCAGGCAATGCGGCCAGCGCTTTCAGGCTGCGATCAACGCCTTTGGTCTTGAAGCCGGAACCGATCTGCACCAGCAGCAGTTCGTCATCCTTCAGATTGAATTCCGCACGGAAACCGGCGCGGATTTCGTCGGCATCTGCCGGACGGCGGCGATCCTGAGCGATGCCCGGTGGCAGCAGGTGAAAGCGTTCGATCGGCGTGTCGTAATGCTTGATGAACAACGGTTGCTGCACTTCGGAAATCATCAGCACTTCAGTCTTCGCGTCTTTGGCGAACACCGCGCGCTCGTACTCGGCGAAGTGACGATAACGGCCCCAGCGGCGGTACAGCGAGTTGCGCAGGTTCTGCGCCTTGTCTTCAAAGCAGCCGTCGGCGGCGTAGTAGACGTCCAGCCCCGGCATCTTGTTGAAACCGATCAGGCGATCGACCGGGCGCTTGGCCAGATCCGCTTCCATCCATGCGCTGAGTTTTTCATTGCGACGATGGTTGAAGAACGCCTTGACCGGCGCCACCAGCACCTCGAAACCGGGCGGCACGTCGCCTTCCCAGATCAGTGTGTAGACGCGAATCTGATGACCACGCTTCTGGCATTCGAGGGCGATGCGCATGAAGTCGCGCTGCAAGCCACCGAACGGGAAATATTTGTACAGGACGAATGCCAATTGCATCAGCGCAGCTCCTCAGCCATTAACAACGTGCTCAGTCGGCTGGCGACACGCTCGGGGTTCAGACGCGTGAAGCACAGCGGCTGTTCACGCTTCAGGTCAAACTGACGGGCATCCTGCGCGGTCGGTTGATAGGTACATTTCTTTTGCAGGCACGGCGCGCACGGGAAATCGCTGGCCAGGTGAATCTGCAATTTGCCGTAAGCGCCGGTCAGGCCCGGATTGGTCGGGCCGAACAGCGAGATGGTCGGCACGTCGAGTGCTGCGGCCAAATGGCCGAGACCGGTATCCACCGCTACGCACGCTTGCGCGCCGGCGAGGACTTTGCCCACGCCGGCCAGATTGAGTTTTGGCAGCACTTCGGCGTGTTTGAAGCCTGCGGCAATCCGCTCGGCGCGAGCCTTTTCCTGCGGGTTGCCCCACGGCAGTTTGACGCCGACGCCGAGGTAACCGACGCGTTCGGTCAGTTCACGCCAGTAGGCTTCCGGCCAGTGCTTGGTGTCCCACGTGGTGCCATGCAGGAACACCACAAAGGCGTTTTTGCGCGGCAATTCGACCAGACGTTCAACGTTGAGGCCGTAATCGCCCAGACCTTTGGGCAAGTCGTAACCGAGGGCGATGGCGAACAACTGCCGCACCCGCTCGACGGCGTGCTGACCACGGGCCACGGCCAATTTGCGATCGTAAAAACGCGAAGCCATCGGCTCGCGGGCCGAACCTTTGTCGAGACCCGCCACCGGGGCTTTGACGTAACGGGTCAGCCAGGCACTTTTCAGCAGGCCTTGAGCGTCGATGACCAAATCGTATTTGTTGGCACGCACGCTTTGCTTGAAGCGTTTCCATTCGCCACTGGTGATGGTTTTCCAGATGTTTTTGCGCCAGCGGCGGATCGCCACCGGAATCACCTTGCCAACGGCCGGGTGCCAGGTCGGAATCTCGGCAAAGCCTTCTTCCACGACCCAGTCGAATTTGATTCCGGGAATGGCCCGGGCGGCGTCGGTCAGCGCCGGCAACGCATGAATCACGTCGCCCAGCGATGAAGTCTTGATCAGCAGTACCCGCAACTTAATGAACCTCGACCACGGAGCCCTGCAATTTCTGCAACGCATCGTTGACCGCGTCCGGCATCAGCTGGCGCAGGCAGTTGTAATGGCCGAAGCGGCAGGTACGGTCGAAGCACGGGCTGCAATCGAGGCCCAGCCGGACGACTTCGACGTGTTCGGCCAACGGCGGGGTGAAGCCCGGCGACGTCGAGCCGTAGACCGCCACCAATGGGCGGTTCAGCGCGGCGGCAACGTGCATCAGGCCAGAGTCGTTGGACACCACCGAGTCAGCACAGGACATCAGGTCGATGGCCTCGGCCAGCGAGGTGCCGCCGCTGAGGTTGACCGATTCTTCACGCAGGCCCGGTATCAACCGGGCGCGAATGTCTTCGCCCACCGCGTGATCGTTTTTCGAGCCGAACAACCACACCTGCCAGCCTTCGCGAATGCGCGCTTCGGCGACTTTGGCGTAGTGCTCGGACGGCCAGCGCTTGGACTCGCCGAACTCGGCGCCGGGGCACAGGGCCAACACCGGACGATCGAGGGTCAGACCAAATTTGGCCAGCGCCGCTTCGCGGGTCACCGGGTCGATTTGCAGGCTCGGACGTGGATACGGTTTCGGCAGCTCGGCGTTCGCTTCAAAGGCCAACGCCATGAAACGCTCGATCATCAGCGGATAACGTTCTTTGTCGAGGGTGCGCACGTCGTTGAGCAGGCCGTAGCGAAACTCACCGCGCCAGCCGGTGCGTTTCGGGATGCCGGCGAAAAACGGCACCAGCGCCGACTTCAGCGAGTTGGGCAGCAGGATCGCTTGATCGTACTGGCCGCGCAGGGACTTACCGATGCGCCGACGCGTCGCCAATTCCAGCGCGCCGTGGCCGAGCGGGAAGCTCAAGGCCTTGCGCACTTCAGGCATGCGTTCAAGGATCGGCCGGCTCCACTCGGGGGCCAGCACGTCGATTTCGCATTGCGGGTGGCGCTGCTTGAGACACTGAAACAGTGTCTGCGCCATCACCATGTCACCGACCCAACTGGGCCCAACGATCAGAATATTCATGTGGTTTCCATAAACGAACCGGGGAGGCATTTACGCCTCCCCGCCTCGATAATCACTGTGGGAACACCGGCGGCTTGCGATGGGTCATTACCTTCAACATTTCTGTCGACTGTTACTCCGCTATCGCGAGCAGGCTCGCTCCTACATTGTTTTGCATCTATTCACACATCTGCGACTCACCGCAGATCTATTGTAGGAGTGAGCCTGCTCGCGATGGGGTCGTTACATTCAACATCGTTGTCGTCTGATACTCCGCTATCGCGAGCAGGCTCACTCCCACAGGGTTTTGCATTCATTCATACATCTGCGGATCAGCTTAGCCCCATCTCTTTCCAGATCCGCAAAACCTGCCGACGTTCGTCGGCAAACTGGTCTCCCGCAATTACCCCGGCGTCCTTCTGCAAGGCCTGCCGGTGGGCGGCGGAGCGGTAGGCTTTATAGGCCTCGCGCAACAGGCTGGCATCTTCGGCAGGCATCAGCCCTTCGTGTTCCAGCTCTTCCAGAATGCGGATGTTATCTGTCCAGCGCAGCAATGGCGGGTGGCTTTGCGACCACGCCAGAGCCGCGTATTGCACCATAAATTCAATATCGACGATACCACCGGCGTCCTGCTTGAGGTCGAACGGCGCCGTGGCGTCGAAGGCATTTGCTGCCGTACCGGCTGCTGTGCTCTTGGTGCCAAGGTTATCGCGCATCTTCGCGCGCATCTCGCTGACTTCCTGTTGCAGCGTGGCCAGATCGCGCGCCTTGCCCAGCACTTGGGCGCGAACTTTCTCGAACGCCTGGCCGACATCCTGACTGCCGACCAGCACTCGCGCACGCACCAAGGCCTGATGTTCCCACGTCCAGGCTTCATTTTCCTGATAGCGGGCAAACGCGCCGAGGGAACTCACCAACAGCCCGGAAGCACCGGATGGGCGCAGACGCATGTCCACTTCATAGAGCTGACCGGAGTTGGTCTGCGCCGTCAGCAGGTGAATGATTCGCTGCCCCAGCCGCGTAAAGAACTGCGCGCCATCGATCGACTTCGGCCCATCGGTTTCCGCCTGCGGATCGCCGTCGTGGATGAACACCAGATCCAGATCCGAACCATGCCCCAGTTCCAGACCGCCGACTTTGCCATAACCGACAATGATGAAACCGGGATCGCACAAGGTGCCGTCGGTGCGCAGCGGCGTGCCGTACTTGGCCACGGTCTGCCGCCAGGCCAGGGCCAGCACTTGCTCGAGAATCGCCTCGGCCAGCCAGGTCAGGTAATCGCTGACTTTCATCAGCGGCAGGCTGCCGGCAATTTCCGAGGCGGCGACGCGCAAGCGGTGCGCCAGTTTGAAATGACGCAGGGCTTCCATTTGTTGTTCGAGGTCGTCTTCGGGAATCCGCGTCAGGCGCTCGCGCAACTCGGCAGCCAACTCTGGGGCCAAGGGCGGCTTGAACAGGCGACCTTCGTTAAGCAATTCGTCGAGCAGCAGCGGGAAGCGCGTGATCTGTTCGGCAATCCACGGGCTCGCTGCGCACAGCGTCAGCAAGCGGCGCAAGGCACTGGGGTTTTCCGTCAGCAACACCAGATAAGCCGAACGCCGGGCAACCGCCTCCACCAGCGGCAACACCCGCTCAAGCACCAGATCCGGGTTGGCGTGTTCCACTGCCTGCGCGAGCAAACGCGGAATAAAGGCATCGAGACGCTCACGCCCCAACCGCTGCATCGCGCGCAACTGCGGGCTGCTGCGCAATCCGGCCAACGCTTTCAGGGCTTTGCTCGCGTCAGCAAAACCGCCCTCTTCCAACTGACGGCAGGCCGCTTCTTCGTCCTGCGCCTCTTCCCACAGCGGCAGCCATTCACCGCCGACCACCACTTCGCTTTCGGCGCCTTCATCGTCATCGGGATCGGCGATCACCTGAGCGAAGTGCCAAGCGACACGACCGCGCCAGAACATCAGGTTTTCGTGGAAAGCATCCCAATCGGCAAAGCCGAGCATGAAGGCAATGCGCGCCTGATCCTGCGCGCCATCCGGCAGCATCTGCGTTTGGCGGTCGGCGATCGCCTGAATGGCGTGCTCGGTGTAACGGAGAAATTCGTAGCCCTCGCGCAACTCGCTGATCACTGCCGGCGGCAGATAGCCTTGCCCCTCCAGCGTGCTCAGCACCTTTAATAGAGGACGCTGTTGCAAACTCAAGTCGCGACCGCCGTGGATCAGTTGAAAGGCCTGAGCAATGAACTCGACCTCGCGGATGCCACCCGAGCCAAGTTTGATGTTGTCAGCCATGCCCTTACGCCGCACTTCCTGCTGGATCAGCTGCTTCATGGTGCGCAGCGCTTCGATTGCCGAGAAGTCCAGATAACGCCGATAAACGAACGGCCGCAGCATGTCGAGCAACTGCGCGCCCGCCACCTGATCGCCGGCCACCACCCGCGCCTTGATCATCGCGTAGCGTTCCCAGTCGCGGCCCTGATCCTGGTAATACTGCTCCAGCGCATTGAAGCTCAGCACCAGCGCGCCGGACGAGCCGTACGGGCGCAGGCGCATGTCGACCCGGAAGACGAAACCGTCAACGGTCATCGGGTCCAGCGCCTTGATCAGGCGCTGGCCGAGGCGAATGAAAAACTCCTGATTATCTAGCGAGCGTTTCACGCCCACCGTTTCGCCGCCCTCGGGGTAGGCGAAGATCAGATCGATATCCGAAGACAGGTTCAACTCGACCGCGCCGAGCTTGCCCATGCCGAGGATGACCATTTGCTGCGGCTCACCGCTGCGGCGGCCGGTCGGCGTGCCGAACTGTTCGCAATGACGGCTGTACAACCATTGATAGGCTTGATCGATGGTGGCGTCGGCCATGTCCGAGAGATCGCGGCAGGTCTGCACCAGATCGGCCTGACGGGTGAGGTCACGCCAGATGATCCGCACTTGATGGCGAGCGCGCTGGCGGCGCAGGGCGCGGCCGAGTTCATCTTCACTCTGCGCAGCATTCACCGCGGCGGCAATCTGCGCACACAATTCACCCGGCGCAAAGGCCCGGTCGAGTTCGCCGGACTGCACCAGCGACAACAACATCAAAGGGTCACGAACGCTCTGTTCAATGACAAATTCGCTGGCGGCGGTGACGCGGGCGAACTGCGCCCAGCGCTCTGGCGTCCAGTTCACAAAGCCATGATCGTCTTCCAGCCCGGCGACGGCCGTACGGAACGACTGCTCGGATCGAGTGACCAACGGCAGGAGAATGGCGGGCAGTTCGGCAAGCACGGGCAGGGTCATGGTCTATCCTTGATCGGCGTGTAAATGGCCGCTTGTAGTGATTGGTGAAAACCCGCTACCCGGAGGACTGTCGAACAAAAGTTAGAAATAGCTGAAATTTCTTTCTCTTTGGCAGCGAACATCAAAGTTTCACCTTTTTCGGATGGCAAAAGACCAACCTTAACGATTATTCTCACAACGCAGCCGGAGGCCACAAGCCATTCTTCTGTAGTTTTACTACTCGTCTATACATTCGAAAGGCTGAAATGCCGGAAGATTTGTAGTAAAACTACACGCCGCCGGAACAACCTATCGGCAATCCAAGAATTTTAAATCGTCTGCCCACAAGGCCAGTCGCAAACTCAGGCAACCGATTCTGGAAGCCTTTCCGCCCTGGAGCAAGCCATGCAAGACCTCGATCCCGTCGAAACCCAGGAATGGCTGGACGCCCTGGAATCGGTTCTCGACAAAGAAGGCGAAGACCGTGCTCACTATCTGATGACCCGTATGGGCGAACTCGCGACCCGCAGCGGCTCGCAGCTCCCTTACGCCATCACCACGCCTTACCGCAACACCATCCCGGTAACCCACGAAGCACGCATGCCTGGCGACCTGTTCATGGAACGCCGCATTCGCTCGCTGGTACGCTGGAACGCGATGGCCATGGTAATGCGTACGAACCTGAAAGATTCTGACCTGGGTGGTCACATCTCCAGCTTCGCTTCCAGTGCGACCCTGTATGACATCGGCTTCAACTACTTCTTCCAGGCCCCGACCGACGAACACGGCGGCGACCTGATCTACTTCCAGGGCCACACCTCGCCAGGCGTTTACGCCCGCGCATTCATGGAAGGCCGCATCACTGAAGACCAGATGAACAACTTCCGCCAGGAAGTCGACGGTCAGGGCCTGTCGTCCTACCCGCACCCTTGGCTGATGCCTGACTTCTGGCAGTTCCCGACCGTATCGATGGGTCTGGGTCCGATTCAGGCGATCTACCAGGCACGCTTCATGAAGTACCTGGAACACCGCGGCTTCATCCAGCCGGGCAAACAGAAAGTCTGGTGCTTCCTGGGCGACGGCGAGTGCGACGAGCCGGAATCCCTGGGTGCGATCTCCCTGGCCGGCCGCGAGAAGCTGGACAACCTGATCTTCGTCATCAACTGCAACCTGCAGCGCCTCGACGGCCCGGTTCGCGGCAACGGCAAGATCATCCA
The DNA here is from genome assembly GCF_004011755.1 of Pseudomonas sp. RU47. Lineage (GTDB taxonomy): Bacteria > Pseudomonadota > Gammaproteobacteria > Pseudomonadales > Pseudomonadaceae > Aquipseudomonas. The sequence continues at coordinate 529,818 of NZ_CP022411.1, read as the reverse complement.
GGAACTCGAAGGCGTGTTCCGCGGTGCTCAGTGGAACGTGACCAAAGTCATCTGGGGCCGTTTCTGGGACCCACTGCTGGCCAAAGACGTCGACGGCATCCTGCAGCGTCGTATGGACGAAGTCATCGACGGCGAGTACCAGAACTACAAAGCCAAAGACGGCGCGTTCGTCCGTGAACACTTTTTCAACACGCCAGAACTCAAGGCGATGGTTGCTGATCTGTCCGACGACGAGATCTGGAAACTCAACCGTGGCGGCCACGACCCGTACAAGGTCTACGCGGCGTACCACGAAGCGGTCAACCACAAAGAACAACCAACCGTCATCCTCGCCAAGACCATCAAGGGTTATGGCACCGGTGCCGGCGAAGCGAAAAACACTGCGCACAACACCAAGAAAGTCGACGTCGACAGCCTGAAGTTGTTCCGCGATCGTTTCGACATCCCGGTCAAGGACGAAGAGCTGGAGAACCTGCCGTTCTTCAAGCCAGAGCCAAACAGCGCCGAAGCCCGCTACCTCAGCGAGCGTCGCACTGCACTGGGCGGTTTCGTACCTCAGCGCCGCGCACAAAGCTTCAGCGTGCCGACTCCGGACCTGGACACCCTCAAGGCCATCCTTGACGGCTCCGGCGACCGTGAAATTTCCACCACCATGGCCTTCGTGCGGATCCTCGCGCAACTGGTCAAGGACAAGGAAATCGGCCCGCGCATCGTTCCGATCATCCCGGACGAAGCCCGTACCTTCGGTATGGAAGGCATGTTCCGTCAGCTGGGCATCTACTCGTCCGTCGGCCAGCTCTACGAGCCAGTCGATAAAGACCAGGTGATGTTCTACAAGGAAGACCAGAAAGGTCAGATCCTTGAAGAAGGCATCAACGAAGCAGGCGCCATGAGCTCGTTCATCGCTGCCGGTACTTCGTACTCCAGCCACAACCAGCCGATGCTGCCGTTCTACATCTTCTACTCGATGTTCGGCTTCCAGCGTATTGGCGACCTGGCCTGGGCCGCTGGCGACAGCCGTACCCGTGGCTTCCTGATCGGCGGCACCGCCGGCCGTACCACCCTGAACGGTGAAGGTCTGCAACACGAAGACGGTCACAGCCACCTGCTGGCCGCGACCATCCCGAACTGCCGCACCTACGATCCGACCTACGGCTACGAGCTGGCGGTGATCATTCAGGACGGCATGAAGAAGATGACCGAAGAGCAACAGGACATCTTCTACTACATCACCGTGATGAACGAGTCGTACCAGCAGCCAGCCATGCCGGCCGGTGCCGAAGAAGGCATCAAGAAAGGCATGTACCTGCTCGAAGAAGACACCCGCGATGCGGCGCACCACGTACAGCTGATGGGCTCCGGCACCATCCTGCGTGAAGTCCGTGAAGCGGCGAAGATTCTGCGTGAAGAGTTCAACGTTGGCGCTGACGTGTGGAGCGTTACCAGCTTCAACGAACTGCGTCGCGACGGCCTCGCTGTCGAGCGCAGCAACCGTCTGAAGCCTGGCCAGAAGCCTAAGCTGAGCTACGTCGAAGAGTGCCTGAACGGCCGTAAAGGTCCGGTCATCGCCTCTACCGACTACATGAAACTGTTCGCCGAGCAGATCCGTCAGTGGGTACCGTCCAAGGAATTCAAAGTCCTGGGCACCGACGGTTTCGGCCGCAGCGACAGCCGCAAGAAACTGCGTCATTTCTTCGAAGTCGACCGTCATTTCGTGGTGTTGGCAGCCCTGGAAGCACTGGCTGACCGTGGTGATATCGAACCTAAGGTGGTGGCTGAAGCCATCGTCAAGTTCGGCATCGACCCGGAAAAACGCAACCCACTGGACTGCTGAGGAGACATTTTGTGAGCGAACTCATTCGCGTACCTGACATCGGCAGCGGTGAAGGTGAAGTAATTGAACTGTTTGTGAAGGTCGGCGACCGTATCGAAGCCGACCAGAGCATCCTGACCCTGGAATCGGACAAGGCCAGCATGGAAGTGCCGGCCCCGAAAGCCGGCGTCATCAAGAGCCTGAAAGTGAAGCTGGGCGACCGTCTCAAAGAAGGCGACGAACTGCTTGAGCTGGAAGTCGAGGGCGCCGCTGAAGCGGCCCCTGCTCCGGCTGCTGCGCCGGCTGCAAAAGCTGAAGCCAAACCGGCTGCCGCTCCTGCAGCTGCCGCGCCAGCGGCTGCCCCTGCTGCCGCTTCGGTTCAGCAAGTGCACGTGCCGGACATCGGCTCGTCGGGCAAGGCGCAGATCATCGAGATTCAGGTCAAGGTCGGCGACACCGTCGAAGCTGATCAATCGTTGATCACTCTGGAATCCGACAAGGCGAGCATGGAAATCCCGTCGCCTGCCGCTGGCGTGGTCAAGGCCATCAGCGTCAAGCTCAACGACGAAGTCGGCACTGGCGACCTGATTCTGGACCTCGAAGTGGCGGGTGCTGCGGCCCCTGCTGCGGCCGCTCCGGCTCAGGCTGCTGCACCGGCCGCTGCCGCCGCGCCTGCTCCGGCAGCCGCGCCAGCAGCACCGGTTGCTGACAGTGTTCAGGACATCCACGTTCCGGACATCGGTTCGGCTGGCAAAGCCAAGATCATCGAAGTGTTGGTCAAGGCTGGCGACACCGTCGAAGCTGATCAATCGCTGATCACCTTGGAATCCGACAAGGCGAGCATGGAAATTCCATCGCCTGCCGCTGGCGTGGTGGAAAGCGTTTCCATCAAGCTGGATGACGAAGTCGGTACCGGCGACCTGATTCTGAAGCTGAAAGTCAAAGGCGCGGCTCCTGCTGCTGCCCCGGCGCCAGCTACCGCTGCTGCACCAAGTGCTCCTGCCGCTGCAGCTCCGGCTGCCGCAGCACCTGCACCTGCCGCCGCTCCAGCCGCCGCACCGGCCAAGCCGGGCGCGAAAGTTCACGCCGGCCCAGCCGTGCGTCAACTGGCCCGCGAGTTCGGCGTCGAGCTGAACGCTGTCGGTGCCAGCGGCCCGCACGGTCGTATCTTGAAAGAAGACGTGCAGGTTTACGTCAAAGCGATGATGCAGAAGGCCAAGGAAGCACCGGCCGCTGCTGCTGGCGCAACCGGTGGCGCGGGCATCCCGCCGATTCCGGTCGTCGATTTCAGCCGTTTCGGCGAAATCGAAGAAGTGCCGATGACTCGCCTGATGCAAATCGGCGCGTCGAGCCTGCACCGCAGCTGGCTGAACATCCCGCACGTGACTCAGTTCGATTCGGCTGATATCACCGAGCTGGAAGCGTTCCGCGTGGCGCAGAAAGCCGTTGCAGAGAAGGCCGGCGTCAAGCTGACCATCCTGCCGCTGCTGCTCAAGTCGTGCGCGCACATGCTCAAGGAGCTGCCGGACTTCAACAGTTCGCTGGCACCAAGCGGCAAAGCGATCATCCGCAAGAAATACGTGAACATCGGCTTCGCCGTCGATACCCCGGATGGCCTGCTGGTACCGGTCATCAAGAACGTCGACCAGAAGAGCCTGCTGCAACTGGCAGCCGAAGCCGCTGCGCTGGCCGCCAAAGCCCGCGACAAGAAGCTCACCGCTGACGACATGCAAGGCGCCTGCTTCACCATTTCCAGCCTCGGCCACATTGGCGGCACCGGCTTTACGCCGATCGTCAACGCGCCGGAAGTGGCGATCCTCGGTGTTTCCAAGGCAACCATCCAGCCAGTCTGGGACGGCAAAGCCTTCCAGCCGAAACTGATGCTGCCGCTGTCGCTGTCCTACGATCACCGTGTGATCAACGGCGCCGCTGCCGCACGCTTCACCCAGCGTCTGGGCAGCCTGCTGGCGGACATTCGCACGATCCTGCTGTAACTCGATCGGCCCTCCGGCGACGGAGGGCCGATTGCTGCACCCTTTCGAGCGCCACACGCTCGTACCTCAACCCCGTCAGTTTGGCGGGGCTTTTTTTTGCCTGAAGAAAATCCTTTCTCGTCTTTTTCCCACAAGCTGCGCTGATTTCGGCCACAGCCCTGGTCGACTTGGCCCCGATCTTTTTTATTCAATACGCAACTAACCTAGGCGCAACCAATTCAACTAAGCAACACTTGCAAACTTACATATTTATTAAAATTCATTCGAATGGATTCGACATGTTAAAACCAACTATCGGCCCGATTATCGGCCACATTACAACTAATCACGCACGCATATTCATGCGTGGCGACCGGCAGAACAATGCATTGGTATTTGCCGGCGTACGTTATCGCGCCGCCGGTGCACAACCGTGGTCAAAAGGTAACTTTGCGCGCCTGAGCGAGTGGCGTGATATGTCGCATGTGTTCGCAATCGATAACTTGAGTAGCGATACCGAGTATGAATATCAGGCCGGCTGGTTCAGTCCGATGAGTCCCGTGCATACCCCGGACAGCGTCGCCGAACTGCCGCTGCAATGGCCGCGCGAGATTTATCGCCTGCGCACTCGTTCCAGCAAAGCCCGGCAGCCCAGAGCCTATATCGTCGGCTCCTGCCGCTATCTGCGCATGACCGCCGGCATCGCTTCCCTGCCACAACTGGGCGACCGGATCTTCGCGTCCATCAATCAGGTGATCGAAGGCATACAACCGCCGATCAGCGCAGTAATGATGACCGGCGATCAAATCTACGTCGACGATTTGAATCTGCTCGCACCCGATCGCGAATACAAAGATATCCTCAGCAAGTACCGCGCCGCGTTTTCCCAACCGAATATTCAACGTTTGATGTCGGGCACTTCGACTTACATGATTCTCGACGATCACGAAATCGAAGATAACTGGCCCGCCAATGCCAGCACATCCGACGACGACTTATACCGTAACGCCATGGCCGCTTATGATCTGTATCAGGCCAGTCATAGTCCGGCACATCCGCTGACAACTAACGGTGAAGTAGATCACTCGACACTTGAGCATTACTGGTATCAATTCAGCGACGGCGATATCGAATGGTTTGTGACTGACAGTCGTACCCGCCGCAACTTGTCAGCCGATGATCGACGCATCCTCGACGAGGCACAGGAACAGGCCCTGCTCAAATGGCTGAGCAACAGCACCGCGCGGGTCAAGTACGTGGTCACCAGCGTTATGTTCTATCCGGACCGCAAGCTCCACGGCGATGACGCCTGGAAAGCCTTTCCCGAGCAGCGCCTGCGCCTGCTGGAGACCATCCGCACCCGACGCATCAAGAATGTCGTGTTCATCTCCGGAGACGTACATGGCTCGCTGACCGCTCGCTTGACCCACAGCGAAGACCCGGACTTCGAAGTCCACACCGTGGTGTCCTCGCCGCTGTGCAACAGCAAACTGCTGCCTTACGCCAAGGCGTCCACGTTCATTCTGAATCAGCCGCTGGTGCGCACGGCGGCGGGCGATTACCGGCATGAGCTGACCAGCACGGTGGTCAGTGAAGACAATTTCGCCCACATGGTGGTCGAGGCCGGGCAGATTCAGGTCAATTACCACGACCGCGATGGCAAACGCATGCAATCGATCAGCATTCCTCTGCGCTGAGTTTCCAGTCAAAGGACGCCGTTGCGGGGCACGAACCGCTCTGGAACGGCGTTCTTTCAATTCAACTGGATTACTTTTCAGCGCACGCTGGAGAAATGTTCAGTGCAGCCGACATATTCTTATAGCACTTGGCCTTCATCTCTCTTGTCAGTCGGTGCCGCAATGATGCAACCTTGCCGCAGGCAACAGTAAAGAGGGCGCGAGCCCGGCGCGTTCAGCATATTTCCAAGCGAGTTCCCTTCATGAAGAGCCAACCCGATGCCGCCAGCCGTATGGCGGCCGAGGTAGTGACGCAGTTGCCTGTGCCCTCGCGGCTCGGCATGCTGCGTTTCGAGCGCTTGAATGAAGCCAGTTGGGCCATGCTGTTTCTCGATCCCAACTGTGAACGCCAGTTCGGTCAGCCGGCTGTCGAGCTTTGCGCGCTGGTCGGCTCCCCCTACGCCAGCCTGATGGAACCCGAAGCGCGTTATCAACTGCACGACGCGATCCAGCAACAGCTGACCGCCAGCCCGCATTATCTGGTGCGATACACCCTGCACACCGCGGCCGGTGCGCTGAGCATTCTGGAACTGGGCGAAGCCTACAAACAACACAACCGTCATCTGCTGCGCGGCTATCTGCTGGCGGTCGATCACGTCTTCGACGAAGCGCCGCCACTGCCCTCCGTTGACCTCGAAACCCAGAACTCCCGCCTGCAGATCGCTCTGGAACTCAACCAGCGCGCCCAGCAGGAACAACTGCAGCACCTGGAACGCGTACGCGCCCAGCAGGACCTGATTCTGCTGCTCGCGCGCCAGCGCTACAGCACGCACAACTCGCTGCAAGAAGCCGCCGAACTGATCACCCGCTGCGCCTGCGATATCTATGAGATCGACTGCGCCAGCCTGTGGAACCTCGAAGGCCAGCATCTGGTGCCGATCTCCGCGTATCACCGCGCGACCCAGGAGTACATTCTCCCGGACGTGATCGACATCAGCGGCTTTCCCGACTACATGGACGCCCTGCACGGCAGCCGCGCCATCGACGCGCACAATGCAATGCGTGACCCGCGTACCCGTGAGATGGCCGAGGCCCTGCGCCCGCGCGACGTCAACGCGATGCTCGACGCCAGCATCCGCGTCGACGGCCAGGTCGTCGGCGTACTGTGTCTGGAGCAGACCGGCGTCACCCGCGCCTGGCAGTCCGACGAAATCGCCTTTGCCGGGGAACTGGCCGACCAGTTCGCGCAAGTCATCAACAACCACAACCGCCGCACCGCCACCAGCGCCCTGCACCTGTTCCAGCGTGCGGTCGAGCAAAGCGCCAACGCGTTTTTGCTGGTCAATTGCGACGGCGTGGTCGAGTACGTCAATCCAAGTTTTACCGCGATCACCCAGTACACCACCGAGGAAGTCCACGGCCAGCGCCTGTCCGAGCTGCCGGCGCTGGAAAACCTCAGTGAATTGTTGTTCGACGCGCCCTCGGCGCTGGCCAAGAGCAACAGTTGGCAGGGCGAATTCAAGAGCCGCCGCAAGAACCTCGAACCGTACTGGGGCCAGTTGTCGATCTCCAAGGTCTACGGCGACAACCGTGAACTGACCCACTACATCGGCATCTACGAAGACATCACCCAGACCAAACTGGCGCAGCAGCGCATCGAGCGTCTGGCCTACACCGACAACCTGACCAACCTCGGCAATCGCCCGGCGTTTATCCGCAATCTGGACGAACGCTTCGCCCGCGATAGCGATACCCCGATCAGCCTGTTGCTGGTGGACATCGACAACTTCAAACGGATCAACGACAGCCTCGGTCACCAGACCGGCGACAAGCTGCTGATCAGTCTGGCCCGGCGTCTGCGCAATAGTCTGAGCCCGAGCGGCAGCCTCGCGCGCTTCGCCAGTAACGAGTTTGCGGTGCTGCTCGACGATACCGATCTGGCGACCGGCCAGCAGATCGCCAACCAATTGCTGGCGACGCTGGATAAACCGATGTTCGTCGACAACCAGTTGATCAGCGTTACCGGTTCGGTCGGCCTGGCCTGCGCGCCGCTGCACGGTCGCGACCCGCAAACCCTGATGCGTAACGCCGGTCTGGCGCTGCACAAGGCCAAGGCCAACGGCAAACATCAGGTGCAAGTCTTCACCGAAGCGCTGAATGCCGAGGCCAGTTACAAACTGTTCGTCGAGAACAACCTGCGTCGCGCCCTGACCCAGAACGAGCTGGACGTGTTCTATCAGCCCAAGCTGTGCCTGCGCAGCGGTCGTCTGCTCGGCATGGAAGCGCTGCTGCGCTGGAATCACCCGGAACGCGGCATGATCCGCCCGGACCAGTTCATCAGCGTCGCCGAAGAAACCGGCCTGATCATTCCGATCGGCAAGTGGATCGCCCGTCAGGCCTGCCGCATGAGCAAAGCGCTGACCGCTGCTGGGATGGGCAATCTGCAGGTGGCGATCAACCTGTCGCCGAAACAGTTCTCCGACCCGGATCTGGTCGCCTCCATCGCCAACATTCTCAAGGAAGAAGCGCTGCCGGCCAATCTGCTTGAACTGGAGCTGACCGAAGGCCTGCTGCTGGAAGCCACCGAAGACACGCACTTGCAGCTCGACCAGCTCAAGCGCCTCGGGCTGACGCTGGCCATGGACGACTTCGGCACCGGTTACTCGTCGCTGAGCTATCTGAAGAAATTCCCGATCGACATCATCAAGATCGATCGCAGCTTCATCCACGAAATCCCCGACAATCAGGACGACATGGAAATCACCTCAGCAGTGATTGCCATGGCCCACAACCTGAAACTCAAGGTCGTGGCGGAAGGCATCGAGACTGCCGAACAACTGGCGTTCCTGCGTCGGCATCGTTGCGACGTCGGCCAGGGTTACCTGTTCGACCGGCCGATCCCGGGCGCAGAACTCATTCAAGCGCTGAAACGCTACCCGCGCGGCCCGCTCTGCCTCTGATCACCACAAGCTGTTCCTCTAGAAGACACTCCCCCTGTGGGAGCGAGCCTGCTCGCGAAGACGGAGAGTCAGTCGACATCAACATTGCCTGACATACCGCTTTCGCGAGCAGGCTCGCTCCCACATTTGGATAGTGCGAAGTCGGGCATCATTGGGCACACTGGCGGTCTGACTTTTTACCTCCAACCTGACTGAGAGGAACGATCATGGTTCTGCGCTCGGAAATTCTGGTGAACAAAAACGTGCTCCCGACTAAAGAACAAGCTTTGCCCGGCCGCGAAACTGCGATGACCCTGCCTGAAAAGCACTTCGTCTTCGAAGAAACCCCACTGCTTGGCCCGTTTTTCCAGGACGTCGACTTTGCGATTTTCGGTCTGGGCTGCTTCTGGGGCGCCGAGCGCCGCTTCTGGCAGCGCGAAGGCGTGGTCAGCACGGTCGTCGGTTATGCCGGCGGTTTCACGCCGAACCCGACTTACGAAGAAGTCTGCTCGGGCCTGACCGGCCACGCGGAAGTGGTGCTGGTGGTGTATGACAAGGATAAAGTCAGCTACGAAGAGCTGCTGGCGATGTTCTGGGAACTGCACAACCCGACGCAGGGCATGCGTCAGGGCAATGACATCGGCACGCAGTACCGCTCGGTGATCTACGCGACCTCGCCTGAGCATCTGGATGCGGCGCTGAAAAGCAAAGCGACCTACCAGGCTGAGCTGTCGAAAGCAGGTCTGGGTGAAATCAGCACCGAGATCGAACAGGCTCCGACCGTGTACTTCGCCGAGACGTATCACCAGCAGTATCTGGCGAAGAATCCTGAGGGTTACTGCGGGATTGGCGGCACCGGCGTGTGCATGCCACCGAGCCTGGCGGGTAACTGACCCCGTCGACGGATCGTTCCCACGCTCTGCGTGGGAATGCCTCAATGGACGCTCTGCGTCCGCTGTTGGGACGCGGAGCGTCCCGGGCTGCGTCCCCACGCGGAGCGTGGGAACGATCAGTCAGTGATCAGCTCTCGGCAATCAACCAATCCATCTGCCACCCGCCCTGGGTCTGCCCAAGCTTCTTCGACAACCACGGCAGCAGCTCACGCAATTCCTCTTCCAGCCCCCACGGCGGATTGGCAATCGCCATGCCCGAGCCGTTCAGGCTATTCGGCGTATCCAGCGGGTGCACCAGCAGTTCCACGCGCAGCAACTTCGGCGCACCGGTACCGGCCAGATCCTGATAGAAGCGACGCAACGCACGCTGGTCCTTCACCGGATACCAGATCGCCGCCACGGTTTGACGCATGCGGCCAATCGCCTCTTTCAACGACGCTGCGCAACGCTGCATCTCGTCGAGTTGCTCGAACGGCGGATCAATCAACATCACCGCACGCTTCTCCTGCACCGGCAACATCGCCCGTGCGACGTGCCAACCCTCGCCCAGATGAACCTTGACCCGACGATCACCGGCCATGTTGTCCTTGAGCAGTACGCCGTCTTCCGGGTGCTTCTCGTTGAGCATCACCCGATCCTGCGGCCGCGTCAGACGCCGCGCCAGCTCCGGCGACCCCGGGTAATAGCGCAACTGGCCATCCGGGTTCATCTCGTGCAGCACCTTCATGTAGTCGGCGGTCAGCGCCGGCAGATCCGGCTGATCCCACAAGCGCGCGATACCTTCCAGGTACTCACCGGTACGGTTGGCCTGATCACCCTGCAAGTCATACAGACCGATGCCGGCGTGTGTGTCGAGATAGGCAAACGGCTGCTCCTTGCGCGACATCAGGGCGATGAGGCGGGTCAAGGTCAGGTGTTTGAACACATCGGCGTGATTGCCGGCATGGAAGGCGTGACGATAATTCATGGCTGCTCCTGCGAAGGGCGCAAAGTTTACCTTTTACCGCGCGGCAAGTCAGGGATTCGCAGCCGAGCGGACAAAAGCCTGCCCTCACCCTAACCCTCTCCCGGAGGGAGAGGGGACTGACGGTGGTGATCTTGCGGCTTATGTCGACCTGAAAGATCAGCGCGAACTCAAGCCTGGCGAAGCAAAGTGCGCCGCTGAAGTCGCAGGTCGGCGTACATCCCCCAGACAACTCGGTCAGTCCCCTCTCCCTCTGGGAGAGGGCTAGGGTGAGGGGCTTTGCTTTTATGGCGTTAAACTGGCTAACCATGAACGACAGGAAGTCAAAAGCTCATGCGATATCTGATCATCTGCTTATTCAGCCTGCTTAGCCCATACCTCGCCCTTGCCGACGAAACCCACATTGAACAGGCACGCCAGACACTCAAAAACCATGGCCTGAGCCACTGCATTCTGGCGTCATTCAACGAACGCTCCGCGCTGAAAAAAGACATTGCACTGTCCGCCAATGCCTATTCGTTCATGGGCACAGGCATGCATTCCATCCTGCAAAATGAAGACACACTGCAAGTGCTGCACGACCCCTATAAAGAAACCAGAAACTACGTATTGACGGCTTACGAGCAGACACCTTCAAACAGCAAATACTCGAATGAAAAAGTCGTGTTTTTTGGCTGCCTGAAGGTCTACAACTCCGAGGCGTTCAACAGTTTTATCAACACTCAGGATGCGTACATTCCACCCATCAAAGTCAAAAGATCTTTCACCCTGCCACCACTCTCGCAGTGACAACGAAAAGACTATCCCAGCAACCCACCGCCCACTCGTTCATGAAAACCGCCGCAACTTGAAGGAATCGTCCGAGACCTTCGCCCCGAAAACTCACTCTGACTCTGCCAGCAAAAACGCCAACAACGCCGATCGCGACGATTCTTCCGACATTGAAACCTGAAAAAACCGCCTCACCTTGCAACGCAAAACTGCCTCTGAAAAGGCTTCGAAAAGTGTCGAATGTTCCTCGCTCAACCACTGCAACGCATTGGCCGTTCGAACGTCATTGCCCTGCTGCGCCAGCACCGAAGCCGGCACCTGCCACCACGGAAATGCCCGCCCCGACACCTGCGCCCTGCCGCCAATTCCCAGCGCCTGACCATTGATCAAACAACGCCCGATCAGCGGAAACAGTTGTGCCGCATCCACCTTATCGGCCTGAAGAATCGGCAACAGAAAGCGCCCGTCCCAGAAACGGAAAAACACCGTTTTGCCGCCCGGCATCAGCACTTGGGTGAGACTGCGAAAGTGCGCCACCACCTCTTCAAGGCTTGCCGAAGACACCGCCAGCCATCCCCAATCCTGCGACTCGGTAGTGGCGACCCAATGCAGAAACTCACTGTCAGCGGCGACAATTCCCACGTAAGGCATCACCGCATCCCACTCGGCATAGATCGTCTCGGCCCAGATCGGACTCGCCATTTCTGGCCAGGCCTCAAGCGGCTTCGCCTCGCTGGCATTGCTGAACACCACGAACAATTGCTCGGATGCACTCAACGGTTCCCGCGCCAACCATTCGGCAGGCAAAAGAAAATCAGGCTGCACAGAGACCGTCCTTGCAACGCTCACACTCTTCGCAGAATGGCGCATCACCCTTGAGGCTCATGATTTGTGCGGCGGTCAGCATGGCTGTCGGCGCGGCGGTGAGTTTCTCCGGCAATCCCGGCGCCACAGGTGCGGCACTCATCGCCGCCATCGGTGCGCCGCCCACGACAATCGGCACGCTGCTGAAAATGCCGCCGGGACCGATGTTGATCCACTGACCGCCGGCCTGAATCGTCGCACTCGCCCCGCCATCAATGACCACTTGCTGACCGGCGCTGACGTGGAATTGCCCACTGGCGCTGATCGCCTGATTGCTCACGCGAATATGCCGGTCGCCGATCACGCTCAGATGGTCGTCCTGCTTCACTTCGGTCTGCCGCTGTCCGTGGGTGATGCGCTGCTCATCAGCCTTTAACTCATGGCGGGCGGTGCCGGTGACGACGATGCTGCGCTGGTTGTCGACCTGCACCTGTTGATCATTCAACACATGCTGCGTCCAGTTGCGCTGGGCGCGCAGGTAGATTTCCTCGGAGCCTTTGCGATCCTCGATGCGCAGTTCGTTGTAGCCGCCACCGCCGGGGCTGCTCTGAGTGCGGAAAATGCTGCGGGTCTTGTCCGCTGGCAGATCCAGCGGGATCGGTGTCGCGGCGTTGGGCAGGCAGCCCACGACCAAGGGTTTGTCAGCGTCGGCATCGATGAAGCCGACCAGCACTTCCATGCCGACTCGCGGAATCAGAACGCTGCCGTAACGGTCGTGGGCCCAATTAGTGGCAACGCGCAGCCAGCAACTGGAATGCTCGTTCAATTCTCCGTCGCGATCCCATGCGAGCTGCACCTTGACCCGGCCGTACTCGTCGCAGTGGATTTCAGTGTCTTTCGGCCCGGTCACAACAGCCGGTTGGTAACCGGGCATCCGTGGCTTTTCCGTCCCCAGCGACGGGCGAAAGAACACGTCCCACGGCGTGGCGAGAAAGGTATTACGGTAACCCTGGAAACCTTCCCCATCGCTGGTCACCGATTCCTCCAGCACTTGCGGCTGGCGGCCATGGTGTTCAACGGCAGTCAGCAGCCACAGGTCATTCCAGTCATGGCGCGGATGCTCGGTCAGTTGCAGGAAATGTCCGCAAACCAATGCGGATTCGTCGCTGATGCCTTCGGCCTGACGGTAGTCGGCGACATGTCGCTCAAGTGCCCGCTGAGCGTGATGCTTGCCGGTTTCACGATCGTTGAATTGGCCAGGGAAGTGATAGTCCTCCAGCACCGGGCGCTGCTCAGCGTCGACACGACTTTCCAACTGCAGTCGCGGCTTGATGAAATTGTAATCGCGCCGGGTCACCACGCTGGTGCGGGTTTCCACCCGCACGTTGAAACGCTGAATCGCCCGCGCTCCGCCCGCCATGCCGCTGCCCGGCAGATATAGCGTCGACTCAGCCAGACGTGGAAACACCGTCTGGTCGTCGCCGAACACCAATAGATGGCCTTCGGGACTGTGCTGGAAGTGGTAGTGAATGCCGACCTCTGCACACAACCGCTGAATGAAGGCCAGATCACTCTCGGCGTATTGCACGCAATACTCGCGCACCGGGTATTCGCTGCCGAGGCGAAATTCGAAGGCATCACGCAAGATCGAATGATCCTTGAGGACTTGCGCGACAATCTGCGGAACCGTCAGATGCTGGAAGATCCGCTGATTGATCCGCTGCCCGAGGTACGTCAGACGCGGAACGAGACTGACATGATAGCGCGTCAGACGTTTCCCGGAATCGCCCTGCCCGACCTGATAAATCTGACCATGGATACCGGAACCCTGCGCATCCAGGCGCAGAAACGCCTGACAGTGCAGCAGGCTTTCAAGGTCCAGATCCGGCCGCTCGCTGACCAGTTCCAGCTCGAAGCGAAACGGTTGGCTGATGGCTTCCTTGCCCGTGAACTCAAGGACCTTGAGGTCATGCTGGGCGCCTTCGAGGGTCAACGTGAAACGCGGTTGATTGGCAGGCGCGAACATCCGATGTCTCTCTGCAAAATGAAGGGCGGGCGATTCTGCATGAGGGGCAAGGGGTGATGAGTGGGTGACGGAAAAATCAGATTTGCCCTACTTTGTTTGACGAAAACCCCTGCAAAAAGCGGCGCCTTCAACTACAGACAAATCCTCCAAAACCACCACCGACCCCCTGTAGGAGTGAGCCTGCTCGCGATAGCGGTCTGACATTCAGCATTGATGTCGACTGACACACCACTATCGCGAGCAGGCTCACTCCTACAGGGGAGCACGGTGAATCAGAGAAATCGCAGGCACAAAAAAACGGCCCGCCTCCTGTAGGAAACGGGCCGTTTTCAGGTGAGCTTCAGCTCAGAACAATTACTTGTTCAGGTGGAAATCTTTTTCCGCCGCTTCGAAGCGCTGCACCATGCCTTTGGTCGGCTCGCCCATCTTGCTGACGATGAAGATGGCCAGGCTGGCGAAGATGAAGCCCGGAATGATTTCGTACAGACCCAGCAGTTCGAAATGCTTCCAGACCACCACGGTGATCGCGCCGACCAGAATACCGGCCAGTGCGCCGTCGCGGGTCATTTCTTTCCAGATAACCGAGATCAGCACAACCGGACCGAACGCAGCACCGAAACCGGCCCAGGCGTAGGACACCAGACCCAGTACGCGGTTTTCCGGGTTGGCTGCCATCGCGATCGCGATCAGCGCAACCAACAGCACCATGGCGCGGCCGACCCAGACCAGTTCAACCTGGGAGGCGGATTTACGCAGGAAGGTTTTGTAGAAGTCTTCGGTCAGGGCGCTCGAGCACACCAGCAACTGGCAGCTCAGGGTGCTCATTACAGCGGCGAGAATCGCCGACAGCAGCACACCGGCAATCCATGGATTGAAGAGGATCTTGGCCAGTTCGATGAACACACGTTCATGGTTCTCGGTGACTGGGCCGGCAACTTCCGGGTGTGCCGAGAAGTAAGCAATACCGAAGAAACCCACGGCCACGGTGCCGCCCAGGCACAGGATCATCCAGGTCATGGAGATGCGACGGGCGTTGGCAATCGACTTCACCGAATCCGCCGCCATGAAACGCGCGAGGATGTGCGGCTGACCGAAGTAGCCCAGACCCCAGCCCATCAGCGAGATGATGCCGATGAAGGTCGTGCCTTTGAGCATGTCGAAGTTGCTTGGATCGTTGGCTTCGATGGCCAGGAACGTGGTGTCGACGCCGCCGGTGGCCAGCAGGACGATGATCGGCGTAAGGATCAGCGCGAAAATCATCAGCGTGGCTTGTACGGTGTCAGTCCAGCTCACCGCGAGGAAACCGCCAACGAAGGTGTAGGCAATCGTCGCCGCAGCACCGGCCCACAACGCTGTCTCGTAAGACATGCCGAAGGTGCTTTCAAACAGACGGGCGCCAGCCACGATGCCGGAGGCACAGTAAATGGTGAAGAACACCAGGATCACGATCGCCGAAATGATGCGCAGCAGGCCGCTTTTGTCTTCGAAACGGCTGGAGAAGTAGTCCGGCAGGGTCAGGGCATCGCCGTTGTGTTCGGTCTGCACACGCAGACGGCCGGCAACGAACAGCCAGTTCAGGTAGGCACCGACGATCAGGCCGATGGCGATCCAGCTTTCGGACAGACCGGACATGTAGATGGCGCCCGGCAGGCCCATCAACAACCAGCCGCTCATGTCGGAAGCACCGGCAGACAGCGCGGTGACGACGCTGCCGAGGCTGCGACCACCGAGAATATAGTCGGAAAGGTTATTGGTGGAGCGATAGGCCATGAAGCCGATCAGCACCATTGCTGCGATGTAGATCACGAACGTGATCAGTGTTGGATTGCTTACGCTCATTAAGTTACGCCCTGGCTTTGTTTTTATGTAGCAGCGGTGATGAACCACGCGCAAACGATGACGTTTGGCAGACGATTCGCGATCCCGCGCATTTAGGACTGATGTTTCCCCAGGAAAGCCACCAGCCGATGCACCGGGTTATCCCGGTTGCACCTAGGGCGCGAATGCTATGCAACAAACTAAAAAAGGTGCAACCAGTTTCGCGCGAATTAGTTGCACCTAGTCGGATATATCGAGAAACAAGCGGTTTTTGCTCCCTTTTAGCGCAGTAATCGCTCTTTCCTAGAAGTAAAAGCACCAAGCAAGTGCCGCACTTTCGTACCAGAAAATAATTCCTGACGAAGCGTTTATTTTTCCGACAAAAAAAGGGTTGCACCCGGTTGCACCTCTTTCGGCGCACGGCTAATCTTGCCGCCAGCTGATGCCACGCAACTGTGGCAACCATGAGGATAAAAATATGGCTACCACCACCCTTGGGGTCAAACTCGATGACCCGACCCGCGAGCGCCTGAAGGCGGCCGCGACCTCGATTGATCGCACACCGCACTGGCTGATCAAGCAGGCAATTTTCAATTACCTGGAAAAACTCGAGGGTGGTGCAACCCTGACCGAGCTGAACGGTTTGACCGCCAAGGACGCCGATGAGGCGGGCGAAGTCCACACCGATCACGCCCACCAATGCTTCCTCGAATTTGCTGAAAGCATCCTGCCGCAGTCCGTACTGCGCGCTTCGATCACCGCCGCTTACCGTCGCCCTGAGCCGGAAGTGGTACCGATGCTGATCGAGCAGGCGCGCCTGCCGGTCGCCATGGCTGAAGCCACCAACAAACTCGCCGCCTCCATTGCGGAAAAACTGCGTAACCAGAAAAGTGCCGGCGGTCGTGCAGGCATTGTTCAAGGCCTGCTGCAGGAATTTTCCCTGTCGTCCCAGGAAGGCGTGGCGCTGATGTGCCTGGCCGAAGCGCTGCTGCGCATCCCGGACAAAGGTACTCGCGACGCACTGATCCGCGACAAGATCAGCACTGGCAACTGGCATCCGCATTTGGGCAACAGCCCTTCGCTGTTCGTCAACGCGGCCACTTGGGGCCTGCTGCTGACCGGCAAACTGGTCTCGACGCACAACGAAGCTGGCCTGACCTCTTCGCTGAGCCGCATCATCGGCAAGAGCGGCGAGCCGATGATCCGCAAGGGCGTCGACATGGCCATGCGCCTGATGGGCGAACAGTTCGTCACCGGCGAAACCATCGCCGAAGCCTTGGCCAACGCGAGCAAGTTCGAAGCCAAGGGCTTCCGTTATTCCTACGACATGCTCGGTGAAGCGGCACTGACCGAACACGATGCGCAGAAGTACCTGGCGTCGTACGAACAAGCCATTCACTCGATCGGCAAAGCGTCCCACGGCCGTGGGATTTATGAAGGCCCGGGCATTTCCATCAAGTTGTCGGCACTGCACCCGCGTTACAGCCGTGCGCAGTACGAGCGTGTGATGGACGAGTTGTACCCGCGCCTGCTGTCGCTGACCCTGCTGGCCAAGCAATACGACATCGGTCTGAACATCGACGCCGAAGAAGCCGACCGTCTCGAACTGTCGCTGGATCTGCTTGAGCGCCTGTGCTTCGAGCCGCAGCTGACCGGCTGGAACGGCATCGGTTTCGTCATCCAGGCTTACCAGAAGCGTTGCCCGTACGTGATCGACTACGTGATCGATCTGGCTCGCCGCAGCCGTCATCGCCTGATGATCCGTCTGGTTAAAGGCGCCTACTGGGACAGCGAAATCAAGCGCGCCCAGGTCGAAGGCCTGGAAGGCTATCCGGTCTATACCCGCAAGGTGTACACCGACGTTTCCTACATCGCTTGCGCACGCAAACTGCTGTCGGTGCCGGAAGTCATCTATCCGCAGTTCGCCACGCACAACGCCCACACCCTGTCGGCGATTTACCACATTGCCGGTCAGAACTATTACCCGGGCCAGTACGAATTCCAGTGTCTGCACGGCATGGGCGAACCGCTCTACGAGCAGGTTGTAGGCAAAGTTTCCGAAGGCAAGCTGAACCGTCCGTGCCGCGTGTACGCGCCGGTCGGTACCCACGAGACGCTGCTGGCGTACCTCGTACGTCGCTTGCTGGAAAACGGCGCGAACACTTCGTTCGTCAACCGCATCGCCGACCAGTCGATCTCGATTCAGGAGCTGGTGGCCGATCCGGTGGCGCAGATCGAGCAGATGGCGACCGTGGAAGGTGGATTCGGCCTGCCGCACCCGCGCATCCCGCTGCCGCGTGATCTGTACGGTGCCGAACGCGCCAACTCCAGCGGCATCGACATGGCCAACGAACATCGCCTGGCTTCGCTGTCCTGCGCTTTGCTCGCCACTGCCCACACCGACTGGAAAGCTGCGCCGATGCTCGGTTGCGCGTCGAGCACTGAAACCCCGGCAGCGGTGCTGAACCCGGCGGATCACCGCGATGTGGTGGGTCACGTTCAAGAAGCCACGGTTGAAGACGTCGACAACGCCATTCAATGCGCGCTGAACGCTGCGCCGATCTGGCAGGCCACCCCGCCCGCCGAACGTGCAGCGATTCTGGAACGTGCCGCTGACTTGATGGAAGGCGAGATCCAGCCGCTGATGGGCCTGCTCGCTCGTGAAGCCGGCAAGACCTACGCCAACGCCATCGCCGAAGTCCGCGAAGCCGTCGACTTCCTGCGTTATTACGCAGTGCAGGCTCGCAACGATTTCAGCAACGACGCCCACCGCCCATTGGGCCCAGTCGTATGCATCAGCCCGTGGAACTTCCCGCTGGCAATCTTCAGCGGCCAAGTGGCTGCTGCATTGGCTGCCGGTAACCCGGTACTGGCCAAACCGGCCGAGCAGACTCCGCTGGTTGCCGCTCAGGCCGTGCGCTTGATGCTCGAAGCCGGGATTCCGGAAGGCGTGCTGCAATTGCTGCCGGGTCGCGGTGAAACCGTTGGTGCCGGTCTGGTGGGTGACGAGCGCGTCAAGGGCGTGATGTTCACCGGTTCCACTGAGGTCGCGCGTCTGCTGCAACGCAACATCGCCGGCCGTCTCGACAACCAGGGCCGTCCGATTCCGCTGATCGCCGAAACCGGTGGCCAGAACGCGATGATCGTCGATTCGTCGGCTCTGACCGAGCAAGTGGTGATCGACGTCGTTTCCTCGGCCTTCGACAGCGCTGGTCAGCGTTGCTCGGCGCTGCGCGTACTGTGCCTGCAGGAAGATTCCGCCGATCGCGTCATCGAAATGCTCAAAGGTGCCATGGCTGAAAGCCGTCTCGGCAACCCTGAGCGCCTGTCCGTGGACATCGGCCCGGTGATCGACGCCGACGCCAAGGCTGGCATCGACAAGCACATCCAGGGCATGCGCGACAAAGGTCGCAACGTGTACCAAGTGGCGATTGCCGACACTGAAGAAGTCAAACGCGGCACCTTCGTCATGCCGACCCTGATCGAACTGGAAAGCTTTGACGAGCTGCAACGCGAGATCTTCGGTCCGGTGCTGCACGTGGTGCGCTACAAGCGCAAAGAGATCGATCAACTGATCGGCCAGATCAACGCTTCCGGCTACGGCCTGACGCTGGGCGTGCACACCCGGATCGACGAGACCATCGCCAAGGTGATCGACAACGTCAACGCCGGTAACGTCTACGTTAACCGCAACATCGTCGGTGCCGTGGTCGGCGTACAGCCATTCGGCGGCGAAGGCCTGTCGGGTACTGGCCCGAAAGCCGGTGGCCCGCTGTACCTGTACCGCTTGCTGTCGACGCGGCCTACCGACGCCATCGAACAATCCTTCGCTCGCGGTGATGCTGTTGTCGCCCCGGACGTTCGCCTGCGCGATGCCATGAGCAAACCGTTGAACGCGCTGAAAGCCTGGGCTGAAAGCAACAAGTACGCCGACCTGAGCACTCTGTGCGTGCAGTACGCTGCGCAATCGCAGAGCGGCATTACCCGTACGCTGGCCGGCCCGACCGGTGAGAAGAACAGTTACGCGATCCTGCCGCGTGAGCACGTGCTGTGCCTGGCGGAGGTTGAAGGTGATCTGCTGACGCAACTGGCCGCGGTATTGGCCGTAGGCGGTTCGGCAGTATGGCCGGAGTCCGACATCAGCAAGGCCTTGTTCGCACGCCTGCCGAAGGAGATTCAGGCGCGGATCAAGCTGGTTGCTGACTGGAACAAGGATGAGGTGGTGTTCGATGCGGTTCTGCATCACGGCCATTCCGACCAGTTGCGCGGCGTCTGCCAGCAGATTGCCAAGCGTGCCGGCGCGATTGTTGGGGTTCAGGGCTTGTCCCAGGGCGAGACCAATATTGCACTGGAGCGTCTGGTGATTGAGCGGGCGTTGAGCGTTAACACTGCGGCGGCGGGTGGTAATGCCAGCTTGATGACAATCGGCTAAACCGCTGTAAATCCAGGCGACCGCAATGGTCGCCTGGAATGTAAACCCCTGTAGGAGTGAGCCTGCTCGCGATAGCGGTCTGTCAGTTAGAATAAATGTGTCTGACAGACCGCTATCGCGAGCAGGCTCACTCCTACATTTGATTAGTGTCGCCCTCACCTCTGCATCACTCTCATCAATCATCCTATCCAGCCTCTATTCCCCCGCCTTAGACTCGGCCCAACCCCAATTTCAGGTAGGCCGCCATGTCCGAGACGCTGCTCAGTTCCCGCAATCTGGCTTTCGAGCTGTATGAAGTCCTCGATGCCGAGGGCCTGACCCGGCGTGAGCGCTTTGCCGAGCACAACCGCGAGACCTTCGACGCCGCCATCGGCACCGCGCGCAACATCGCCGAGAAGTACTTTGCACCGCACAACCGCAAGGGCGACGAGAACGAACCGCGCTATGAAGACGGCAAGGCGATTCTGATTCCGGAAGTGAAACCGGCGGTGGATGCCTTCCTCGAGGCCGGTTTTCTCAACGCCGCGAGAAGTTTCGACGCCGGCGGCATGCAACTTCCTACACTGCTGTCGCAAGCCTGTTTCGCACATTTCCAGTCAGCCAACGCCGCTTCGACGTCCTACCCGTTCCTGACCATGGGCGCGGCGAACCTGATCGAGAGCTTCGGCACCGACGAGCAAAAACAGCGCTTCCTGCAGCCCATGATCGACGGGCGCTTCTTCGGCACCATGGCCCTGACCGAGCCGCATGCCGGTTCGTCACTGTCGGATATTCGTACGCGCGCCGAGCCGGTGTCCGACGGCACTTATCGCCTGAAGGGCAACAAGATTTTCATTTCCGGCGGCGATCACCCGCTCTCGGAAAACATCGTGCACATGGTTCTGGCCAAATTGCCGGACGCGCCTGCGGGCGTTAAAGGTATCTCGCTGTTTATCGTGCCAAAGTTTCTGGTCAACGATGACGGCAGCCTCGGCCAGCGCAATGACGTGCTGCTGGCCGGGCTGTTCCACAAGATGGGCTGGCGCGGTACCACCTCCACAGCGCTGAACTTCGGCGATAACGGTGAGTGCGTCGGCTATCTGGTGGGCGAGCCGCATCGCGGTTTGAGCTACATGTTCCAGATGATGAACGAAGCGCGGATCGGCGTTGGCATGGGTGCAGTGATGCTCGGTTATGCCGGTTATCTGTATTCGCTGGAGTATGCTCGCGAGCGTCCACAAGGGCGGGTGCCGGACAGCAAGGATCCGACCACGGCGCCAGTGGCGATCATTCAGCACGCGGATGTCAGACGTATGCTGTTGACGCAAAAATCCTACGTCGAAGGTGCATTTGACCTCGGCCTGTACGCCGCACGGTTGTTCGATGACACCACCACGCTTGAGTCCGAAGCCGAGCGCAAACAGGCGCATGAGCTATTGGATTTGCTGACCCCGATCGTCAAATCCTGGCCATCGGAGTTCTGCCTCAAGGCCAACGAACTGGCGATCCAGATTCTTGGCGGTCACGGCTACACCCGCGAATACCCGGTTGAACAGTACTACCGCGATAACCGCTTGAACCCGATTCATGAAGGCACCCATGGCATTCAGTCGCTGGACTTGCTCGGGCGCAAACTGGCGCAGAACGGTGGCGCGGGGCTCAAGCAACTGATTCGTCTGATCGCCAACACCGCTGAACGCGCGACGGCGTATGAATCACTGACCGCATTGCGTGAGCCTTTAGAGAAACTGGTGGCACGTCTGCAAACGGTGACCATCGGTTTGTTGACCGATCTGGCACAGGGCAAGATCAACAGCAGCCTGGCGAACTCAGCGCTGTACCTGAAGGTGTTCGGGCACACAGTGATTGGCTGGCGCTGGCTGGAGCAGGCGATTCGTGCCGAGGAAGGGTTGGCCAAGGGCAATTTGGTGGATGCTGACTTCTATAAGGGCAAGCTGCAGGCGGCGCGGTATTTCCTGACGTGGGAAGTGCCGGGGTGCCACCATGAACTGGCGTTGCTGGAGGCGCGGGACGATACGTGCCTGGCGATGCAGGATGCCTGGTTCTGAAAGCCGACCCTCACCCCAGCCCTCTCCCGGAGGGAGAGGGGGCCGAACGGGGGATGCTTGAATACTTCATCGACCTGAAAGAGGTTCACCGAATCCATAATCGACTGGCATTTTCAGGTCGATGTATAGCGAAAGACACCTCGGTCAGTCCCCTCTCCCTCTGGGAGAGGGCTAGGGTGAGGGGCTTTTCTGGCTCAACACTCAACTCAACTTGAACCCACCCATCTGCCGCGCCAGATCATCCGCCAGCTTCTGCAACATCTGACAATCCTCACGACAGGCCCGAACCTCCCCCGCCGTCGCCCGCGCCAGATCAGAAATCCCCTGCACGTTACGGTTGATCTCTTCCGTCACCGCCGACTGCTCTTCCGTCGCCGTCGCCACCTGATGGTTCATGTCACTGATGCGCTCGACCTGCCCCGTAATCGCGGTCAACGACGCCCCGGTGCGCTGGCTCGACTCAACCCCGGTGCCGGTCGCGGCCTGGCCGGTACGCATCGACGACACGGCATTTTCCGCGCCTTGCTTGAGGCTGCCGATCATCTGCTGAATTTCGTCGGTGGACGCCTGCGTGCGTCGCGCCAACGTCCGCACTTCATCGGCGACAACGGCAAAACCTCGCCCCATATCCCCGGCTCGCGCCGCTTCAATGGCGGCATTGAGCGCCAACAGATTGGTCTGCTCGGACACCCCGCGAATCACCGCCAGCACCGAATCAATCGACGCGACTTGATGCGCCAGCTCGCCGACCGCGCCCGCCGCCACACCAATCTCATCGGACATGCTTTCAATATGCTTGATCGAGCCGCCAACCACTTCCCGCGCCTGCATCGCTTCATCCCGCGCGGTCTGCGAGGCGAGCGCCGCATTACCAGCGTTCTGCGCAATCTCCTGCACGGTGAGACCCATTTCATGAACGGCGGTGGCAACCATGTCGGTCATTTCCTGCTGACGGCCGGAACGTTCAGCGGTGTTCTCCACTACCTTAGCCACTTGCCCCACGGCCGTGCGCAGACGTTCGCTGGTGGTCAGCACTTCGCCGATCATCCCGCGCTGGCTATCGAGAAAACGATTGAAGCCGCGAGCGAGGTCGCCCAGTTCATCGGCACGGCTGGAATCTAACCGGTGGGTCAAATCTCCACCGCCGCTACCAATCGCTACCAGCGCCGCTGTTACCTGACGAATCGGCCGCACCAGCCCTTGCGCCAGCCACACCACCAAAGCGAGGCACACCAGCGCCACGGCCAGACCGATACCGCCGCTCATCCACATGGCTTTGCGCGCCTCGGCGTAGATCTGCGATTGCGGCACTTCGGCCACGAGGGTCCAGCCTAGACCACGCAACGGCAGGCTGAAGGCGAGGAAGTCTTCGCCATCCCGTTGGAAGCTGCTGCTGACGGCGGCAGCCTTTGAGGTAGAGAGCTGGCCCATGACGGCCTGCGCTGCATTGGCGCCAATCTGCTCGCTCAAGGTGCGTTTACCGCTGAACTGCGCCTCCGGGTGCACTTGAATCAAACCGTCGGAACGCACGAGATAGACCTTGCCACGCTCACCAAAGCTGAAGTTGTGAATCAGTTCCGACAGCTCTTTCATGCTCAGTCCGAGCCCGGCCACACCGACCACTTTGCCGGCCTGCTCGACCTTCAGATCGATGAACAGCGCCAGTTCTCCGGTCGCCCCGTCATTGTCGATATTCAGAGTGCGCGGCTGATTGCTGTCGAGGAAGGAATAGAACCACGCGTCGGCCGGTTTGGTGCGACTGAGGGTGCGGTCCAGGCCTTTTTCGGTGATGTAATGATTGGATTCGGTGCCGATTATCAAAGCGGTGAAGGCTTTATGTTCGGCGCGGATGCCTTCCAGATACTGCGCGAAGCCAGCCGTTTTGCTGCTGTCTTCGCCCGAGGCGAGCCAGTCGCGGACCATCGTATTACTGGCGATATCTTTGGCCGCTGTCAGCGGTTGCACGAGGATCCGTTCGATATCGTTGCGCGTCGCTTCGATGCTCGACGGCAGGGCTTGTTCGACCAGATAGCTCTGGGCGAGGCGGTTGACCACCAGGGTATAAATGCCAACCACGATCAGGATGCTGACCAGCAGGGCGGTGCCCATGCTGAGAATCAGCTGCCATTGAATACTGCGTCGCCACAACTGCATGGAGCACCCCCAAAGAATAAGTGGCCGAAACAATGCAACAGCCGTGCCGATTGTATACAACCCGATCGACAATCTATTCTTTGGTTGTGCGCAACCCGATCAGCCCTGATTGATGGTCTTGGCGATGGTGTCGACCGTGGCGCTGACTTGCTCTTGGTAACGGTCGAGTTCTTCCTGGTGCTGCTTCTTCATTTCAATCTGCTGCGAGCACAGATTCATCGCCGCCAGAACCAGCAAGCGGTCACCGATCAATGTCGGGTATTTGCGCTTGGTGTCATCCAGCGCTGCCTTGAGCATCAGGGCTGCGTCCAGCAGGGTCTGTTCTTCCCCGGCCGGTGCCTTGATCGAATAGTCCTCCCCGAGAATGGAGACGACTTTTACCCCTGCTGTGTGGTGGTTCATGCGCTGACCGGACCTGCGTTGACGCGATCAACCAGTGCTTGAATGCGGGCGGCGGTGGCGCCGTGCTTTTCTTCCTGTTCCATCAGGTTCAGTTGCAGGCTTTCGTTTTCATCCTTGGCCTGGGCCAGTTCCGTGGACAGGGTCTGGTTGGTTTGCGCGAGGGTCTGGTTCTGTTGCACCAGGTCGCTGACGAGCTGTTCCAATTGGCTGAGGGATGCTTCCAACATTTTGATCTTCCAAGCGTTTTTCAAAGGGCGCGTACGATAAAGAAAAGTCACCACGGATGCCAGGGTTAAACCGGCGCAAGGCCTTGATTTTCCTGGTGGCGGACCGTTCCTGCGAGTTTTAAAGACTGTGATCTGCCGATCTGGTTCCTGCACTTCGTCGCCCAAGCCCTTCTGCGACAAATACGCACAGTGCCTCAAGACTTTAGTCGTATGACCGATAAGTCATCCATACAGCAGTCTCAGCCCGCATGGAAGCGGCCCTCTCTTGGTATCCGCCCATGTCCCTCCGCAATATGAATATCGCCCCACGGGCGTTTACCGGTTTCGCCCTGATCGGCGGCCTGATGCTGATTCTCGGCGTGTTTGCGCTTAATCAGATGAGTAAAATCCGCGCAGCAGGCGAAGATATCGCCACGGCCAGTGTGCCTTCCATCAAGGCCCTCGATGAGTTCACCCAACTGACCCTGCGCCTGCGGGTGCTGTCGTACCGGCTGCTGATCAACCGCGAACCCGATGTGCAGCAAAAAACCATCGAGTTGTTCGATATGCGTAACCGCCAGATCACCGAGGCGCAGCGTGCCTATGAGCCGCTGATTTCCAGCCCAGACGAACGTACGGCGTACGAACAGTACGTGCAACTGCTGGCGCAGTACCGTCAGCTCGAAGAACGCATGAAAACCCTGTCGCGCAACAATCAGGTCGACGAGTTGCGGCAAATGCTCAACAGCGATCTGCTGAACAACTCTGAAGCGGTAAACACCGCCCTCGCGCGCTTGCTGGAGATAAACACCCAGCAAATCGCCGACACCGATCAAGGCGCCAAAGATCAGTATTCGATGTCGTTCGATCTGGTGGTCACCTTGCTGGTGATCGCCAGCGGCTTGACCCTGCTGTTCGCCTGGCTGCTGACCGTGAGCATCACCAAGCCCATTTCCAAAGCACTGGACGCTGCGGAAACCATCGCCGAAGGCAATCTGACCCAGCCGATCCACGTTGACGGTGAAGACGAGGCCGGTCGCCTGCTCGCAGCCATGGCGAAGATGCAATCGAAGCTGCGTGACACCCTGCAGCGCATTTCCGGTTCGGCCACTCAGTTGGCTTCGGCGGCTGAAGAGTTGAACAGCGTCACCGACGAAAGCGCGCGCGGCCTGACTCAGCAGAACAATGAAATCGAACAGGCGGCCACGGCAGTCAACGAGATGACCAGTGCTGTGGAAGAGGTCGCACGCAACGCGGTGAGCACTTCGGAAGCGTCGAAAAACGCCACCACCTCGGCCGGCGACGGTCGTGATCTGGTCCAGGAAACCGTCAGCGCCATCGAACGCATGAGCGCCGATGTACAGAGCACCGCCAGCCTGATCGGCGATCTGGCCAATGAATCCCGCGACATCGGCAAAGTGCTGGATGTGATTCGTGGTCTGGCCGATCAGACCAACCTGCTGGCACTGAACGCAGCGATTGAAGCGGCGCGGGCCGGTGAAGCCGGTCGTGGTTTTGCTGTGGTGGCGGATGAAGTACGAGCACTGGCGCACCGCACGCAGCAGTCGACCAGCGAAATCGAGCGGATGATCGGCAGCATTCAGAGCGGTACCGAACACGCCGTGGATTCGATGCGCAACAGCACCGAACGTGCCGAGTCGACCCTGAACATCGCCCGTGGTGCGGGTATGTCGCTGGACACCATCAACACCGCCATCGTCGAGATCAACGAGCGCAACCTGGTGATCGCCAGCGCCGCCGAAGAACAGGCGCAGGTGGCGCGGGAAGTGGATCGCAATCTGGTGAACATCCGTGATCTGTCGGTGCAATCGGCGACTGGCGCGAATCAGACCAGTGCGGCGAGCAATGAGCTGTCGCGTCTGGCGCTGGACCTGAACAACATGGTTGGGCGGTTCAGCCTCTAAGATCAAAGGCTACCCCCTCACCCCAACCCTCCCGAAACGTCGGACCGCCCCCAAGGGGGCGAGGGGGAAGGGAGCAGATCTTCGTGTTTTTCAAAACCTGAGTTCGACTCAGGCTTTTCAGGTCGATGTACCTTGCACAAACACCTCGATCAGTTCCCTCTCACCCCGGGAGAGGGGGGAAGGGGGCAGATTTTCATGCTTTTCAAAGTCTGAGTTCGACTCCGGACTTTCAGGTCGGCGTATCTCGCACAAACACCTCAGTCAGTCCCCTCTCCCCCCGGGAGAGGGTTAGGGTGAGGGCAGCAATCGCCCGCCGAGCACAAAACCTGATGCTCCGCTGAAAAAGCTTTTTGACAGCATCACATTTCAACAGGTTAGAATCGCTGGCACGCAGACTGCATGGTCAGTTTGTGCCCGTCTTTACGCTTCTGGAGTACTGCCTTTGAATGCGACGACCATCAACAGCCTGTTCTTGATCGGCGCGTTGCTGGTAGGCGCAAGCATTCTCGTCAGTTCTCTTTCTTCCCGTCTGGGCATCCCGATTCTGGTCATCATCCTCGCTGTCGGCATGGCCGCCGGGGTCGATGGCGGCGGGATCATTTTCGATAACTACCCGACGGCCTATCTGGTCGGCAACCTCGCACTCGCAGTGATTCTCCTCGACGGTGGCTTGCGCACACGGGTATCCAGTTTCCGCGTGGCGCTATGGCCAGCGCTATCGTTGGCCACGGTCGGGGTGTTGATCACCACCGGGCTGACCGGCATGGCCGCCGCCTGGCTGTTCGACCTCAATCTGATTCAGGGCCTGCTGATCGGCGCCATCGTTGGCTCAACCGACGCCGCAGCAGTGTTCTCGCTGCTCGGCGGCAAAGGCCTGAACGAACGGGTCACCGCCACCCTGGAAATCGAATCCGGCAGCAACGACCCGATGGCGGTGTTTCTCACCGTGACCCTGATCGACATGCTCGCCAGCGGCCAGACCGGCCTGCACTGGAGCCTGCTGACCCACCTGATCCGCGAGTTCGGCATCGGCGGCGTGATCGGTCTCGGCGGCGGCTGGCTGATGTTGCAACTGGTCAACCGGATCAATCTGGCAGCCGGCCTGTATCCGATTCTGGTGATTGCCGGCGGTCTGGTGGTATTCGCCCTGACCAACGCCCTGCATGGCAGCGGCTTCCTCGCCGTTTATCTGTGCGGTCTGGTGATCGGCAACCGCCCGGTGCGCAGCCGTCACGGCATTCTGCACATGCTCGACGGCATGGCGTGGCTGGCGCAGATCGGCATGTTCCTCGTGCTGGGATTGCTGGTCACGCCGCATGATTTGCTACCAATCGCCCTGCCCGCTCTCGGTCTGGCGCTGTGGATGATTCTGTTCGCGCGGCCACTGTCGGTGATGGTCGGCCTGCTGCCGTTCAAGGCGTTCCACGGGCGCGAAAAAGCTTTTATTTCCTGGGTTGGCCTGCGCGGTGCGGTACCGATCATTCTTGCGGTGTTCCCGCTGATGGCCGGGCTGCCGAATGCGCAGCTGTACTTCAACCTCGCGTTCTTTATCGTGCTGGTGTCGCTGCTGGTGCAGGGCACGAGCCTGCCGTGGGTCGCCAAACTGCTGAAAGTAACGGTGCCGCCAGAGCCCGCGCCGATTTCCCGGGCGGCACTGGAAGTCCACGTCACCAGCGAGTGGGAGCTGTTCGTTTACAAGCTCGGCGCGGAGAAGTGGTGCATCGGTTCGCCCCTGCGTGAACTGAAAATGCCCGAAGGCACACGTATCGCGGCACTGTTTCGTGGCCAGCAACTGCTCCATCCGTCGGGTAGTACGGTGCTGGAAGTCGATGATTTGCTGTGTGTTATCGGCCATGAACACAACCTCGGCGCCCTCGGAAAACTGTTCAGCCAGGCACCGCAACGCGGCCTCGATCTGCGCTTCTTCGGTGATTTCGTGCTTGAAGGAGACGCCCAGCTTAAAGCGGTTGCAGCGCTCTACGGGTTGCCGGCCGAGGGCATCGATCCGGACATGACCCTGGGCGCCTTCATTGCTCAGAAAGTCGGCGGTGCGCCCATCGTCGGTGACCAGGTGGAGTGGAACAACACCCACTGGACGGTTGCGGTCATGGACGGGAACAAGATCGGCAAAGTGGGCGTCAGATTCCCCGAAGGAAGTCGCCCGGGCCCCGGGCTCTTCCTCTAAACTGCGTCCACTCTCACTTGCTTGACCGGTCTCTATGCCTACCCTGCGCTCCTTTTTCGCCGCGGCCCTGCTGGGCCTGAGTCTTACTGTCGGCCCGCTATATGCCGCCGAACCACCGTCCAGCGACGCCGTGCAGGCCAGCCTCGACAAGCTCGCCGACAGCAAACTGCCGGATGCCGATAAGAAGACCCTGCAGACCGTCCTGCAGAACACGCTCAATCAGCTGAACAATCAGCGTGATTACGAGCAAAAGCTGATCGATCTCAAGCAGCAATTGGCGACCGCGCCCAAGCAGACGATTGAAAGCACCCGTGAACTGACGCGCCTCAAGGCTACGGCCGTGGTGCCGGTGGCACAGCGTTTTCCCAAAGAGTCGATCCAACAGCTGGAGCAGATCCTCACCGATCGCTCGACCCAGCAAAGTGATCTGCAAAAAGCGCTGGCCGAAGCCAACAGTCTGATCATCACCGCGCAGACTCGCCCCGAACGTGCTCAGGCAGAGATTTCCGCCAGCCAGACGCGCATCCAGCAGATCAACAACACCCTCAAGTCCGGCAAGGACGCGGGCAAAACCGTCACCGCCGAGCAGCGCGATCAGTTGAACGCCGAATTGGCGGCGCTGAATGCGCTGATCCCGTTGCGCCGTCAGGAGCTGGCCGGCAACAGCCAATTGCAAGACTTGGGCAATGCCCAGCATGACTTGCTCTCGGAGAAGTCCGATCGCCTCGACCGCGAGATTCAGGAACTGCAAACCCTGATCAACCAGAAGCGTCTGGCGCAGTCGCAGGAAACCGTTACCCAGCAGTCGATCGAAGCGCAGAAGGCCGGTAGCAGCAGTCTGCTGGCCATCGAAAGCACGGCCAACCTCAAGCTCTCCGACTACCTGCTGAAAAGCACTGACCGCCTCAACGAAGTCACCCAGCAGAACCTGCAGACCAAACAGCAACTCGACAGCCTGACCCAAAGCGATTCAGCGCTGGACGAGCAGATCAGCGTGCTCAAGGGCAGCCTGCTGCTGTCGAAGATTCTCTATAAACAGAAACAAGCCCTGCCGCGGCTCAAGGTCGACCGCGACCTGGCCGATCAGATCGCCGACATTCGCTTGTGGCAATTCGACGTCAGCCAGCAGCGTGAGCAACTGAGCAATCCGGCCGCCTATGTCGACAACCTGCTATCCACGCAGCCGCCGGAGCAGGTCACCCCGCAATTGCGCAAAAACCTGCTGGATCTGGCCAACACCCGCGCCGACCTCCTAGAGCGACTGAATCGCGAACTGAGCGCCATGCTCAACGAGTCGATCACCCTGCAACTCAATCAGAAACAACTGCTGAGCACCGCGCAGGGGCTGCGTGCGACGCTCGATGAGCAGATGTTCTGGATTCCAAGCAACAAGCCGCTGGATCTGGAATGGATGCGCGCGGTGCCGGAGCGCCTGAAACGCCAGGTCGACACCCTGCCGTGGGCCTCGAGTCTGAGCGAACTGACCGACGGCCTGACCCAGCGTCCGTTGCTGTTCCTGCCGCTGGCGCTGCTGATCGGTGCACTGCTGTGGCGGCGCAAGAATCTGTACGCGCGGCTGAACAAGGTTCACCAGGACATCGGTCACTTCAAACGTGACAGCCAGTGGCACACGCCGCAGGCGATTCTGATCAATATTCTGTTGGCGATGCCGGTCGCGTTGGGCTTGGCCTTGTGTGGTCTGGCGTTGCAGATTGACGCTCGCGGGCAGAACGCCAACATGGGCGCGGCTTTGCTGCAAATGGGTCAGGCGTGGCTGGTGTTCTACACCGCTTACCGGATTCTGGCGCCGGGCGGCGTGGCGGAACTGCACTTCCGTTGGGAAAAGCCTCAGGTCGAATTCCTGCAAGGCTGGATTCGTCGACTGGGTCTGGTGGTCATGGCGCTGGTGACCATTGTTGCCGTCGCCGAACTGCAACCGGCGGCCCTGGCCGATGATGTGCTCGGCATGCCGGTGGTGTTGACCTGCTACGCCCTGATGGCATGGCTGCTCAGCCGTTTGCTGATCAGCAGCCCGGCCCACGAGAACACTTCGCTGTTCCGCAAAGCCGTCGGCGTGATGTTCACCCTGCTGCCGATCGCGTTGTTCGTGGCGGTGTGCTTCGGCTACTACTACACCGCGCTGAAACTCAGCGACCGACTGATCAACACCCTGTACCTGCTGATGTTCTGGCTGGTGATCGAAGCCACGTTCGTCCGTGGTCTGAGCGTTGCCGCACGGCGTCTGGCCTATCAGCGTGCCTTGGCCAAACGTCAGGCAGCGAAAGAAGCCGGCGATGGCGAAGCGGTAATCGAAGAGCCGACGCTGGACATCGAAAAGGTCAACGAACAGTCCCTGCGCCTGATCCGCCTGGCCCTGCTCGGCGGCTTCATCGCCGCGCTGTACTGGGTCTGGTCGGACCTGATTTCGGTGTTCTCGTACCTCGACAACATCACCCTCTACGAATACACCAGCGGCACCGGCGCCAACATGAGCATGGTGCCGATCAGCATCGGCGACATGCTCGGCGCGCTGATCATCATCGGCATCACCTTTGCCCTCGCGCGCAACTTGCCCGGCTTGCTCGAAGTGTTTGTGCTGTCCAAGCTCAATCTGGCTCAGGGCAGTGCCTACGCGACCACCACGTTGTTGTCGTACGTGATCGCTGGCGTCGGCTTCGTCTCGACCCTGTCGACCCTCGGCGTGAGTTGGGACAAGTTGCAATGGCTGGTGGCGGCGCTGTCGGTCGGCCTCGGTTTCGGCATGCAGGAGATCTTCGCCAACTTCATCTCCGGCATCATGATCCTCTTCGAACGCCCGGTACGGATCGGTGACACCATCACCATCGGCAACCTGTCGGGCACGGTGAGCAAGATCCGCATCCGCGCCACGACCATCACCGACTTCGACCGCAAGGACATCATTGTCCCGAACAAGACGTTCATCACCGGGCAACTGATCAACTGGTCGCTGACCGACACCATCACCCGCGTCACATTGAAACTCGGCGTCGATTACGGCTCCGATCTGGATCTGGTCAAGGAACTGCTGCTCAAGGCTGCCCGCGAGAACCCGCGCGTGCTCAAGGAACCCGAGCCGCACGTGTACTTCCTCAACTTCGGCGAAAGCACCCTCGACCACGAGTTGCGCATGCACGTGCGCGACCTCGGTGACCGTAACCCGGTGCTCGATGAGGTCAACCGCTTCATCAACCGCGAGTTCAAGAAGCAGCACATCAACATCTCGTTCCGCCAGATGGAGGTCTACCTGAAGAACCTTCACGGTCAGGAATACAAGATGGTGCCGATCGAGCCGGAAACCAAAACCATCGTGCCGATCGCCGACGATCAGAAACCGCTGCAAGAGCCGCCGCCGGCCAAACTCGACTAACCGGTCTAATCCCAGCAGAATGCTCGGACATTCTGCTGGAGCCGGCCCTTGAAAGCCCTCGACGAACTGACCTTCGATAATCGCTTCGCCCGCCTGGGCGATGCGTTCTCTGCTCACGTGCTGCCCGAGCCGATCGACAATCCGCGTCTGGTCGTCGCCAGCCCGGCGGCCCTGGCCTTGCTCGATCTCGACCCGGCGACCGCTGAAACCCAGGAATTCGCCGAACTGTTCGGCGGCCACAAGCTGTGGGCCGATGCCGAACCGCGGGCGATGGTCTATTCCGGGCATCAGTTCGGCGGCTACACGCCGCAACTGGGCGATGGTCGCGGCCTGCTGCTGGGTGAGGTGTACAACGCGGCCGGCGAGCACTGGGACTTGCACCTCAAGGGTGCCGGGCAAACGCCGTTTTCGCGCATGGGTGATGGTCGTGCGGTGTTGCGTTCGTCGATCCGCGAGTTCCTTGCTTCCGAGGCGCTATACGCGCTGAACATCCCCTCGTCGCGCGCGGCGTGCGTGATCGGTTCCGACACCCCGGTCTGGCGCGAAAAGCAGGAACGCGCGGCGATGGTGCTGCGTCTGGCGCCGAGCCACATCCGCTTTGGCCACTTCGAATATTTTTACTACACCAAGCGTCCAGAACAGCAGAAGCAACTCGGCGAGCACGTGCTGGCGATGCATTTCCCTGAGTGCCTGGAGCAACCGGAACCGTATCTGGCGATGTTCCGCGAGATAGTCGAGCGCAACGCCGAACTGATTGCCAAATGGCAGGCCTACGGTTTCTGCCACGGCGTAATGAACACCGACAACATGTCGATCCTCGGCATCACCTTCGACTTCGGCCCGTTCGCCTTCCTCGATGACTTCGACGCGAACTTCATCTGCAACCATTCGGATGATCAGGGGCGTTACTCGTTCAGCAATCAGGTGCCGGTCGGCCAGTGGAACCTCAGTGCACTGGCTCAGGCGTTGACGCCGTTCATCAGCGTCGAAGCCCTGCGCGAAACCCTCGGCTTGTATCTGCCGCTGTTTCAGGCGCACTACCTCGACCTGATGCGCCGCCGCTTCGGCTTCACCACGGCCGAGGACGATGACCAGAAGCTGCTGGAAGACCTGTTGCAACTGATGCAGAACAGCGGCGTCGATTACACGCTGTTCTTCCGCCGACTCGGTGAAGAATCAGCCGAACAGGCCGTCGCCCGTTTGCGCGACGATTTCGTCGACATCAAGGGCTTTGATGCCTGGGGCGAACGCTACGTCGCCCGGGTTGCCCGCGATGGCGACGCCGATCAGGTAAAGCGCCGCACCCGCATGCACGCGGTCAATCCGCTGTACATCCTGCGCAATTACCTGGCGCAAAAAGCCATCGACGCGGCTGAGCAAGGGGATTACTCAGAAGTACGCCGGCTGCACGCGGTGCTGAGCAAACCGTTTGAAGAGCAGGCGGGAATGGAGGCTTATGCCGAGCGGCCACCGGAGTGGGGCAAGCATTTGGAGATCAGTTGTTCTTCCTGAGTGCCAGCGCCTCATCTTGATAAACAGTTCTTACGGCTCCAGATAAGTCGTACGAAACGCTGAACGCCAACGAGCCGAATATGACTGACCCACTCCTCATCCCCTGCCCCTCCTGCAACGGCCTCAACCGCATCCCCGCAGAGCGCCTCGCGGACCAGCCCAAGTGCGGACGCTGCAAATCCGCCGTGTTGCTGAGCAAACCGTTCGAACTCAAGCAAGGCGATTACGCCAGCCAGATCAAGGGTGATCTGCCGTTGCTGGTGGATGTCTGGGCGGAGTGGTGCGGGCCGTGCAAGTCGTTTGCGCCGGTGTTCGAGCAGGCGGCGGCGCAGCTGGCCGGCAAGTGCCGCTTGGCCAAACTCGACAGCGAGGCGAATCAGCAGTTGTCGGCGCAGTTGGGGATTCGCTCGATTCCGAGTTTGATTCTGTTCAAGAACGGCCGGGAAGTGGCACGGCAGAGTGGTGCGTTTCCGCTGCCGCAATTGATGGCGTGGCTGCGTAGCCAGGGTATCTGACCCACCGCCAAACAATGTAGGAGTGAGCCTGCTCGCGATAGCGTCCTGTCAGCCAACACTTGAGTGACTGAAAGGAAGCTATCGCGAGCAGGCTCACTCCTACAGGGGATCTGCGTGGCTCAAGAGATCAGTGATCTTCGAGCAGATTGTGCAGTTCGACGAACTGCTGGGTCAGCTTGTGTCGCGGGTCGAGGTGGATCAGCGGCATGCTGGCCTGGTGCGATTCGCGCATGCGCACCGAACTGGTCAGGTACACCGGCAATACCGGCAAACCTTCGGCAATCAACTCGTCAAGGATCTGCTGCGGCAGGCTCGCCCGGGCCTGAAACTGATTGACCACGATGCCTTCGACTTCCAGACCTTCGTTATGGTCGTCCTTCAGCTCTTCGATTTCCGCAATCAGGCCGTACAGGGCCTGACGGGAAAAGCTGTCGCAATCAAAAGGAATCAGCACACGATCAGCGGCAATCAGCGCTGATACCGCATAGAAATTCAACGCTGGCGGCGTGTCGAGGTAAATCCGGTCGTAATCCTCGGACAGCTCATCGAGCAACTTACGCAGCTTGTTGATCTTGTGCTTGGCCTCGAGCTTGGGCTGCAAGTCGGCCAGCTCGGCGGTCGCGGTGATGATGTGCAGGTTGTCGAACGGGGTTTCGTAGATATCGGCCTGATTCTTCTTCGAGAACGGCCCCGAGGACAGCGTCTGCTTGAAGAAGTCGGCAATTCCCATCGGGATGTCGTTGCCGGTGAGCCCGGTCAGATACTGAGTGGAGTTGGCCTGGGCATCGAGGTCCACCAACAGTGTGCGATAACCCTCGCTGGCACTGACCGCCGCCAGATTGCAGGCAATACTGGATTTGCCTACGCCACCTTTCTGATTGAACACCACGCGCCGCATGACAAAACCTCCGCGTATCAAAGAATGACCGAGTGTAGATGCGCGCGCGCTCGCTTCGCTACCTTCATGGACATGGACTACAGAGTCAGGTGCAAATATCTGCGGACAGACAGTGCGATAACCACCACTGATCGGCGAGAAACCCGACAGACAAGCCGCTGGCGATCTGGATAATGGCCAAATGACAGTTTTCTTGCGAACCACTCGGTACATTTCATTGCACAAAATGTAACCAGCATTTGCTACACACTCGTCGCACCGGGATAATGCGCGCCACCCGGCGCCAAGCGCCACGTCAAGTCTGCTGCGGCTTTGGCCACTAAACGCGTCAACGAAAGCCCGCAGGGGCGGGATGAATGTCCGTGATCAACTTCAACATCGCCCAATGGCGCGCGTGGGCCCCTGGCCTCGACAGCGTGGACGCCTGGCAGGCCTGGAGCCGACAACCGGTCGTGCTTCAGAGCAGTGATGCCGCGCCCGATGTGTCGTTTTTGCCGGCCATGCAGCGCCGCCGCCTCAGTCGACTGGCGCGCATGGCGTTCAGCGTGGGCTGGCCCCTGGCCGACGGACGGGACAATCTGCCGTTGGTGTTTGTCTCGCGACACGGCGAAACCCCACGTACTTACGAGATTCTCAGCGATCTGGCGAACGAGCAGCCGTTGTCGCCGACCCAGTTCAGCCTCTCGGTGCACAACGCGATCATCGGCCTGTGGTCGATCATGCGCGGCGAGACCAGCGAAATGACTGCCCTCGCCGCTGCCGGCGACGGTCTCGAACACGGCATGCTCGAAGCCGCGGCACTGCTCGATGAAGGCGCACCGGCGGTGCTGCTGATCATTACCGAAGAACAACCGCCCGAAGCGTATTCAGCGTGGATCGACGATGTGCCGTTTCCCTACGCAGTCGGTCTTTTGCTGACCCCCGGTACCGACTGGCGGCTGACCCTGAACAGCACCACAGAAACACGGTCAAAAGCGCACTGGCCTCACGCGCTGAATCTGCTGCGAACCTTGCTCGGCCAGCAACCCCATTGCCAACATGCCTGGAAAAATCGTGTATGGACCTGGCAACGCAACCCGTGACCGAAAAAAACCGCGATGCCTATTACTGGCGCCTGCTGGCCACCGCCGCAAGCTTCGCCCTGTTCGGGCTTGGCGGACTGTGCCTGCGCGTGCTGGTGTTTCCGCTGCTGGCCTGCCTGCCTGGTGATGCCGTTACGCACCGCCGGCGTGCGCGACAGACCGTCAGCCGCCTGTTCTGGTTTTTCGTGCGGTTCATGGCCCGCACCGGCGTACTGACCTATGACATTCAGGGCGCCGAACGTCTCGGTCGCCCCGGACAAATGATCATCGCCAACCACCCGTCGCTGATCGACGTGGTGTTCCTCATCGGCCTGGTGCGGCAGGCCAATTGCGTGGTGAAGAAAACCCTGTGGGAAAACCCCTTCACCCGTGGGCCATTACGCAGCACCGAATACATCAGCAATGACGGCAGCATGGACATGCTTGATGCCGCTGCCGAGTCCCTGCAAAACGGCCAGACCCTGATCATTTTTCCCGAAGGCACCCGCACTCAGCCAGGGCAGGCGCCGGCCTTTCATCGGGGTGCCGCGGCGATTGCCCTGCGCGGTGCGAAAATCCTCACGCCGGTGATCATCAAGGTCAGCCCGACCACGCTGACCAAAGCCGAACCCTGGTATCGGATCCCCAGTCGCCGCGTGCACTTCAGTTTTCGCGTCGGGGCCGATATAGACCCACAGACCTTTGCCGCGCAGGGGCCAGCCCCGCAAGCCTCGCGCAAGCTCAACGATTATTTGCACACCTACTTTATTAAGGAGCTCGCCGAAGATGAGCGATCTGAACACCCCTAGCCTGGTGCGTGACATCAAACTGCTGATCATCGACGCCCTCGGCCTCGAAGACATCAGCGCCGACGACATCGGCGACGAGCAGACCCTGTTCGGCGAAGGCCTCGGCCTGGATTCCGTCGACGCGCTGGAACTGGGTCTGGCGATCCAGAAAAAGTACGGCATCAAAATCGACGCCGACGCCAAAGACACCCGCAACCATTTCACCAACGTGGCCAGCCTTGCGGCTTTCGTCACGGCAAAACAGGCAGCTTGAGACCGGACCATGCAAACTCGTGACGACATTTTCAACACCCTGCGCGATGCCTTGGT
Organism: Pseudomonas sp. RU47; assembly: GCF_004011755.1. Classification (GTDB taxonomy): domain Bacteria; phylum Pseudomonadota; class Gammaproteobacteria; order Pseudomonadales; family Pseudomonadaceae; genus Aquipseudomonas. The sequence continues at coordinate 492,297 of NZ_CP022411.1, read as the reverse complement.
CGAGCTGTTCGAACTGGATCCGGCCCGTGTGAGCCTGGACTCCAACCTGTATCAGGATCTGGAAATCGACAGCATCGATGCGGTCGATCTGATCGATCACATCAAGCGCCAGACCGGCAAGAAAATCGCCGCTGAAGAATTCAAGTCGGTGCGCACCGTTGGCGACGTGGTCGAGGCGGTCTACCGTCTGGTTCAACCGGCCGCATGAGCCGACTGATCGGCCTCGGCCTGCTGCTGGCCGGTCTGCTGTACCCCTTTGCGGTGTATTTCGGCATGGAGCACTTTGCCCCGTGGCAGTTCGGTCTGCTGCTGGGCAGCCTGTGGCTGGCGCGGGCACTGACCGGCGAGCGCAAACCCGGCAGCCTGTGGATGGCCTGTGTAGCGATCGCCTTTTGTCTGCTGCTGGCGCTGTTCGACAGTCCGCTGTTGCTGCGCTGGTATCCGGTGCTGATCAGCGGCTTCATGCTGGTGCTGTTCAGCCTGAGCCTGAAATACGGTCCGCCGATGGTCGAGCGCCTGGCGCGCTTGCGCGAGCCAGAACTACCGGACATCGCGATCCGCTATACGCGCAAGGTCACGGTGGCCTGGAGCGTGTTTTTCTTCTGCAACGGTTTGTGCGCCGCCCTCCTGACCCTGTGGGCGCCGCTGAATTGGTGGATGTTGTACACCGGCCTGATCTCCTATGGGTTGATCGGCCTGATGTTTGCCATTGAATGGCTGATACGACAACGGGTAAGAGGCCGTACATGAACTGGATAAAACTTGAGCAGCTATTGCTCAAGCCTGTGCCGGCGCGGGCCATCAGCCACGCACCGGCCCTCAATCACGCGCAGCTGTGCGAACAGGCGCTGAGCGTTGCTGCCGGTCTGCAAGCGCAAGGCGTGAAGCGCCTGGCTGTGCATCTGGAAGATGCCGCTGAACTGGCCATCGCTTTGCTGGGCGCATGGCGTGCCGGCGTCAGCGTTCTGCTGCCTTCGGATCTGCAGCCACAAACCCGCCAGCGCTGGTCGGCTGAAGTCGATCTGTGGCTGACGGATCAAGCCGACGACGCGCAACTGAGCGAGGTTCAGCAGCAGCCGCTCGCCGGCGCCGAACTGGACCTCGACCAGTGCCGTCTGAGCCTGTGCACGTCCGGTTCCAGCGGCGAGCCCAAGCGCATCGACAAGACCCTGCGCCAACTGGCCAACGAAGTCCAAGCGCTGGAGCAACTGTGGGGCGCGGACCTCGGCGAGGCCTGCATCATCGGCAGCGTCGCCACCCAACATATCTACGGCTTGCTGTTTCGCGTGCTGTGGCCGCTGTGCGCCGCACGCCCGTTTGTGCGCAAGCAACTGGCGTTCCCCGAAGACTTGCAGCGTGCCAGCCGCGAACATCCGGCCTTCGCCTGGATCGCCAGCCCGGCGTTGCTCAAACGCATGGGCGACAACCTCGACTGGCCGGCCCTCAGCGCCGTGCGCCGGGTGTTTTCCTCCGGTGGCGCGTTGCCGCTTGAAGCTGCGCAGAGCCTGCAACAACGCTTGCAGCAATGGCCGACGGAAATCCTCGGTAGCTCGGAAACTGGCGGTATCGCCTGGCGTCAAGGCGAACAACTGTGGCAACCGTTCGCCGATGTCGTACTGAGCCAGGACAGCGAAGGCGCCCTGCTGATCGCTTCACCTTATTTACCTGCCGGGCACGTCGAACACACCGCTGACGCCGCGCGTATCGCTGCCGATGGCCGCTTCGAACTGCTAGGACGGCTGGACCGGATCGTCAAACTCGAAGAAAAACGCATCTCGCTGCCCATGCTCGAACAAGCCTTGGTTGCCCACGAATGGGTCGCCGAAGCACGTTTGGGCGTGGTTCAGGAAAACCGCGCTTCCCTCGGTGCACTACTGGTGCTCAGCGAGGCCGGCCTGTTTGCCTTGCGTGAGCACGGCCGTCGCAGCCTGACTGAAACCCTGCGCCAGCATTTGCGCCAACACTGCGAAGCCCTGGCCCTGCCCCGACGCTGGCGACTGGTGCGGCAATTGCCGTTGAACAGCCAAGGCAAGCTGCCGCAGGCCGATATCGAAGCGTTGCTGATTGCCCCGCGAGCGAAAGCGCCGGAAGTGCTGTCGCAGGTCGAGACCGAGGGCGAATGGAGTCTGCAACTGAGCGTGCCGCCGGATCTGGCTTATTTCAGTGGCCACTTTCCCAAAGCACCAGTATTGCCGGGTGTGGTGCAGGTGGAATGGGCGCTGAACCTTGGGCGGCAGTTGCTGAATCTGACCGGCCCGTTTGCCGGAATGGAAGTGCTGAAGTTCCAGCAACTGGTGCGGCCGGGAGATGAAATTCAGCTGCACCTGCGCTTTGATCCTGAGCGCCGCAAATTGTATTTCGCTTATCGCAATGACACGGCGACCTGTTCCAGTGGGCGGATTCTTCTGGGTGTAGAGCATGATTGACCTTGGTGAGTGCTGCGCACTCAATCGTGAGCAGGCTCACTCCTACAGGGATCGCGGTTTTCCAATGGAGAACTGTTATGCATAACCCTTGCGCGGTGATCCCGGTTTATAACCACGAAACCGCGATCACCACGGTGGTCGACGCTTTGCTCGCGCAAGGCCTGCCGTGCATTCTGGTGGACGACGCCAGCACGACATCTTGCGCCAGAGTGCTCGACGCACTGGCCGAGCGTGACAACGTGCATCTCGTCCGTCTCACCGCCAATCAGGGCAAGGGCGGCGCGGTAATGACCGGTTTGCGCGAAGCTTCGCTGTTGGGTTTCACCCACGCATTGCAGGTCGACGCCGACGGCCAGCACGACTTACAAGACGTCGCCCGTTTCGTCGATGAATCCCGCGCCCATCCCGAGGCGATGATCTGCGGTTATCCGCTGTTCGACGAGAGCGTGCCGAAAGGCCGTTTGTACGCCCGCTACCTGACCCACGTGATGGTCTGGATCAACACGCTGTCGCTGCAGATCCGCGATTCGATGTGCGGGTTTCGCGTCTATCCACTGGCCCCGACGCTGGCGGTGATCGACTCGGCGAAAGTCGGCAAACGCATGGATTTCGACTCGGACATTCTCGTGCGCCTGTCGTGGCGCAATCAGCCGATGCGCTGGCTGCAAACCAGCGTGCATTACCCGCTGGACGGTGTGTCGCACTTCCGCTTGTTCCACGACAACGCGCTGATTTCCAGCATGCATACGCGGCTGTTTCTTGGCATGTTGCTGCGCTTTCCGCTGATCCTCTGGCGACGGTGGCGCGCATGACCGGCGAGACCGACAAGAAGCACTGGGCTGACCGTGAAGAGCGCGGCAGTTTCCTGCTGATGAAATTCACCGCGTTCGCCGCCAAGGTTTTGGGCCGACGCCTGCTCAGTCCATTGCTGTACGGCATCGTTCTGTACTTTTTCCTGTTCGGCCGCACCGCACGGCGCAGTGCCTGGCAATACCAGCAGCGCTTGTCCGCATGGAGTCAGCGCGACGTGTTGCGCCCGACGCATTGGCGGGTGTTCGGTCAGTTCATGGCCTTCGCCGATTCGATGCTCGACAAGCTCGACGTATGGAACGGCAAACTGCGTATCGAACAAATCGAAATCATCGACCCGGCGCTGTTGCGCAACCAGTTGCGCGGCCGTCGCGGGCAACTGCTGGTCGGCGCGCACCTGGGCAATCTCGAAGTCTGCCGCGCACTGGCGGAGATCGGCGAAAAGGTCACCATGAACGTGCTGGTACACACCAAGCACGCCGAGCAATTCAATCGCCTGCTCGGTGAAGCCGGAGCGACCAATCTGCGTCTGATTCAGGTCAGCGAACTCGACCCGGTGATCATGCTGCAACTGCACGAACGGCTGGAGCGCGGCGAGTGGCTGGCGATTGCTGGCGACCGCGTACCGCTGCACGGCGGGCGCAGTGTGACCGTAGACTTCCTCGGCCACCCGGCGCCGTTCCCGCAAGGCCCTTGGTTGCTCGCCGGTCTGCTGAAATGCCCGGTCAATCTGCTGATGTGCCTCAAGCAACCGGACGGCCACTATCGCCTGACCCTCGAGCCCTTCGCCGACGCCGTGGTGTGGAAGCGCAGCGAGCGCGAGCAGGTCATTCATCAGTGGGCCACCCGCTATGCGCAGCGCCTGAGTCACTATTGCCTCGAAGCGCCGCAACAATGGTTCAACTTTTACCCTTTCTGGAAGACCGATGACGACGCCAACCCATGAGCCGGTAACCTTCGGCGAACGCCCATTGCGCATCGAAGACGTGCTGGCCCTGGCCAACCGTCAGGCGCCCGTGCAGTTGCAGAGCGACGCCGACTATCGCGAGCGCATCGCCAAAGGCGCGCGGTTTCTCGATTCGCTGCTGGACAAGGAAGGCGTGATCTACGGCGTGACCACCGGTTACGGTGACTCCTGCGTGGTCGCGGTGCCGTTGCATCACGTCGAAGCGTTGCCGCGTCACCTCTACACCTTCCACGGTTGCGGGTTGGGCAAACTGCTTGATGCGCAAGCCACTCGCGCGGTGCTCGCGGCACGTTTGCAGTCGTTGTGCCACGGCGTTTCCGGAGTACGCGTGGAATTGCTGGAGCGCCTGCACGCGTTTCTCGAATACGACATCCTGCCGCTGATTCCCGAAGAAGGCTCGGTCGGTGCCAGCGGCGATCTGACGCCGCTGTCTTACGTCGCCGCGACCTTGTCCGGCGAACGTGAAGTGATGTTCCGTGGCGAGCGCCGTCAGGCGGCCGATGTGCATCGCGAACTCGGCTGGACGCCGCTGGTGTTGCGCCCGAAAGAAGCGCTGGCGCTGATGAACGGTACCGCGGTGATGACCGGCCTCGCGTGCCTGGCCTTTGCCCGCGCTGATTATCTACTGCAACTGGCCACGCGCATCACCGCGCTCAATGTGGTCGCGCTGCAAGGCAATCCGGAGCACTTCGACGAGCGCCTGTTCGCCGCCAAACCGCATCCTGGGCAAATGCAGGTCGCCGCGTGGCTGCGCAAGGATCTGGCGATCGACGCGCCGACAGCACCGCTGCATCGCCTGCAGGATCGCTATTCGCTGCGTTGCGCCCCGCACGTGCTCGGGGTGTTGGCCGACAGCCTGAACTGGCTGCGTTCGTTCATCGAGACCGAACTGAACAGCGCCAACGACAACCCGATCATCGACGCCGAAGCCGAGCGCGTTTTGCACGGCGGGCACTTCTACGGCGGCCACATCGCGTTCGCCATGGACAGCCTGAAAAACCTCGTGGCCAACGTCGCCGACCTGTTGGACCGCCAGCTCGCGCTGCTGGTCGACGAGCGTTACAACCACGGCCTGCCGAGCAACCTGTCCGGTGCTCCGGCGGATCGCGCAATGATTAACCACGGCTTCAAAGCCGTGCAGATCGGCACCAGCGCCTGGACCGCCGAAGCGCTGAAAAACACCATGCCGGCCAGCGTGTTCTCGCGCTCCACCGAGTGCCACAACCAGGACAAAGTGAGCATGGGCACCATCGCCGCCCGCGATGCGATCCGTGTGCTGGAGCTGACCGAACAGGTCGCCGCCGCCACCCTGCTCGCCGCCAACCAAGGCGTGTGGCTGCGCGCCCAGGCCGAAGACGCCCGAGCGCTGCCGCCGTCGCTGGCGGCGATGCACGAAGAACTCGCCAAAGACTTCCCGCCGGTCATCGAAGACCGCGCTCTGGAAGGCGAACTGCGCCTGTGCCTGCAACGCATCGCCGCGCAACACTGGAGGCTGCATGCGTAGCGCCGGAGTGCTTCACGCCGACACCGAAATCCTCGTGCCGTTCTTCGACATCGACACCATGCACGTCGTCTGGCACGGCCATTACGTCAAATACCTCGAAGTCGCCCGTTGTGCGCTGCTGGACATGATCGGCCACAACTACACGCAGATGGCCGAGTCCGGCTTCGCTTGGCCGATCATCGACCTGCAACTGCGCTACGTGCGTGGCGCGGTGTTTGGTCAGCGCCTGAACGTGCGCGCCAGTCTGGTCGAGTGGGAAAACCGGCTGAAGATCAATTACCTGATCACCGACCTGCACAGCGGCGAACGCCTGACTCGCGCCAGCTCGATGCAGGTCGCCGTCGACGTGAGCAGTCGCGAGATGCAGCTGGCCTCACCGAAGGTCTTTACCGATGCCGTAGAAAGGATGCTGCGATGAATGTTTTGGTTAAAAGCCTGAGCGTATTGGCGCTGCTGACGCTGTCAGCGCTGGCCAACGCCTTCGACCTGCAACAACTCAGCGCACAACTGGCGAAACCGGACGTGATCCACGGCCAGTTCATCCAGGAAAAACACCTGCGCGCCCTGCCGCAGCCGCTGATCAGCAAAGGCAGTTTCGTCCTCGCCAAAAACCACGGCCTGCTCTGGTTGCTGAAAACACCGCTGCAACAGGATTACCGCATCAACGCCAAAGGCATCGCCCGTCGTGACGACAACGGCTGGCAATTGCTGCCGAACAAGAGCGCCGGGGCTGAACAGAACCGTTTGTTCCTCGCCGTGCTGCAAGGCGACAGCAGCGGCCTGCAACGGGATTTCGAACTGGCGCTGAGCGGCGATGCACAACAGTGGAAACTCACCCTGACCCCGCGCTCGCTGCTGCTCAAGCAAGTGTTCAACCAGATCAACATCGACGGCGGCGCGCTGGTGCAGACCATCGAATTGCTGGAAACCCAGGGCGACAGCACCGTGCTGCGCATGCAGGACAGCAACGCCAGTCAACCGTTGAGCGACGCGGAGCAACATGACTTTGCCGAGTGAACGCAGGCTGCCCTGGCTGTTTCTGATCCTGCTGCTGGCGGTCGTCGCGCTGGCCGGTTGGCAATGGCGCGACGGTGCGCCGCTGTCGGCGAACCTGATGGAACTGGTGCCTGGCACTCACCCGGACGCTCTTGAACAGCGCGCCGAGCAGCGCATGCAGGAACCGCTCAACCGCGAGATGCTGGTGCTGGTCGGCCACGCCGATCGCCAGCAAGCGGTGGCCATGGCGCAGACGCTGGGCGAGCAATGGCAGGCCAGTGGTCTGTTCGAAAAAGTGCAATGGAACCTGCAGGCAGACCTGCCAGCGCTGCGCACGCAACTGCTGCAAGGGCGGCTGGCGATGCTCTCGGCAGACGATCGACAACTGCTGATCGAACACCCCGACGTGTTCATTCAGCAACGCGTGCAGGCGTTGTTCGACCCGTTCAACGGTTTCACTCTGGTGCCGAGCCAGGACGACTGGCTCGGCCTGACCGGGCGCATCCAGAACAGCCAGCCGCAGCACGGTTCGGTGCAACTGGACATCGGCAGCGGCGCGCTGATTGCCGATGCCGACGGCAAGAGCTGGGTGCTGCTGCGCGCGCGCACCACCGGCAACGCCTTCGACATGAACTTGCCGCTGCAAGTCGCCGCACTGCTGGGAGCCAGCCGCGAGCAGGCCGCGAAATCCGACGTGCAACTGCTCGCCGCCAGCGGCTTGCTGTACGCGGCCAACGGTCAGCAGCAAGCCACCCGTGAAATGACCTGGGTTGGCGGCGGGGCCACTGTCGGCATTCTGTTGCTGCTGCTGCTCGCGTTTCGCCGCTGGCGGGTGTTGCTGGCGTTCGTGCCGGTGCTGGTCGGCATGTTGTTCGGTGCGGTGGCGTGTGTGGCGCTGTTCGGCCACATGCATGTGATGACGCTGGTGCTCGGCTCCAGCCTGATCGGCGTGGCGGTGGACTATCCGCTGCACTATTTGTCGAAGAGCTGGAGCCTGACGCCGTGGCGCAGCTGGCCGGCGTTGCGTTTAACGCTTTCCGGACTGACCCTGAGCCTGATCACCAGCGCCATTGGTTATCTGGCGCTGGCCTGGACGCCGTTCCCGGCGCTGACGCAAATTGCGGTGTTCTCTGCCGCCGGCCTGCTCGGCGCGTATTTGTCGGCGGTATGCCTGTTGCCGGCGTTGCTGAAAAATGTCGAACTGCGCCCCGCGCAATGGCCGCTGCATTTGGCCGAGCGCATGGTTGCGCTGCGCGAAAAACTTCTCGAACGCGTGCGCACGCCGGTGCTGTTGGCGCTGCTGATCGCCTTCTGTGTGGGCGGTCTGGTGCAGCTGCAAAGCAAGAATGACATCCGCCAATGGGTCGGCGCACCGCAACAGCTGACCGACGAAGCGCAGGCCATCGCGCGCATCACCGGCTATCAGCCGACCAGCCAGTTTTTCCTCGTGCGCGCCGACAATCAGCAGCAATTGCTCGAGCGTCAGGCCGCGCTGAGCGAGCGTCTGGAACAACTGGTCAACCTCGACAAGCTGCAAGGCTATCTGGCCCTCGATCAACTGGTCAGCCCGCCGAATCAGCAAGAGCAAGTGCGCGAAGCGCTGAACAAACTGCCGCAATACTGGCAGCCACTGCTTGACCTCGGCGTACCGCTCGCCGCGCTGCAAAGCGAACTGCAACAGTTGCAGACCGTGCCCGCCGAAGACATCGACGCGGCATTGGCCGGCCCACTCGGCGAGCCATATCGCACACTCTGGCTCGGCCCGACCGAAGACGGCGTAGCGGCAATGACCAGTCTGCAAGGTCTGAACAACCCGGCGCTGCTGCGGGTGCAGGCGCTGGATTTGCCGGGAGTGATGCTGGTCGATCGTCTCGGTGAATTGAACGAGGTTTTCGCCGCGACGCAGATCAGCGCTGCCGAACTGAAACTCGCTTCCTGCGCATTGATCGTGCTGGTGCTGATGCTGCCGTTCGGTCTCGGCGGTGCGCTGCGCATTGTCGCCCTGCCGTTGCTCGCCGCGCTGTGCAGCCTCGCCAGTCTGGGCTGGCTCGGTCAGCCACTGACGCTGTTCAGCCTGTTCGGCCTGCTGCTGGTCACGGCGATCAGCGTTGATTACGCGATTCTCATGCGTGAACAAGTCGGCGGCGCGGCGGTGAGCCTGCTCGGCACCTTGCTGGCGGCTGTGACGACGTGGCTGTCGTTCGGTTTGCTGGCGGTTTCCAGCACGCCGGCGGTGAGCAACTTCGGTCTGTCGGTGAGCCTCGGTCTGGCCTTCAGCTTCATGCTCGCACCGTGGGCCGGACGCCACGAACACACCGCGACAGTCGCGGAGCCGGCAGCATGATGGTCGTCGCCTTCTGGCTCATGGCGCTGGCGTTGTTTGCCGTGGCCACCCGCGTCGGACGCCACTTCGGTCTGATTCCGATTGTCAGTCAGTTGCTGCTGGCGAGCTTCGGCTTGCCGCTGCTGATGTACTTATGGATCGAACCGGGCTGGCAGCTCAGCGGCGCAGAACTGATCACACCAGGCTGGCTGAAAAACCTCTACAGCCTGAGTTTCGCCCTGCTGCTCGGGCATATTCTCAGCGATGTGATCGATCTGAAACTGGATCGGCAGAGTGTGAAAATCGCCGTGCCGAGTTTCGCCGTGCCGTTCGCCTGTGGTCTTGCCGCGGCTTATTGGCTACTGCCGGCGCAACCGTGGCTCAACTCGCTGGCCATCGGCCTGGTGTTCGCGATTACCGCGATCCCGGTGCTGTACCTGTATCTGCGCCACATCGATTACCCGCCCGCCGCCACGCGCCGCCTGGTGCAGACCGCGATCCTCATTGATCTGACCTGCTGGACGCTGTTCGGCCTCGCCCAGGGCAGTCTGCATCTGAGCAGTCTGCTGCTGCCGCTGGGTCTCGCCTGTGTGCCGTTGCTATTGAATCTGTTGCGTGTGCGTCGACCGCTGACCTACAGCCTCGGGTTCTTTGCGCTTTTGGTGATGGCCGAGCATTACAAACTCAACGCGTTGATCTTCGGCATCGGTTATCTGCTGTGTATGGCCGCATTGAAAGTGCCACTGGTGCTACCGTTGCCGGCGCGCTGGATGAGCCGCTTGCAAACGTGGCTGGCGATTCCGCTGATCCTCACGTTCGGCATTGTGCAGATCGACGTGCACAGCGCCCTCGCCAGCCTCGGCGCGGTGCAATGGGCGGCGCTGCTGCTGTTGCCGATTGCCAGTAAACTGCTCGGCAACTGGCTCGGTCTCGGCTGGGCCGGTGCTTCGTTCGAAGGCGCCAGCCGTTGGCGTGAAAGCGTGCTGCTGAACATTCGTGGCCTCAGCGAAATCGTCTTTCTCAATCTGCTCTTGCAACAACAACTCATCACCCCGGCGCTGTACTTCGCGCTGATGCTGATGGGCCTGATCGCGACGCTGCTACCGGCCCTGATCGGTCTGCATCGCGCGCCATTGAATCTGCAACATCCTTTGCCCCGGAGTTCACGTGCCAATCGTTGAAATGGAATCCCGTCAGGTCGTGATCATCGGTGCCGGCCCGTCCGGCGCCATCGCCGCCGCGCTGCTCAAGCGCAAGGGCCACGATGTGCTGGTGCTCGAGCGCCAGCACTTCCCACGCTTTTCCATCGGTGAAAGCCTGCTCAGCCATTGCCTGGATTTCGTCGAAGAGGCTGGCATGCTCGACGCTGTCAACTCCGCCGGTTTCCAGCGCAAGACCGGCGCCGCATTCGCCTGGGGCGAGCGTTACAGCGCCTTCGATTTCGCTGAGACTTTTACCGGCGGCAAACCGACCACGTTTCAGGTGCAACGCGCCGATTTTGACAAACTGCTGGCCGATCAAGCAGCGCTGCAAGGCGCGGAAATCCGCTACGGCGATGCCATCGTCAGCGTCGATTTCGACCGGACAAAACCGTTGCTCGACGTGCGCCGCGAGGACGGCAGCGAGTATCGCGTCGAAGCGGATTTCGTCCTCGATGCCAGCGGCTACGGTCGCGTGTTATCGCGACTGCTGGACCTGGAAGCACCGTCGAATTTCCCGGTGCGTCAGGCGGTGTTCACCCACGTGGAAGATCACATCGACAACCCGGCCTTCGACCGCGAAAAGATCCTCGTCACCACCCATCCTGAGCATCGCGATATCTGGTTCTGGACGATCCCGTTCAGCAACGGACGCTGCTCGGTGGGTGTGGTCGCGGCCGAGGAACATTTCAAGGGTCGCGACAGCGATCTGGATGCCTGCCTGCGCGGCTTCATCGCCGAAACGCCGAGCCTTGCCGGCGTGCTGAACAATGCCGTGTGGGACACCCCGGCGCGCACCCTCGGCGGCTACGCGGCCAATGTGAAAACCCTGCACGGTCCGGGTTTCGCGCTGCTCGGCAACGCGGCGGAATTTCTCGACCCGGTGTTCTCCTCCGGCGTGACCATCGCCATGCGCTCGGCGAGCATGGCCGCTGCCGTTCTGCACCGTCAGTTGCAGGGTGAAACGGTTGACTGGCAAAGCGAGTTCGCCGAGCCGCTCAAGCGCGGCGTTGACACCTTCCGCTGCTACGTCGAGGGCTGGTACGCCGGCACTTTTCAAGACGTGATTTTTTATGAAGACAGTCAGGCGGAAATCCGTCGGATGATCTGCTCCATCCTCGCCGGTTACGCCTGGGATGAGCGCAATCCGTTCGTCAGCGAAGCGCGTCGCCGCTTGAAGATGATTTCCGAACTCTGTGCAAAGGACGCCACATGAATTATCTGAGCGACAGCTACGTCGAGGAAACCCGCTTCGGTTTCTGGTTCCTGCGCAGTCACACCTGGCAGCATCATGTATTGCGCGTTGCGATCAATGATTTGCGCGGATTGTTCAGTGACGCCCTGCCGGAAAATCCGGTGTTGCTGGATGCCGGTTGCGGTCAGGGCAAGTCGTTCGGCCATCTGCGCCAGACCTTTGCGCCACAGCGTTTGATCGGCGTTGATGCTGATCCGCACAGCCTTGAATTGAGCGGCGCAGAAGCGACGCGCCTGGATCTGGACGTGGAACTGATCGGCAGCGATTGCGCGACGCTCAATGTAGCGGACGCCAGCGTTGACCTGCTGTTCTGCCACCAGACTTTTCATCATCTGGTCGAGCAGGAAAAGGCCCTGGCCGAGTTTTATCGGGTGCTGAAACCGGGTGGCTATCTGCTGTTCGCCGAGTCCACCGAGGCATACATTGATACGTGGGTCATTCGCTGGCTGTTCCGCCATCCGATGCAGGTGCAGAAGAGTGCGGCGCAGTATCTGCAGATGATTCGCGGGCAGGGTTTCGAGTTTGCCGAGAAGAATGTCTCGTACCCGTATCTGTGGTGGAGCCGGTCGAAGGATTTTGGCTTGCTGGAGCGGTTCGGCTTACTCAAACCCAAGCCGTTCGGGCAGCGCGAAGAGACGTTGGTGAATGTCGTTGCGCGCAAGCCTCTGGCAGAGGTTTCCTGATGTACACAAATCCTTGTAGGAGTGAGCCTGCTCGCGATAGCGGTGGGTCAGCCAACCTGTATTTTGAATGTCCGACCGCTATCGCGAGCAGGCTCACTCCTACAGTGTCCGCGGTGTGGCGACTTTTTGTGGTCGGCGTGATGCTTCTGTTGAGTGCCTGCGCCAGCCAGGCGCCGTTGCCGGCGAGCGACCCGACGCTGCCCCTGCCGCTGCAACTGCACATCGAACGCCAGCAAGACGAACAACGCCAGGACTGGCTGTTGGTGATCCAGCGCGAAGGTCCCGGCATCCGCTGGTCGATGATGGATCCGCTGGGCATCCCTCAGGCGCGTCAGCAATTGATCGACGGGCACTGGCAAGCCGATGGTCTGCTGCCACCGAATCCGGAAGCGCGGGAATTGTTCGCCGCGCTGTTGTTCGCCCTGACCCCGTCCGGTGAGCTGCTGCGCAATTACCCCGCCGCGCAACAACTAGGTCAGCAACGGTCCCTGCCTGCGCGCTGGGATATTCACTATTCACAACCGTTGAGCTTTCAATTGAATCTGCCCCAAGGCCCGCACTATCGGGTTGCACCGCTGGGTGAACCGACGCCATGACCGCCTATCTGAATGCCCTCGGCGTGATCTGTTCGCTGGGTCGCGACAAACAACAAGTGGCGCACAATTTGTTCGCTGGCGACTGCTCGGGCATGCGCCATGAGTCCGGCTGGGTGCCCGAACGTGTGTTACCCGTCGCTGCCGTGCAAGGCAAACTGGCGCCGATCCCGGCAGAACTCGCCGATCAGCGTAGCCGCAATAATCAGCTGTTGCTGGAAGCGGCACAGCAGATTCGCGATGACATCGATCAAGCGATCCAGACCTATGGCCGCGAGCGCATCGGCGTGGTGCTTGGCACCAGCACCTCGGGCATCGACGAGGCCAGCCGTGGTCTGGCGCATTACATCCGCGAGCAACAGTTTCCGGCGGAGTACGATTACCGTCAGCAGGAACTAGGCGCGCCAGCGAATTTCCTCGCCGACTGGCTGCAACTGAGCGGCCCGGCGTATGTGATCTCCACGGCGTGCACCTCCAGCGCCCGGGCGCTGATGAGCGCCCAGCGCTTGCTCGATCTGGGCCTGTGCGACGCGGTGCTGTGCGGTGGCGTCGACAGCCTGTGCAAACTGACCCTCAACGGTTTCTCGTCACTGGAAGCAATGTCCGACGAACGCTGCAATCCGTTCTCGGCCAACCGCAGCGGTATCAACATCGGCGAAGCGGCGGTGCTGTTCGTAATGAGCAAACAGCAAGGCGAAGGCCCGGCCATTGCCCTGCTCGGCGCCGGTGCCAGTTCCGACGCCCATCATATCTCCGCCCCTGAGCCGACCGGGCGCGGCGCGCTGCAAGCCATGCAGAAAGCCTTGAACCGCGCGCATCTGCAAGCAACGCAGATCAACTACCTGAACCTGCACGGCACCGCCACCCAGCACAACGACGCCATGGAAAGTCTGGCGGTCGCCGCACTGTTCCCCGAAGGCGTGGCCTGCTCGTCGACCAAACCGCTGACCGGCCACACCCTCGGCGCAGCCGGCGCACTGGAAGCGGCGTTTTGCTGGTTGAGCCTGAGCGTCGACAATCCCGACCACGCCTTGCCACCGCACGTCTGGGACGGTCAGGCCGATCCCGCGCTGCCGCCGCTGAAGTGGGTGACCGCGAGCGAGCGCCTGACGTCCATTGCACCCCGCTACCTGATGAGCAACTCGTTTGCCTTCGGCGGCAACAACGTCAGCCTGATTATCGGAGACGCCCCATGACGGCCTGGCCGCTCGCCGAACTGCTGCCCCATGCGGGCGACATGATTCTGATCGACAGCATCCTCAGCTTTGACGAGGAGCAGATTTTCACCCGCCTCACGGTCAAGCCCGAAGGCTTGTTCAGCCTGCCCGACGGCAGCCTGCCGGCGTGGGTCGGCGTCGAACTGATGGCACAGAGCGTCGCCGCGTTTGCCGGTTGCCACGCGCGACTCAAAGGCAATCCGGTGGAGCTGGGGTTCCTGCTCGGCACGCGCAAGTTCGAATGCAACGTCGAAGCGTTTCCCGCCGGTAGCGATCTGACCATTCATGGTCTGCGCTCGCTGGAAGACGACAACGGCATGGGCGTATTCGAATGTCATATCCACGGCGCCGGCATCCATGCCAGCGCGCGGCTGAACGTGTTCCGCCCACCCCAGCCATCCCAATATCTGCAACAGACACAGGAGTCGAACCATGACTGAATCCGTACTGGTCACCGGCTCCAGCCGTGGCATCGGCCGCGCCATTGCCTTGCGTCTGGCGCAGGCCGGGCACGATATCGTCTTGCATTGCCGCAGCGGCGTGACTGAGGCGCAAGGCGTTCAGGCGGAAATCGAAGCCTTGGGGCGCAAGGCGCGCATCCTGCAATTCGACGTTGCCGATCGCGAAACCTGCAAAACCATCCTGGAAGCCGACGTCGAAAGCCACGGTGCCTATTACGGTGTTGTGTTGAATGCCGGCCTGACCCGCGACGGTGCGTTTCCGGCGCTGAGTGACGACGATTGGGACGTGGTGTTGCGCACCAACCTCGACGGTTTCTACAACGTGCTGCACCCGGTGATGATGCCGATGATCCGCCGCCGTGCTGCTGGTCGCATTGTCTGCATCACCTCGGTGTCGGGGCTGATCGGCAACCGTGGACAGGTCAACTACAGCGCCTCCAAGGCCGGGGTGATTGGTGCGGCAAAGGCGTTGGCGATCGAGCTGGGCAAGCGCAAAATCACGGTTAACTGCGTCGCGCCGGGCCTGATCGACACCGCGATGCTCGACGAAAACGTGCCGGTGGAAGAATTGATGAAAATGATCCCCGCGCAACGCATGGGCACCCCGGAAGAGGTCGCCAGTGCGGTGAATTTCCTGATGTCGGCGGAAGCCTCGTACATCACCCGCCAGGTGCTGGCGGTCAACGGAGGCTTGTGCTGATGAAGCGCGTCGTCGTCACCGGCATGGCCGGCATCACCTCGCTGGGCAGCGACTGGGAGACCATCGCTGGCAACTTCGCGGCCAATCGCAGCGGCATTCGCCGGATGGACGAGTGGGATCGTTTCAGCGAACTCAACACGCGCCTGGCCGGGCCGATCGATGACTTCGAAGTACCCGCCCACTGGACGCGCAAACAGCTGCGCAGTATGGGCCGGGTGTCGCGGCTGGCGGTTCGTGCGGCAGAAAACGCCCTGGCTGACGCCGGTTTGCTCGGTGACGAATCGATCAAGGACGGGCGCATGGGCGTCGCGTGCGGCTCGTCCACTGGCAGCACCGACGAGATCAAAGCGTTCGGCAATATGCTGCTCAACTCGGTCGCCGAAGGCCTCAACGCCAACTCCTACGTGCGGATGATGCCGCACACCACCGCCGCCAACATCAGCATCTTCTTTGGCCTGACCGGTCGTTTGATCCCGACGTCCAGCGCCTGCACCAGCGGCAGCCAGGGCATCGGTTACGCCTACGAGGCGATCAAGTTCGGCCGCCTGCCCTTGATGCTCGCCGGCGGCGCCGAAGAGTTGTGCCCGACCGAAGCCATGGTCTTCGACGCGCTCTACGCCACCAGCCTGAAAAACGAGGCGCCACAGACCAGTCCACGCCCGTATGACAAGGGCCGCGATGGCCTGGTGATCGGTGAAGGTGGCGGCATGCTGGTCCTTGAAGAGCTGGAACATGCTCTGGCGCGCGGTGCGCACATCCACGCAGAGATCGTCGGTTTCGGCAGCAACGCCGACGGCCAGCACACCACACGCCCGGAACAAGTGACCATGCGCCGTGCCATGGAACTGGCGCTGGAAGACGCCAGCCTGACGCCGGAGGCCATCGGTTATGTAAATGGCCACGGCACCGCTACAGAACAGGGCGACATTGCCGAAACACTGGCAACCAGCAGTTTGTTTGGCGAACGCATGCCGATCAGTTCGCAGAAGAGCTTTCTTGGCCACACCCTCGGGGCCTGCGGCGCGCTGGAGTCGTGGTTCAGCATCGAGATGATGAACCGCGACCTGTACGTGCACACGTTCAACCTCGACGAGGTCGATCCGCACTGCGGCAAACTCGATTACCTGCGCGGCGAATTCCGCCAGATGCATCACGACTACGTGATGAACAACAATTTCGCTTTTGGTGGCGTCAACACCTCGTTGATTTTCCGCCGCTGGCACTGACCGCAACACCTTTGGAGTGAAGGGAATGACTCAGTTTCACCGCATCGCCGCTCTGTTGGCACTGGCTTTTGTGCTCGGCGGTTGCACCAGCAAACCGGTTTACAACGCCAAGGAAGAGTTCTCGCCCAACCTCGGCTTCACCCAGCAACAGATGAGCCGCGCCATCGTCACTGCGCTGAATGATCGCCAGTGGGTCGTGCAATCGGTACGTCCGGGCATGATCAAAGCGGCGATCACCGTACGCGGTCGTCATCACGCCGAAGTCGATATTCCGTTTACCCCGACTTCGTTTGAAATCGATTACCGCAGCAGCTACGGCCTCGACGCCAAGGACGGAAAGATCCACGGCAACTACAACCGCTGGGTCAATCGCCTGCGCGACAACGTGCTCAAAGAGCTGTCGATCAACCCGGACATCGAAGCCGTCAACAACCTCGGCATCATCAAACAGGGTGCCGACGAGCCGACTTACCTGAGCTTCCGCGAAGGCGTCAAACGCGCCACCGACGCCGGCCTGCTCGACGGCAGCGTGAAGTTCTACCTGGCCGGCGAAACGCTGCCAAAACAGGTGCGCAAACTCGACACCGTGAGCAGCAGCCGTAAAACCAACGGCTCGAACAAGTCCGACGAAGACGCCTGCTTCTGGGCCCTGCAATCGGCCTTGGCCACCTTGCAGAACGCTGCGAAAAAAGCTGACGCCAATGCGGTGATCAACATCGCCAGTGTCGACCAGCGTGATCTGTACAAGGACACTGAGAAATTCCAGTGCCGTGCCGGGCTGGTGGTGTCGAGCGTGGCGCTGCGCGGGGATCTGGCGCACGTGGATTGATGGGATTGTAGAAACGACAAAGGGCGCCATTCGGCGCCCTTTGTCATTCAGCCCGGATCAAGTACTGGCGTGTAACTTCAATCCTAACGCCTTCACCACTTTCAGGATTGTTCCGAACTCGGGGTTTCCTTCACCTGATAGTGCGCGGTAGAGGCTCTCTCGGGACAACCCTGCGTCACGTGCGACCTGAGTCATGCCTCGCGCTCTCGCTATGGTGCCAAGTGCCTTGGCGATAAAAGCCGGGTCATCTCCAGCCTCCTCCATGCAGGCGTCCAGATAGTTAGCCATGTCCTCTTCTGTCTTGAGGTACTCGGCTGAGTCCCAACGAGTGAATTTTTCGGTCATGGGTTTTGCTCCTGCCAGGACTCCGCGATGAGCCTGGCTTGCTTGATGTCTCGGGGTTGGCTGCTCTTGTCTCCGCCGCAAAGGAGGATGACCACTTGCCGACCTTGTTGCATGAAATAGACTCGATATCCGGGGCCATAGTCAATTCTGACTTCGCTGAGCCCTTCACCGATAGCTTTGACATCGCCAAAATTTCCGTCAGCCATACGATCAATTCGCACCTGAATACGCATCCTGGCGCGACTATCAGCCAACTTTAAAAGCCAGCTGGAAAATGTGGAACTTCGAAGAATCTCAGTCATCGCCGAAGTGTAGCCTTTGAGCTACACATACTCCACACTGTTTTCTCTGTAGCAGATGTACGGTGTCTACACTCTTTGAATCAGCGAATGTTCATCGCTACGTCAAGGAGATGACCATGCAAGTGAAAGCCCTGATCGCCGTCGCACTTTTCGCGCTACAGCCCAGCGCCAGCCACGCTACCAACCTCATGTACATGCCCTTCGAAACCGTGCTGTCGGATGCGCTTCGCGCCGGGCGGCTGGATGGCAGTGTGAAGTTCTATCTGCTCGGTAATGGGCCGCAGGGCACGCAGCAGTTGCTGCGCCGAGGGGTGGTCAGTGATTTGAAGACCAACGGCTTCAACAAGAGTGACCACAACTCCTGCGAGTGGGTGTTGCAGTCGAATCTGATCAAGTTGCAGGCCGATGCCAAGCGGGTCGGGGCGAATGCGGTGGTCAATATCGTCAGCTATTACGACCAGCATGTGCGCAAGGATTTGAATACGTACGAGTGCCGGGCGGGGATTTTTGTCACGCGGGTGGCGTTGAGGGGGGATTTGGTGCGGTTGCCCTGAAGTCGGAGATGTTTGGGCCGACGCCTTCGCGAGCAGGCTCGCTCCCACCTTGGAATGCGTTCCCCTGTGGGAGCGAGCCTGCTCGCGATTTGATTGCGCAGCAATCAGGCCTTTGAAGGTTCAACCTTGCGCGTAAGAAGGTCGACAAACGCCTTGGCCATCGGCGATTTCTGATCCTTGCGCTGCACCAGCCACACCGCCGACACCGCCTCCGGATCGAGCAACGGGCGATAGACCACGCCGTCGATGCGCATCCTCTGATAAGACGCCGGCAGTACCGAAACTCCAAGCCCCGCTGCGACCAGACCAATGATGGTCATCGCCTCTCCCGCCTCTTGGGCGAAGTGCGGGCTGAACCCGGCATCGCGCGCCAGACTCAGCAGTTGGGCATACAGCCCGCTGCCGTAGCTGCGCGGAAAGAACACGAACGGCTCCAGCGCCAGCGCCGATAGGAACAAGCCCTCCTCCGACCCCTGCGCCAGTGGATGCTTGGAACCGAGCACGGCGACCAGCGGCTCTCGCATCAACTCCACCACACTCAGCGAATCGGGCAAACCCAGCGGGCGCATGATGCCAACCTCGATCGACTCATCCACCAGGCCCTCGGCGACTTGCGTGCTACTCATCTCGCGAAGGTTGAGGTGCACCGCCGGAAAACGCTGGCGAAAGGAAAAGATCGCCTGCGGAATGGTCGAGTTGAACGGTGCCGACGAAGTGAAGCCAATCTTCAACTCGCCCAATTCACCGAGCTGCGCACGCCTGGCAACATCCGCTGCTTTGTCGACCTGCGCCAGCACCAGCCGCGCCTCCTCCAGAAACAATCGCCCCGCCTCACTCAGCTCGACACGACGATTGGTGCGTTCGAACAGCCGCGCGCCAACCTCTTGCTCCAGCGCCTGAATCTGCTGGCTCAGCGGTGGCTGAGAAATCCCCAGCACTTGTGCGGCGCGGCCAAAATGCAGCTCTTCGGCGACGGCGATGAAGTAGCGCAGATGACGCAATTCCATGGAAACCCCATTAGGTCGTTAAAGCTATCAAACAGGTCGAACAATATATTGGATAGAAACATTAGCCAGCTATATGATTTTTTCATTGCCTGCCTGGCCGTGCCCTCCGAGGTCTGAAGTGAAAACTGCTGTCGCGCCCCTAGCCCATGAAGTCCCGCCTGCTGCGGCGGACGATGTCGTCGCCGAGCTGCAAGAGATCTACATCGAAAAAGGCACGCCGATGTTCATGCGCACGGTGCTGGCGCTGTTCAGCGGCGGCTTCGCGACGTTTGCCCTGCTGTATTGCGTGCAGCCGATGATGCCGCTGCTGTCCCACGAGTACGGGATCAATGCGGCGCAGAGCAGCCTGATCCTCTCGGTGGCGACCGGCATGCTCGCCATCGGCCTGCTGATCACCGGACCGATCTCTGATCGGGTCGGGCGCAAACCGGTGATGGTGACTGCGCTGTTCGCAGCGGCGCTGTGCACCATGGCCAGCGCAATGATGCCGAGCTGGGAAGGTGTGCTGATCATGCGCGCGCTGATCGGGCTGTCGTTGAGTGGGCTGGCAGCGGTGGCAATGACCTATCTGAGCGAAGAAATTCACCCTCAACACATTGGTCTGGCGATGGGTTTGTACATCGGTGGCAACGCGATTGGCGGCATGAGCGGGCGTTTGATCACCGGCGTGCTGATCGACTTCGTAAGTTGGCACACGGCGATGCTGGTGATTGGCGGTCTGGCGATGATCGCCGCCGCGGTGTTCTGGAAGATCCTCCCCGAATCGCGCAACTTCCGCTCACGCTCGCTGCACCCGCGCAGCTTGCTCGACGGCTTCACCATGCACTTTCGCGATGCCGGTCTGCCGTTGCTGTTTCTTGAAGCATTTCTGTTGATGGGCGCGTTCGTCACGCTGTTCAACTACATCGGTTATCGCTTGCTGGCCGCGCCGTACAACCTCGATCAGGTGTTCGTCGGTTTGCTGTCGGTGGTGTATCTGTCGGGGATTTACAGCTCGGCGAAGATCGGTTCGCTGGCGGACAAACTGGGGCGGCGCAAGGTGCTGTGGGCGACCATTGCGCTGATGTTTGCCGGTCTTGCCTTGACCATGTTTACGCCGCTGCTGCTGGTGATTGTCGGCATGTTGATCTTCACCTTTGGCTTCTTTGGCGCGCATTCGGTGGCGAGCAGCTGGATCGGCCGTCGCGCGACCAAGGCCAAGGGACAGGCGTCGTCGTTGTACCTGTTCAGTTATTACGCCGGGTCGAGCATTGCCGGCACGGCGGGCGGGGTGTTCTGGCATCTTGGCGGGTGGAATGGCATCGGCTTGTTTATTGGCGCGCTGTTGCTGATCGCGCTGCTGGTGGCGTTGAAGCTGGCGAAGTTGCCGCCATTGCAGGGTGTAAAGGCCTGACGCGTAACCCATGTAGGAGTGAGCCTGCTCGCGATAGCGGTGTGTCAGCCAACATATTGGGCGACTGACTCACCGCTATCGCGAGCAGGCTCACTCCTACAATTGGTCTGCGTCCGACGTAGGATCGTGCAAATAAAAACGCCCGGCATTTAGCCGGGCGTTTTTTATGGTGTGGCGATCACTCGTGATACTGCGCCGACAGCTCATGCACCGCACGCAAGAACGCACCGGCATGCTCCGGATCAACCTCAGGCGTGATGCCATGGCCAAGGTTGAACACGTGACCGCTGCCCTTGCCATAACTGGCCAGAATGCGCCCGACTTCGGTGCGGATCGCTTCCGGTTTGGCGTACAGCACGGTCGGGTCCATGTTGCCTTGCAGCGCAACCTTGTCGCCAACGCGGGCGCGGGCGTTACCGATGTCGCAGGTCCAGTCCAGGCCCAGTGCGTCGGCGCCAGCCTCGGCGATGCTTTCCAGCCACAGGCCGCCGTTTTTGGTGAAGATGATCACCGGCACTTTGCGGCCGTCGTGCTCGCGGATCAGGCCGCTGACGATTTTCTTCATGTAGGCCAGCGAGAACTCCTGATACGCCGCCGCCGACAGGTTGCCGCCCCAGGTATCGAAGATCTGCACCGCTTGCGCACCGGCCATGATCTGGCCGTTGAGGTACGAGGTCACCGACTGCGCCAGTTTATCCAGCAGCAGGTGCATGGCCTGCGGGTTGTCGTAGAGCATCGCTTTGGTCTTGCGGAAGTCTTTCGACGAGCCGCCTTCGACCATGTAGGTTGCCAGGGTCCACGGGCTGCCAGAGAAACCGATCAACGGCACACGACCGTTCAGCTCGCGACGGATGGTGCTGACCGCGTCCATGACGTAGCCAAGGTCTTTGTGCGGATCCGGGATCGGCAGGGCTTCGATATCGGCCAGCGTGCTGACGACTTTCTTGAAGCGCGGACCTTCACCGGTCTCGAAGTACAGGCCTTGGCCCATGGCATCGGGGATGGTGAGGATGTCGGAAAACAGGATCGCCGCGTCCAGTTGTGGGTAGCGGTCGAGCGGTTGCATCGTGACTTCGCAGGCGAATTCCGGATTCATGCACAGGCTCATGAAATCTCCGGCCTGGGCGCGGCTGGCGCGGTATTCCGGCAGGTAGCGGCCGGCCTGGCGCATCATCCACACCGGGGTGACGTCAACGGGTTGCTTGAGCAGGGCGCGGAGGAAACGGTCGTTCTTCAGGGCAGTCATGTCGGCATCCGGAAAAAAAGTGCGGGCATTTTCTCAGAGCGCGACGCAAAAGGCACGGATGCAGGTCAGCCTTTTGTCTATCGGGTCAATTTATTGCGTTGGAATGCGCTATCAGCAACACCGAGAAACAACTGTGGGAGCGAGCCTGCTCGCGAAGAGGTCGGCACATCCAACATTTAAGTTGGCTGACAGACCGCTTTCGCGAGCAGGCTCGCTCCCACAAGTTTATTGCGCTTGGCTCAGGAGCCGGGTTTAGACGCCCAGGTAATCGAGGATCCCTTCGGCGGCATTGCGGCCTTCGAAGATTGCCGTCACCACCAGGTCGGAACCGCGCACCATGTCGCCACCGGCGAAGATTTTCGGGTTGCTGGTCTGGTGCTTGTACTGACCTTGCTCAGGCGCAACGACGCGGCCCTGGCTGTCGGTCTGGATCTCGAACTGTTCGAACCACGGCGCCGGGCTCGGGCGGAAACCGAAAGCGATGACCACGGCGTCGGCCGGGATGATCTCTTCGGAACCCGGGATCGGCTCAGGGCTGCGACGGCCACGGGCGTCCGGTTCGCCGAGACGGGTCTCGACCACTTTGACGCCTTCAACCTTGTCTTCGCCGACGATGGCGATCGGCTGGCGGTTATAGAGGAATTTCACGCCTTCTTCCTTGGCGTTCTTCACCTCTTTGCGCGAGCCGGGCATGTTCGCTTCGTCACGACGATACGCGCAGGTCACCGACTTGGCGCCCTGACGGATCGACGTGCGGTTGCAGTCCATCGCCGTGTCGCCGCCGCCGAGAACCACAACCTTTTTGCCTTTCATGTCGACGAAATCTTCCGGCGACTTTTCAAAGCCCAGGTTGCGATTGACGTTGGCGATCAGGAAGTCCAGCGCGTCATACACGCCCGGCAGGTCCTCACCGGCAAAACCGCCCTTCATGTAGGTGTAGGTGCCCATGCCCATGAACACGGCATCGTATTCAGCGAGCAGTTGCTCCATGGTCACGTCTTTGCCGACTTCGGTATTCAGACGGAATTCGATGCCCATGCCGGTGAAGACTTCGCGACGATTGCTCAGCACGGTCTTTTCCAGCTTGAACTCGGGGATGCCGAAGGTCAGCAAGCCACCGATTTCCGGGTTCTTGTCGAACACCACCGGAGTCACGCCGCCGCGTACCAGCACGTCGGCACAACCCAGACCCGCCGGGCCCGCGCCGATGATCGCGACACGTTTGCCGGTCGGTTTGACCTTGGACATGTCCGGGCGCCAGCCCATGGCGAACGCGGTGTCGGTGATGTACTTCTCGACCGAACCGATGGTCACCGCGCCGAAACCGTCGTTAAGGGTGCAGGCACCCTCACACAGACGATCCTGCGGACATACCCGACCGCAGACTTCCGGCAGGGTGTTGGTCTGGTGCGACAGCTCGGCGGCCTGAAGGATGTTGCCTTCGGCCACCAGCTTCAGCCAGTTGGGAATGAAGTTGTGCACCGGGCACTTCCATTCGCAATACGGGTTGCCGCAACCCAGGCAGCGGTGGGCCTGGTCGGCCGACTGCTGGGGTTTGAACGGTTCGTAGATTTCGACGAACTCTTTCTTGCGTTGACGCAACAGTTTCTTCTTCGGATCTTTGCGCCCGACATCGATGAACTGGAAGTCGTTATTCAGACGTTCAGCCATTGTTAAAACCTCATCAAACTCTTCAGGCGCATATCACTGCGGGTTGGCACGAGTGCTGGAAAGCAACGATTTCAGGTTGGCAGCCTTAGGCTTGACCAGCCAGAAACGGCGCAAGTAGTCATCGAGGTTTTCGGCGAGTTCACGACCCCACTCGCTGTCGGTTTCCGCGACGTACTCGTTCAGCACGTTTTGCAGGTGGCTGCGATAGGCTTCCATCGCCTCGCCGCTGATCCGCTGGATTTCCACCAGTTCGTGGTTGACCCGGTCAACGAAGGTGTTGTCCTGATCGAGCACGTAGGCGAAACCACCGGTCATGCCAGAGCCGAAGTTGTAACCGGTCTTGCCCAGAACGCAGACAAAACCACCGGTCATGTACTCACAGCAGTGATCGCCAGTGCCTTCCACAACCGTGTGGGCACCGGAGTTACGCACGGCGAAACGCTCGCCTGCGGTGCCAGCGGCGAACAGCTTGCCGCCAGTTGCGCCATACAGGCAGGTGTTGCCGATGATGGCGCTTTCCTGAGTCTTATAAACGCTGCCCTTCGGCGGCACGATGGTCAGCTTGCCACCGGTCATGCCTTTGCCGACGTAGTCGTTGGCATCGCCTTCCAGGTACATGTTCAGACCGCCGGCGTTCCACACGCCGAAGCTCTGCCCGGCAGTGCCTTTGAAGCGGAAGGTGATCGGCGCTTTCGCCATCCCTTGGTTGCCGTGCTTGCGGGCGATTTCGCCGGAGATCCGCGCGCCGATCGAACGGTCGCAGTTGCAGATGTCCAAGTCGAACTCGGCGCCACTCATGTCGTTGATCGCCGACGACGCCATCTCGACCATTTTCTCGGCCAGCAGGCCTTGGTCGAACGGCGGGTTGCGCTCAACACCGCAGAACTGTGGCTTGTCCGCCGGGATGTGATCGCTGCCCAACAGCGGCGTCAGGTCCAGATGGTTTTGCTTGGCGGTCTGGCCTTCGAGGATTTCCAGCAGATCGGTACGACCGATCAGCTCTTCGAGGGAGCGTACGCCCAGCTTGGCCAGCCACTCACGGGTTTCTTCGGCGACATAGGTGAAGAAGTTCACCACCATGTCGACGGTACCGATGTAGTGATCCTTGCGCAGCTTCTCGTTCTGAGTCGCAACGCCAGTGGCGCAGTTGTTCAAGTGGCAGATACGCAGGTATTTGCAGCCCAGCGCGATCATTGGCGCGGTGCCGAAGCCGAAGCTTTCGGCGCCGAGAATGGCTGCCTTGATCACGTCGAGGCCGGTTTTCAGGCCGCCGTCGGTCTGCACCCGGACTTTGCCGCGCAGGTCGTTGCCGCGCAGGGTCTGGTGGGTTTCGGCGAGGCCGAGTTCCCACGGTGCGCCCGCGTATTTGATCGAGGTCAGCGGCGAAGCACCGGTGCCACCGTCGTAGCCGGAGATGGTGATCAAATCCGCATAGGCCTTGGCCACACCGGCGGCGATGGTGCCGACGCCCGCTTCAGCTACCAATTTGACCGAAACCAGTGCCTTCGGATTGACCTGCTTGAGGTCGAAAATCAGCTGCGACAAGTCTTCGATCGAGTAGATGTCGTGGTGCGGCGGTGGCGAAATCAGGGTCACGCCCGGCACTGCGTAACGCAGCTTGGCGATCAAACCGTTGACTTTACCACCCGGCAGTTGCCCGCCCTCGCCCGGCTTGGCGCCCTGCGCGACCTTGATCTGCAGCACTTCGGCATTGACCAGGTATTCCGGGGTTACACCGAAACGGCCAGTGGCAACCTGCTTGATTTTCGAACTCTTGATGGTGCCGTAACGCGCCGGGTCTTCACCACCTTCGCCGGAGTTCGAACGCGCACCGAGGCGGTTCATGGCTTCGGCCAGGGCTTCGTGAGCTTCCGGCGACAGTGCGCCCAGCGAGATACCGGCGGAGTCAAAGCGCTTGAGCACCGATTCCAGCGGTTCGATTTCACTGATGTCCAGCGGCGTGTCGAGTGTCTTGACCTTGAACAGATCGCGGATCATCGACACCGGACGGTTGTCCACCAGCGAGGTGTATTCCTTGAACTTGGCGTAGTCGCCCTGCTGCACAGCGGCTTGCAGGGTGTTGACCACGTCCGGGTTGTAGGCGTGATATTCGCCACCGTGGACGAACTTCAGCAAACCGCCCTGCTGGATCGGCTTGCGCGGACTCCAGGCTTCAGTGGCGAGTGCTTTCTGCTCGGCTTCGATGTCGACGAAACGCGCACCCTTGATGCGGCTCGGCACGCCACGGAAGCTCAGGTCGCACACTTCTTCGGACAGACCGATGGCTTCGAACAGCTGCGCGCCACGGTACGACGCGATGGTCGAAATGCCCATCTTCGACAGAATTTTCAGCAGACCTTTGGTGATGCCTTTGCGGTAGTTCTTGAACACCTCGTAGAGGTCGCCCAGCACTTCACCGGTGCGGATCAGGTCGCCCAGCACTTCGTAGGCCAGGAACGGATACACCGCCGAGGCACCGAAACCGATCAGCACCGCGAAGTGATGTGGATCGCGAGCAGTAGCAGTTTCAACGAGGATGTTGGAGTCGCAACGCAGGCCTTTTTCGGTCAGGCGGTGGTGCACGGCACCGGTCGCCAGGGATGCGTGGATCGGCAGTTTGCCTGGGGCGATATGACGGTCGCTCAGGACGATCTGGGTACGACCGGCGCGCACGGCTTCTTCAGCCTGATCGGCGACGTTGCGGATCGCCGCTTCGAGGCCGACGCTTTCGTCGTAGTTGAGGTCGATGATCGCCCGTTCGAAACCCGGGCGGTCGAGGTTCATCAGCGAGCGCCACTTGGCCGGGGAAATGACCGGCGAGCTGAGGATCACGCGCGAAGCGTGTTCCGGCGACTCCTGGAAAATGTTGCGCTCGGCACCGAGGCAGATTTCCAGCGACATCACGATGGCTTCACGCAGCGGGTCGATCGGCGGGTTGGTGACCTGCGCGAACTGCTGACGGAAATAGTCGTACGGCGTGCGCACGCGCTGCGACAGCACGGCCATCGGCGTGTCGTCGCCCATCGAGCCCACGGCTTCGTAGCCTTGTTCGCCGAGCGGACGCAGGACCTGATCACGCTCTTCGAACGTGACCTGATACATCTTCATGTATTGCTTGAGCTGATCGACGTCGTAAAACGCCGAACCGTGGTCGTTGTCTTCCATGGTCGCCTGAATGCGCAGGGCATTCTTGCGCAGCCATTGCTTGTACGGATGACGGGACTTCAGGCGGTTGTCGATCGCATCGGTGTCGAGGATCTGCCCGGTTTCGGTGTCCACCGCGAAGATCTGGCCAGGGCCGACACGGCCCTTGGCAATCACGTCTTCAGGCTTGTAATCCCACACGCCGATTTCCGACGCGAGGGTGATGAAACCGTTGGTGGTGGTGACCCAACGCGCCGGACGCAGACCGTTACGGTCGAGCAGGCACACCGCGTAACGACCGTCGGTCATTACTACGCCAGCCGGGCCGTCCCACGGCTCCATGTGCATCGAGTTGTACTCGTAGAACGCACGCAGATCCGGGTCCATGGTTTCGACGTTCTGCCACGCCGGCGGAATGATCATCCGCACGCCACGGAACAGGTCGATGCCGCCGGTGACCATCAGCTCGAGCATGTTGTCCATGCTCGAAGAGTCGGAACCGACACGGTTGACCAGCGGGCCGAGTTCTTCCAGATCCATCAGATCATTGCTGAACTTGGTCCGACGGGCCTGCGCCCAGTTACGGTTACCGGTGATGGTGTTGATCTCGCCGTTGTGGGCGAGGAAGCGGAACGGCTGCGCCAGCGGCCATTTCGGCAGGGTGTTGGTGGAAAAGCGCTGGTGGAACACGCAGATCGCGGTTTGCAGGCGCTCGTCGCTCAGGTCTGGATAAAACGCGGCCAGGTCGGCCGGCATCATCAGGCCTTTATAGATGATGGTCTTGTGCGAAAAGCTGCAGATGTAGTGATCGGAGTCGACGGCATTGGCCACCGACGAACGACGACGCGCACTGAACAGCTTCACGGCCATGTCCTGATCGCTCAGGCCTTCGCCACCGATGTACACCTGCTCGATCTGCGGCAGGCGCTCAAGGGCCAGGCGGCCGAGGACGCTGGTGTCGATCGGCACTTTGCGCCAGCCGATCAGTTGCAGGCCTTCAGCGAGGATCTCGCGGTTCATGTTCTCGCGAGCGGCTTCGGCCTTGACCGGATCCTGGTTGAAGAAAACCATGCCCACCGCATATTGCTTGGGCAATTCGACGCTGAAGGTTTCCTGGGCAATGGCTCGCAGGAACGCGTCAGGCTTCTGAATCAGCAGACCGCAACCGTCACCGGTCTTGCCGTCGGCATTAATCCCACCGCGGTGGGTCATGCAGGTCAGGGCCTCAATGGCCGTTTGCAAAAGGGTATGACTGGGCTCGCCCTGCATATGGGCTATCAGGCCGAAACCGCAGTTATCCTTGAATTCATCTGGTTGGTACAGACCTGCTTTCATAGACACTTTCTCACCAGGCTGCCTCTTTTCGAGGCAAATTTCTTTTCAATTCAACCACTTGCATCCCGCGCCGAACGTACGCCAGCTTAGCAGGGGCAAAAGGGTGGTCATTGTACACAGCGACACAGAGGCTCACAAATTTGACGACGAAATGTCGCAAATTCATGTCGCATTTGTGAAAGGTTTAAAGCGATCTGCTGTGCTAGTCAAAACTTTTTTAATTTTGACCGCAACGACTCAAAGACTACTGTGACGCAGACACCACAAGGCACGCGACCTGGAAGGAAGCGCGCACTCGTAGAAATTTTGAGGTGCTTGGAGAGGCGGCCTGGGTAAGGCCGCCGAATCTTCAGCGAGTTGTTGCCAGTTCCTGTTGGACGCTGGCGACAGTGCGAGGCCAAGGTTTACCAGCCTGAACCTTCGCTGGCAAGGCCTTGATGGCAGAAACGGCCGCATCACGATTGGCAAAGTTGCCATAGGTGATCACGTAAAGCGGTTTGCCGTTGAGGACTTTCTTGAAATAACGGTACTCGCCGCCCTGCTCTTTGACGAAGTTTTGCGCGGCGGATTCCGAACTGGTGCCAAGGATCTGCACCACATAGTTGCCGGTCGGCTGACCGGCATACCAGCTGCCACCGGCGGCTTTGGCAACGGTCACCGGCTTCTCGGCCGGTTTGGCTGCAGCGACTGGCTTGGCCGGTGCCGGAACCGATTTCGCTGCAGGCGCTGCCGGAGCAGGCTTGGCGGTGGCGACTTGCGTCGGCGCCGGGGTCGGCTTGGCGGCAGGCAACGGAACCGGTGTCGGCGCAGGGCCGGCCGGAACGCCCGCAGGCGGTGCGGAAGTAGTAACGGTCGGCGGCGTATCGCTGGAACCTTCCAGCGGCACGCCATCGTCGCCTTCGGTAATGCCACCGGCCGCTTCGGCCAACGGACCGCGCATCACCGGTTGCGAGTTGCCGACCAGCGGCAGCGGCATCGGCTGTGTATTACCAGCGAACTCGACGTTCGGTGCGCCGCCATTGGCTGCGCCCTGGCCCAACGGCAACTGTGCCTGTTCATTGGCCGGTGCACCGGTAGTCGGCGCCTTGTTGCGACCCGGCATCAGCCAGGCGGCAGCGACCGCGACCACAACGACGGCGGAAATCGCCAATACGTGTTTCTTCGGCATGTTGAACCCCATACTTGGACGCTTGACCGCAGAGCGGCTGGCAATCATGACTTCGATCAGAGCATCGCGAGCGACCTGGTTGATGTTGCCCGGCCAACCCTCGGCGCTTTCGTGAATATCAGAGATCTGATCTGCGGTGAAAAGTTCGACACCCCGGCCTGCGCCTTCAAGCCGCTGGTCGAGATATTCGCGGGTCTCTTCTTCGGTGTACGGCTGCAATTCGATGACGTGGAAGCGCTCTTCCTCAAGGTGCAAAGCCTCAAGCTGCGCGATCAGCGACGACTCACCGAACAGGAACACGTGCGGGCGACCTTCCGGTGCGCCGGCACCCAACGCCATCAGCGCTTCGAGGGCGGATTCATCGAGCTGCTCGGCGTCGTCCACCAGCAGATAGACTTCCTGACCGGTCAGCGCGAGTTGCACCACTTGTTCCAGAATCGCGCCAACCTCGGCCTGAGCGACGTTCAGAGCCTGCGCCACCTGGCGCAGCACGCCAGCGGCATCACCGGCGCCACGGGCGGAAACCACCACGCTCTGTACCGACTGCTTGTTGGTGCTGGCGACCAGCGCCTGACGCAGCAGCGTCTTGCCGCTGCCTTGCGGGCCAGTGACCACCAGCAGCAACTGGCTGTAACGCGCCAGATGATGCAATTGACCCAGCACCGGTTTGCGCTGGGCCGGGAAGAACTTGAAGCCCGGTACGCGTGGCGCGAACGGGTCGTGACTTAACTGGAAATGGCCGAGGAACGCCTCGTCGGCATGCAAACTAGTCATCGGAATCTTATTAACCTTTAAGCTGAGCCAGGGCGCGGTAATCCGCTCCCAGCGTGGCCTGTAGAACCTCTTTCGGATAATCGTCGGTCACTACCGCTTCGCCCATCCGGCGCAGCAGCACCAGGCGCAGACGACCGTCGATCACTTTTTTGTCGATTGCCATGTGTTGAAGAAAATCGGCCTCGGTCATTTCAGTCGGCGGCACCACCGGCAGACCGGCACGCTGGAACAGCCGAATGCCGCGATCACGCTCTGCGTCACTGATCCAGCCCAGGCGTGCGGACATCTCCAGCGCCATCACCGTGCCAGCGGCGACCGCCTCCCCGTGCAACCAGACACCATAGCCCATGTGGGTCTCGATGGCGTGGCCGAAGGTGTGGCCGAGGTTGAGCGTGGCGCGTACGCCGGTTTCCTTCTCATCGGCGCCGACCACCGCAGCCTTGGCTGCGCAGGAGCGCTCGATGGCATAAGTCAGGGCTTTCTGATCCAGCGCACGCAGGGCATCGACGTTGTCTTCGAGCCAGGTCAGGAACGGTTCGTCGCAGATCAGACCGTACTTGATGACCTCGGCCAGACCGGCGGACAACTCGCGTTCCGGCAGGGTTTTCAGGGACGCGGTATCGATCAGCACGACGTTCGGCTGATAGAACGCGCCGACCATGTTCTTGCCCAACGGATGGTTGATGCCGGTCTTGCCGCCCACCGACGAATCGACCTGGGACAGCAACGTTGTGGGGATCTGGATGAAGTCAACGCCACGCTGGTAGCAGGCAGCGGCGAAACCGGCCATGTCGCCGATCACACCGCCGCCGAGGGCGATCACGGTGGTGCGGCGGTCATGACGGGCGGTCAGCAGACCGTCGAAGATCAGTTGCAGGGTTTCCCAGTTCTTGAAGGCTTCACCGTCCGGCAGCACCACGGAGATCACCGAGAACTGCGCCAGGCTGCGGGTCAGACGTTCGAGATAGAGCGGCGCAACGGTCTCGTTGGAGATGATTGCCACCTGCCGCCCATGGATATGCGGAGCCAGCAGCTCGGGCTGATCCAACAAACCTTCGCCAATATGAATCGGGTAGCTGCGCTCGCCTAGATCGACCTTGAGTGTCTGCATGTGTCCCCACAGTGAAGATGGAAGCAGGCGTCCTGCCCTGAATTATTGGTTATCTGCGGCCTATAGCGGGTATGACGCCGCTCGCCCGCCATCCGCCACAACCTCGGCGGGCTGTGACAGGACGCCGAGGATAGCGCATTTCGAGCGATGCTTTAACGGGGAGGCAGCTGCGCCAGACGATCGAGAATATCGAGCACGACCATGCGTGGCGGCCGTTCGTCGGTTTCCACCACCAGATCGGCGATTTCCCGATAGAGCGGATCACGAATCGCCAGCAGGTCGCGCAGGGTTTTCTCCGGATTGGCGGTGCGCAGCAACGGCCGATTGCGGTCGCGCGACGTGCGGCCGACCTGCTGTTCAACGGAGGCGTGCAGATACACCACTCGCCCGCCCTCATACAGCGCCTTGCGATTGGCATCGCGCATGACGGCGCCACCGCCGGTCGCCAACACCACGCCGTCGAACGCGCACAGCTCGGCAATCATCGCCTGCTCACGGTCACGAAAGCCGGGCTCGCCTTCCTTGTCGAAGATCCACGGGATATTGGCGCCCGTGCGCAGTTCAATTTCCTTGTCGGAATCTTTGAACGGCAGGCGCAGCTCTTTGGCCAGCAACCGGCCGATGGTGCTTTTGCCAGCGCCCATCGGTCCTACAAGAATCAAATTTCGCACAGAATCAACGACTCACAGCAATCGCCTGGTTATTCATGATACGTGGTGTGAGAAATACCAGCAGCTCGGATTTTTTCTCCGAAACCACATCACGCCGGAAAAGGCGGCCAAGATACGGCACATCGCCAAGAAATGGCACCTTATCTACGACCTTGCTTTGAGTATTTGAGAAAACGCCCCCAATCACGATGGTTTCGCCGTCGTTGACCAGCACCTTGGCGTTGACCTCGTTTTTCTTGATTGGCGGTACATCCTGCACTTTGTTCAGGTAATCCGGTTCGTCCTTGGTGACCTTGACCTCCATGATGATGCGATTGTCGGGGGTGATCTGCGGCGTGACTTCCAGCGACAGCGAGGCCTCCTTGAACGACACCGACGTGGCGCCGCTGGAGCTGGCTTCCTGATACGGAATCTCGGTGCCTTTGAGGATTTTCGCGGTCTCCTTGTCGGAGGTGACCACTTTCGGCTGCGAGACGATTTCGCCGTTGCCGGTTTTCTCCATGGCCGTCAGTTCAAGATCGAGCAAGACGTTGTCGGTGATGAAAGCGATGCCGATTCCTGAAGTATTGTTGACGGTGCCCATGTCGACGAACGGCGAGTTGGTACTGGTGCTGCCGGGAGTACCAATGGTGGTCGACGATCCGTTGACCCCGGAGGCGTTCCAGTTGCCCTTGTTCTGGATCGAACCGCCCCAGCGCACGCCCAAGCTTTTGTCGTAATCGACGTTAGCCTCGACGATCCGCGCCTCGATCATCACCTGACGTACCGGTATATCCAGCTGTGCCACGATCCGCCGCAGTTCGTCGAGACGATCCTGAGTCTGATAGGCAATGATGTTGTTGGTCCGCTCATCGACAGTAATCGAACCGCGCTCGTCGATTTTAGCCTCGGCACTGGTCACCGACTGGAACAGCTTGGCGATGTCCGCTGCTTTCGCGTAGTTCACTTGCAACAGTTCGCGACGCAGCGGTGCCAGTTCGGCGATCTGTTTCTGCGACTCCAGTTCCTGACGTTCGCGGGCAGCGATTTCATCGGCCGGGGCAACCAGCAGCACATTGCCGATCTTGCGTTTATCCAGCCCCTTGGTTTTCAGCACCAGATCCAGCGCCTGATCCCACGGCACGTTCTGCAGGCGCAAGGTGATGCCACCCTGCACCGTGTCGCTGGCGACAAGGTTGAGGTTGGTGAAATCGGCGATCAGTTGCAGCACTGAACGCACATCGATGTCCTGGAAATTCAGCGAGAGCTTTTCGCCGACGTAAGCCTGACGATCGGCGTTACGCTTTTGCAGATCATCGACGGTCATCGGGCGGATGCTGACGGTCAGTTTGTTGTCGGTCTGGAAAGTCGAATACTCGTAAGTACCACTGGGTTCAACCGTAATAACCGTGCGATCAGCGGTCACTCCGGCATTGACGAACTGCACCGGGGTGGCGAAATCCTTGACGTCGAGGCGTACCCGCAGCTTTTCCGGGAGTTGTGTGCGGGAAAAGCTGAGGATGATCTTGCCGTCATGCTCCTGGATATCCGGAGCGATGGTCGGGTCGGAGAGGTCAATGACCACGTTGCCTTCACCTGCCGTACCCCGCTGGAAATCTACGCCGCGAATAGCCCGGCTTTTCGGCACAACTGCCTTGGCCGGCGCTGCAGCCGCAGGGCGTGGCGCAACGACAGCAGATCGCGGCGCTGCCGCCGGCGCGCCCTGCCCAACCACCACGAACAGATTGTTGCCCGCGACCCGCGTGGTGTAAGGCGCCAGTTGCGTGAGACTGACGATCAGCCGCGTGCGATCCTTGGCCTCGACCACCGTAGCGGTGCGTGCATTGCCGCTGCCCAGATCAAGGTTCTTGCTGGCCAATTGACTGGCGACACCGGGCAAATCGAGGGCGATGCGTGCCGGTGATTCGGTGGTGTAGCCCTTGGGCTGTGGCGGTGGGCCGTCGAACGACAGCTTCAGCTCGACGCGATCACCCGGCAACGCCGCCACATCCAGCGTCTTCAGATTGGCCGCGAGTACCATCGGCGACATCAGCGCTATCCATAGCGAAAAACCGAGGGTGGAGAAAATCCTGTTCATTGTTCGACTTCCACTATGAGTGCTCTTTCAAAGGAATGGTGCGCGGACGCTCCAGCCAGGCGCCTTCGCCGTCGGGGACGATTTCGACGACATCGACCTGGGTGGCGCTGATGGCGACGATGCGACCGTCATTGCGCCCCAGGTAATCGCCGACTTTCAGCCGATGCACCCCGCCCGCCCCGCGCAACAGCGCGAAGGAGCCGGAAACATTGGAGATCGTGCCGACCATCTCGAACTGCTCGATATTGAAACCTTCGAGGTATTGCTTGACCCGGTTGGGGTCGGGTTTGACGTTGCGCGAGCCATGTTTCTGTCCGGCCAGATCAACGCGCACCTGGCGCGAGAACGGACTGCGCAGGTTGGCCGCGCTGTAAGTGAATGTGGGGTAAGACCGGAATGTCGGGGTTGGTTCAATCCTGCCCGCCGGGCGCAGGCGCACTTCGTTCATGTAAGCGTCGAGATCGCTGAAGTCATCACTGCCACCACAACCGTTCAACGCGAGCAGCGTCATCGCCAACGCGATGCAACGAACCGGGCTCATTTCTGCAGCCCCTTGTCGTTGTACCGGTAGGTCTTGGCAAGGATGCTCATGCGCAGCTTCGGCCCGCCGTCTTTATTGGCCGGAGCGAGTTCGAAATCATGCAGGGTGACGATGCGCGGTAGCCCGGCCACGCCACTGACGAACGTGGCGAGGTCGTGGTAAGCACCGGTGACAGTAATCTGAATCGGCAACTCGATGTAAAACTGCTGGGTGACTTCTGGCAGCAGTTTGATCTCTTCAAACTCCAGGCCGCTGCCCAGCCCCGTGCGAGTGATGTCTTCCAGCAAGCCCGGCACTTCGGTGTCACTGGGCAATTGCCGCAGCAATACGCCGAAGGTATTTTCCATCTCCTTCATTTGCTGGGTGTACAGCTCAAGATTGGCTGACAGGCGCGCCTTGCTGGCAAATTGTTCCTTGAGCGTAGCCTCCTCTTCGCGCTTGGCATCCAGCTGGTTTTCCAGATCACTGATGAAAAAGTTATAGCCAAGCGCCAACACCAGCACCATCAACAGCGCCCCGGCGATGGCTTTCACTGCCCCCGGCCACGAGCCGATGTTGCTGGTATCGAGGTCGTTGAAATCGATGTCGCGCAAGCTTTCCAGCCATTCGGACGGCTTCATTGCTCGTCCTCCACGGTTCGGGGCTGGGTTTGCCGTACCGTCAGCTCAAAGGTATTGGCCTGATCCACCTGGCCCTCGGTCGTCGCCTTCACCTCGTTGAGGCCCGGCGCGTCGAACCAGTCGGAGGCGTCCAGATTGCGCATCAACTCGGAAATCCGGTTGTTCGATTCAGCGGCACCGCTGATCGACAGGGTTTTGCCGGCCATTTTCACGTCGGTGAAATACACACCGTCCGGCAGCGTACGCGCCAGTTGATCGAAGATTCGTCCGCTGATCTGCCGGTTGCCTTGCAGATCCTGGATGATGCGCATGCGTTCGACCAGTTGCTGGCGACGCGCCTTGAGATCGCTGATCTGTTTTATCCGTTCGTCGACCACGGCAATCTGCTTGCCGATGTAATCATTGCGCGCCACTTGCCGCGTAATCGCCGCACTGATGATCTGGTCGGCAATCAGCACCGCGCCGACCGAGCCGACGACGACACCGATCAAGGCCAGCAGGAAGCGTTTGCGCCGTTCTTCGCGGCGCTCTTCACGCCAGGGCAGGAGGTTGATCCGCGCCATCAGTCGAAACTCCTGAGCGCGAGCCCGCAGGCGATCATCAGGGCCGGCGCGTCGCTGGCCAGCGCTCCGGCATTGACCTTGCTGCTCAAGGCCATATTGGAAAACGGATTGGCCACTTGCGTCGGCGTCTTCAGGCGCTGCTCGATCAGCCGGTCCAGCCCCGGCACTGAGGCCGTACCGCCGGCCAGCAGAATGTGGTCGACCGCGTTGTATTGCCCGGAGGCGAAGAAGAACTGCAACGAGCGCGACACTTGCTGTACCAGCGCTTCACGAAACGGCTGCAAGACCTCGCTGATGTAATCATCGGGCAGACCGCCCTGCTTTTTCGCCAGCCCCGCCTGCTCGATGGTCAGGCCATAACGGCGCTGGATTTCTTCGGTCAGTTGCCGCCCGCCGAACAATTGCTCGCGGGTGTAGATGATCTTGCCGTTGTGCAGAACGCTGAGGGTGGTCATGGTCGCGCCGATATCGACGACGGCGACAGTGAGCCGCTCTTGCGTGGCCGCCAGTTGCGTGGCGAGCAGCCCGAAAGAGCGTTCCAGCGCATAGGCTTCGACATCGACGACCCGCGCAGTCAGCCCGGCGAGTGCCAGCGCCGCTTCACGGACTTCGACGTTTTCCTTGCGACAGGCAGCCAGCAGCACGTTGACCCGTTCAGGGTTGCGCGGCGAAACGCCCTGGACTTCGAAATCGATGGCAACTTCGTCCAATGGATAGGGAATGTATTGGTCGGCCTCGATCTTGAGCTGGTTTTCCAGTTCGTCATCGGACAGCCCGGCGTCCATTTCGATGATTTTGGTAATCACCGCCGAACCGGCCACTGCAACTGCCACGCCCTTGAGTCCGGTGCGCGCCTTGACCAGCACTCGGCTCAGGGCCTGGCCAACGCCTTCGAGTTCGGCGATGTTTTTCTCGACCACGGCGTTTGCCGGCAATGGCTCGACCGCGTACGCCTCGACCCGGTAGCGATCACCCTGACGGCTCAGTTCCAGCAGCTTCACTGACGTGGAACTGATGTCGATCCCCAGTAACGTATTGGCCTTTTTATTGAAGAGTCCCAGCACTACCAATTCCCTATGACTTTCCGTGAGTTACGGACTCTGTAATACGCATTGCGTTCCTTCACCCCGTCTTGACAGAAGCGCAAATGACGCCCCCAGCAGAAAAGTGCTTATAATGCCCAGCGTTTTTTTCCGCTTTTTACTGCAAGCGCGGGCTGTTCTGTGTGTAGCCGGAACCCCGTCGCCAAATTCATTCTTTGCCCTGGATGTCCAAACGCCTTGATTCGTCTGCTGAAATTTTTCGGTTGGTCCATCGTCGCCGTTTTCTGCGGACTGCTTTTAGGTCTCAGCGGCGCGTTTCTTTACCTTAGTCCGGGTTTGCCGTCTGTGGAGGCTCTGCGAAGCATTCAGTTGCAGATTCCATTGCGGGTTTACTCCAGCGACAACAAGTTGATCGCAGAATTTGGCGAAATGCGCCGGACTCCGATCCGTTTCGCCGACATTCCACCCAATTTCATTAATGCGTTACTAAGTGCTGAAGACGACAATTTCGCCAACCACTACGGCGTCGATCCGAGCAGCCTGATGCGCGCCGCGACCCAACTGGTCAAAAGCGGACACATTCAGTCCGGCGGCAGCACCATCACCATGCAGGTGGCAAAGAACTTCTTCCTGACCAGCGAACGCAGCTTCTCGCGCAAAACCACCGAAATTCTTCTGGCCCTGCAGATCGAGCGGCAGCTGACCAAGGACGAAATCCTTGAGCTGTACGTGAACAAGATCTATCTGGGCAACCGCGCCTACGGCATCGAAGCGGCGGCGCAGGTGTATTACGGCAAGTCGATCCGCGATGTCAGCCTGGCGCAGATGGCGATGATCGCCGGCCTGCCGAAAGCGCCGTCGCGCTTCAACCCGCTGGCCAACCCGGCGCGCAGCAAAGAGCGTCGCGACTGGATCCTCGGGCGCATGTACAAGCTCGGCAAGATCACCGAAGCGGACTACACCGCCGCGATCAACGAGCCGCTGAACGCCAGCTATCACGTGCCGACCCCGGAAGTGAATGCACCGTACATCGCCGAGATGGCCCGCGCCGAAATGGTCGGCCGCTATGGCAGCGATGCCTACACGGAAGGTTTCCGCGTCACCACCACGGTGCCGAGCAACCTGCAGGAAATGGCCAACACCGCGCTGCACGAAGGCCTGATGACCTACGACCAGCGTCACGGCTACCGTGGCCCCGAGTCGCGCCTGCCGGGCAAAACCCGCGAGGCCTGGGCCAGCGAACTGACCAAACAGCGCACGATCAGCAGCCTGGAGCCAGCCATCGTTACCCAGGTCGACAAGAACGGCCTGCAAGTGCTGACCCGCACTGGCGAGGAACACGTTGCCTGGGACACCATGAAATGGGCGCGGCCGTTCCTCAACACCAACAGCATGGGCGCCAACCCGCGTCAGCCGTCGGATGTGGCGCAGGTCGGCGATCTGGTTCGCGTGCAGCGTCAGAAAGACAATTCGTTGAAGTTCAGCCAGATCCCGCAGGCACAAGGTGCGCTGGTTTCGCTGGATCCGCAGAACGGGGCGATTCGCTCGCTGGTTGGCGGTTTCGCCTTCGAACAGAGCAACTACAACCGCGCGATGCAGGCCAAGCGTCAACCGGGCTCGAGCTTCAAGCCGTTCGTCTACAGCGCTGCGCTGGACAGTGGTTATACCGCCGCCACCTTGGTCAATGACGCGCCGATCGTGTTCGTCGACGAGTACCTGGACAAGGTCTGGCGTCCGAAAAACGATACCAACACCTTCCTCGGCCCGATTCGCCTGCGTGAGGCGCTGTACAAGTCGCGTAACCTTGTATCGATCCGCTTGCTGCAAGCGATGGGCGTGGGCAAGACCATCGACTACATCACCCGTTTCGGCTTCAACAAGCAGGATCTGCCGCCGAACCTGTCGCTGGCCCTGGGCACCGCAACGCTGACGCCGATGGAGATCGCCACCGGTTGGAGCACGTTCGCCAACGGCGGCTACAAGATCACCCCGTACATCATCGACAAGATCGAAAGCCGCAACGGCGACACGCTGTTCGTCGCCAACCCGCCGACCGTGCCTCAGGGTGGTTCGGCGACGGACGGTATCGCTGCGCCGAGCACTGAGTCGTTCACGGTCAATGCCGCGCCGGTTCCGGGTGAAGCGCCGGGCAACGCTGCCGTACCGCAAGCGCCAGCCGTGGCCGAGCGCATTGTCGACGGTCGTACCACCTACATCCTCAACAGCATGTTGCAGGACGTGATCAAGCTCGGCACTGGTCGCCGTGCGCTGGCCATGGGCCGCAGCGATATCGCCGGTAAAACCGGTACCACCAACGAATCGAAAGACGCGTGGTTCTCCGGTTACAACGCCGATTACGTGACCACGGTGTGGACCGGCTTCGACCAGCCGGAGAGTCTCGGTCGTCGCGAGTTCGGTGGCACCGTGGCGCTGCCGATCTGGATGAACTACATGTCGGCCGCGCTGAAGGACAAGCCGCCGCATGTTCAGCCTGAGCCGGAAGGTTTGCTGAGCCTGCGCGTGGATCCGGTCAGTGGTCGTGCGGCGACACCAAGTACACCGGGCGCGTACTTCGAACTGTTCAAGTCTGAAGACACGCCACCGTCGGTGAATGAACTGGGCAACGGCACTGCGCCGGGCAGCCCGCTGCCGGCGGATGAGCAGGCGCCGATCGATTTGTTCTGATCCAGCGGTATTGAAAAGCCCCGCCTTCGGTTGAAGTGCGGGGCTTTTTATTGCCTGAGGATCAAGAGCCCCTCACCCTAGCCCTCTCCCGGAGGGAGAGGGGACTGATTGGGGGATGCTGGTGAGTGATGCCGACCTGAACGTGCTGTGTTGAATCCATAGGCGCTAATGCACTTTCAGGTCGGTGTATCTCGCGAATCTTCCACGGTCAGTCCCCTCTCCCTCAGGGAGAGGGTTAGGGTGAGGGGGCTCTTGATCTTCGGGCAATAAAAAACCCCGACTCTCACGAGCCGGGGCTTTTGGTTGAAGCGCTACAACGAATTAACCGTTGAACACGTCATCCACGCTTTTCAGCGGGTAGTTCTTCGGATACGGCAGGGTCGCCACACCGGTCTCGATTGCGGCTTTGGCCACAGCGTCGGAGATCAGGGTGATCAGGCGTTTGTCCATTGGCTTCGGAATGATGTACTCACGACCGAATTCCAGCGGCGCGCCACCGTAGGCATCGCACACGTCCTGAGGAACCGGCAGCTTGGCCAGTTCACGCAGGGCGTTGGCCGCAGCCACTTTCATTTCTTCGTTGATGCGCTTGGCGCGAACGTCCAGGGCACCACGGAAGATGAACGGGAAGCCCAGTACGTTGTTGACCTGGTTCGGGTAGTCCGAACGGCCGGTGGCCATGATCACGTCGCTACGGGTGGCGTGCGCCAGTTCCGGGGAGATTTCCGGGTCCGGGTTCGAGCAGGCGAACACGATCGGGTTGGCCGCCATCGACAGCAGGCCTTCAGCGCTCAGCAGGTTCGGGCCGGACAGACCGACGAACACGTCAGCGCCCGCGAGTGCGTCAGCCAGGCTGCGCTTGTCGGTAGCGTGTGCGAATACCGCTTTGTACTGGTTCAGGTCGTCACGGCCGGAGTGGATCACGCCGGTACGGTCAACCATGAAGATGTTTTCGATGCGTGCGCCCATGCTCACCAGCAATTTCATGCAGGAGATGGCAGCAGCGCCGGCGCCCAGGCAGACGATTTTCGCTTCTGGCAGGGTTTTGCCAGCGATTTCGAGGGCGTTGATCATGCCCGCAGCGGTCACGATCGCGGTGCCGTGCTGGTCATCGTGGAATACTGGAATGTCGCACTGCTCGATCAGAGCGCGCTCGATCTCAAAGCACTCTGGTGCCTTGATGTCTTCCAGGTTGATACCACCGAAGGTGATGGAGATGCGTTTTACGGTGTCGATGAAGGCTTGCGGGCTTTCGGAGTCGACTTCGATGTCGAAAACGTCGATGCCGGCGAAGCGCTTGAACAGTACGCCTTTACCTTCCATCACTGGCTTGGAAGCCAATGGGCCGAGGTTGCCCAGACCGAGAATCGCGGTGCCATCGGAAATGACTGCAACCAGGTTGCCCTTGCCGGTGTATTTGTAGGCCAGTTCAGGATCGCGAGCGATCTCACGCACTGGTTCAGCTACGCCGGGGCTGTAGGCCAGCGACAAGTCGCGAGCGGTAGCAGTGGCCTTGGTGAGCTCGACACTCAGCTTCCCTGGACGAGGATTGGCATGATATTCGAGAGCGGCAGTTTTCAGATCAGACATTTTGGCATTCCGCTTTTTACTGTTGGACAGACTGGTCAGCGAGGATACGCGCCTCGCAAAGTCCCCACAAGACTGAGCGGTCACCCCTGTCAAGCGCCCTGCCCTACGACTTTGGGCCAAGAGCCACGGCGCACAAGGGCTGGACTGTTCACAATCGACAGAAAAAATGTCTACAATTTTTCTTCAGCGCGGTGTTTGCAACATCGAAGGATCCGTCAACGGAAGTAGCCAGCGTGACTGACCGGATTGCAATCCACCGCGCCGGGAACGATCAACGATCCAGCCGCGAGCCTCGACCTGCTTGCCTTTCAGGGCCTGCAAACGGGCATTGTCGAATTGTCCGACCAGATTGGGTGCAACGCGCAATACAAGCGAGTCCTGCAACTCGATCCAGATTCCACCGCGATTGCGCTGAACCTTGCTCACACGCCCACTGATCACGGCGAAACCCGAGCGCTGGATCTGCTCCGCTTTCAGTACAGGCGACTGCCGCCAAAGGCCCAGCCCGGTGTTTCGCGCGCTGCGTTCGGCGGCTTGCTGACAGGCAACAAGATCGATATTCGGCGCCACCGCGACCTGGAAACCGAGGCCATCGGCGAGCATTTGCGCTTCGAGATTGGCGCCGCTGGCGCTGTAAATATGCGCGAGCGTACGCCCGTAATGGTCTTTGGCTTGCTTGCCGGGGCGCAAACCGACACGTCCGCCGCTGGCATCGATCAGCGCTTGCAGGCGTTTTCGCGCCGCCACGGCGAAGGGTTCATCGCCACGGCCCTGCTTGCCCAGCTCAGGCGTGTTGAGGCCGATCATGCGTACGCTGCGACCGTCGCTCAGGCGCAGCGTGTCGCCATCGACCACGCGCTGCACCGTGACGCTGGCCAGTCCCGCAGGCACCGGGCAGAAGGCCTGCGCGCCGGATAGCCAAATCGCAGACACAAAAAAGGCGCCCGCGAGGGACGCCTTTTTCAGCAACGAGGAAAAGCCCACCGGGCTCTTCAACCTTACTCTGCAGCAGCAGGTTTCTTGCCGAAAGCACCGAAACGGTCTGCGAAGCGCTGAACGCGGCCGCCAGTGTCCAGAGTCTTCTGCTTACCGGTGTAGAACGGGTGGCATTCGTTGCAAACGTCGATTGGCAGAGCTTTGCCGAAAGTCGAACGAGTTTCGAACTTGTTGCCACAGCTGCAGGTAACAGCGATGACTGGGTAATTCGGGTGAATATCAGCTTTCATGGTGTCTTCCTCAGCTAGCGTGCCGCCACCCAACACTATTGTTGAATACCGCACGTAATTAGGCCGCGGATTCTACCAGACCTTTTCAAACACGCAAGCTGTCACCGAGACCGACCGTCTGCTAGGCTCCCGGCCCAATACGCGATTCCCTTGTAGGAGTGAGCCTGCTCGCGATAGCGGTATTTCAGACGACATAAATGTTGAATGACAGACCGCTATCGCGAGCAGGCTCACTCCTACAAGGTTATGTGCCTAGCCCTCCCGCCTGTTGATAGAGATCCCCCCGCGTGCCCGACGCCATTCTGCGCCTTGCCCTGCCATCGCCCCTGCGCCGCCTGTTCGACTATCGGGCGCCGGCCGGCGTGCTGCGCGAACAATTGCAGCCGGGCATGCGCCTGCGGGTGCCGTTCGGCCGGCGCGAGATGATTGGCATTCTGGTCGAGGTCACGGACACCAGCGAAGTGCCGGTGGAGAAACTCAAACCGGCGCTGGCCCTGCTCGATGCCACGCCGCCGCTGCCACCGGCGCTGTTCAAGCTGTGCCTGTGGACGTCGCAGTATTATCAGCACAGCCTCGGCGACACCTTGAGCTGGGCGTTGCCGGTGCTGTTGCGCCAGGGCGAACTGGCCGAGGCTCGGCAAGAGCGCTTCTGGTCAGCCGTCCCCGGCGCCAGCCTTGATGACCCGCGCATTGCCCGCGCACCGCGCCAGCGCGAAGCACTCGCGACGCTGGCCCAGCACCCGCACGGCGTCGCCCATCAGCTGCTGAGCAAACTGATGTTGAGCAAAGACAGTCTCGATCTACTGCTGGCCAAAGGTCTGGTGCAAGTGGAAATCCGCCGCCACGCACCCGGCGCGCGCCATGAGCACTGGCTGGCGCAACCGGAATTGCCGCTCAACACCGAACAGCGCGCCGCATACGAGGCGATCCGCGCCGGGTTCGACAGTTATCACGCGTTCCTCCTGGCCGGGGTCACCGGCAGTGGCAAGACCGAAGTCTATTTACAGCTGATCCGCGAAACCCTCGAAGCCGGCAAGCAGGCGCTGGTGCTGATCCCGGAGATCAACCTCGGCCCGCAGACCCTGGCGCGCTTCGAGCAGCGTTTCAATGCGCGCATCGCCCTGCTGCATTCGGCGGTCAATGATCGCGAGCGCCTCGAAGCCTGGCTCGCCGCACGTGATGGCGAGGCCGACATTATTATCGGCACCCGTTCAGCGCTGTTCACGCCGATGAAAAATCCCGGGCTGATCATCATCGACGAAGAGCACGACGGCTCTTATAAACAGCAGGAAGGTTTGCGCTACCACGCCCGCGATCTGGCGCTGGTACGTGCCCGCCAGGAAAACATCCCGATCGTGCTCGGTTCTGCGACGCCATCGCTGGAAAGTCTGCACAACGCCTACACCGGCCGTTACGGTCTCCTACGCCTGAATGAACGTGCCGGCGGTGCCAAGCAGCCGCGTTTCCTGCGTCTGGATGTAAAAAGCCGCCCACTGGACAGCGGTATTTCCGGGCCGATGCAGCAAGCTATCGGTCAGACATTGGCGAATGGGCAACAGGTGTTGGTGTTCCTCAACCGTCGCGGTTTCGCACCGACGTTGCTCTGCCACGACTGCGGCTGGATGTCCGAGTGTTCGCGCTGCGATGCGCGGATGACTGTGCACCAGCGCTACGGCGAACTGCGTTGCCATCACTGTGGCTACGTCGAGCGCACACCGCGCCAGTGTCCGAAGTGCAACAAGGTTGATTTGCGCCCCGTGGGCGCGGGCACGGAACGCGCAGAAGAACGCCTGGCGATTCTGTTCCCTGATTACCCGGTGCTACGGGTCGACCGCGACAGCACGTCACGCAAAGACGCGATGAATCAGTTGTTCGCGACAATTCAGAAAGGT
Source organism: Pseudomonas sp. RU47 (assembly GCF_004011755.1). GTDB lineage: Bacteria > Pseudomonadota > Gammaproteobacteria > Pseudomonadales > Pseudomonadaceae > Aquipseudomonas. The sequence goes on along the minus strand of NZ_CP022411.1, from coordinate 448,150 downwards.
CAGCCGTGCATTCTGGTCGGCACGCAGATGTTGGCCAAGGGGCATCACTTTCCACGGGTGACCCTGGTGTCGATCCTCGATGCTGACGGCGGTTTGTTCTCCGGTGACTTCCGCGCCAGCGAGCGCATGGCGCAGTTGATCGTGCAGGTGGCCGGGCGTGCCGGGCGAGCAGAAGAGCCGGGCAAGGTGATCATTCAGACGCACCTCGCCGACCATCCTTTATTGGTGCAACTCACCGAGCAGGGTTATTTCGCCTTTGCCGAGCAGGCGTTGAGCGAGCGCCGGGCTGCCGGGTTACCGCCGTTTGCGCACCTGGCGTTGTTGCGTGCCGAAGCGCACAAGCCGGGACAGGCGGAAGGCTTTCTCGATGAGGCGTGCAGCGAGGCCGAGCGCTTGTTGGCAGAACAGAATCTGAGCGGGATTGAACTGCTCGGGCCAGTGCCGGCACCGATGGAACGCCGCGCCGGACGCTATCGCGCGCAACTTTTGTTGCAGGCAACGGCGCGGGCACCGTTGCACCGGTTGCTGGCGAGCTGGTTGCTGGTGCTGGAGCAGATGCCGAGCGGGCGGGCGGTGCGCTGGTCGCTGGATGTCGATCCCGTCGATTTGTATTGAAGATCAAAAGATCGCAGCCTTCGGCAGCTACTACAGGAAAATGCGTATCCCCGTGTAGGAGCTGCCGAAGGCTGCGATCTTTTGATCTGAATGTCACCACATATCCATAAGCTGCCTGCTAAGGTTGGCAAGCCCGTCTTCGCAACGGATAATGCCCAGTTTTTCCACCCGCGCATCGATGCGCCCGCCGCGCTTGCGGTCGAAAGAGAAGACCATGAAAGACACCATTCGCCAGCTGATCCAACAAGCCCTCACCCAACTCGTCAACGAAGGTGTGTTGCCTGAAGGCCTGACGCCGGCGATTCAGGTGGAGAACGCCCGCGACAAGACCCACGGCGACTTCGCCAGCAACATCGCGATGATGCTGGCCAAGCCTGCGGGCATGAAACCGCGCGATCTGGCGGAAAAAATCATCGCCGCACTGCCGGCTGACGAAAACGTCACCAAGGCCGAAATCGCTGGCCCAGGCTTCATCAACTTCTTCCAGAACACCCAGGCGCTGGCCTCGCGTCTCGACGCTGCATTGGCTGATGCCCATGTTGGCGTACGCAAGGCTGGCCCGGCGCAGCGCACCGTGGTCGACCTGTCGGCGCCGAACCTGGCCAAAGAGATGCACGTTGGCCACTTGCGCTCGACCATCATTGGCGACGGCGTGGCCCGCGTACTGGAATTCCTCGGCGACGAAGTGATCCGTCAGAACCATGTTGGCGACTGGGGCACCCAGTTCGGCATGCTGATGGCGTATCTGCAGGAAAACCCGATCACCAGCGACGAGCTGTCCGACCTGGAAAACTTCTACCGCGCCGCCAAGCAGCGCTTCGACGAATCCGCAGAGTTTGCTGACCGCGCCCGTGGTCTGGTGGTCAAGCTGCAGGCGGGCGATGCCGAGTGCCTGGCGCTGTGGACCAAGTTCAAGGACATCTCGCTGTCGCACTGCCAGAAGATCTACGAACTGCTCAACGTCAAACTGACCATGGCCGACGTGATGGGCGAAAGCGCCTACAACGACGACCTGATCAACGTGGTCAACGATCTGAAAGCTGCCGGCATGCTGGTCGAAAGCAACGGCGCGCAGTGCGTGTTCCTCGACGAGTTCAAGAACGCCGACGGCGACCCGCTGCCGGTGATCATCGTCAAGGCTGACGGCGGTTACCTGTACGCCACCACCGACCTGGCCGCCGTGCGCTACCGCAGCGGCAAGCTGAAAGCCGATCGCGCGTTGTACTTTGTCGATCAGCGTCAGGCTCTGCACTTCCAGCAAGTGTTCGCCGTGGCGCGCAAGGCCGGTTTCGTCACCCATCCGATGGAGATGGAACACATGGGCTTCGGCACCATGAACGGCGCCGATGGCCGTCCGTTCAAGACCCGTGACGGCGGCACCGTGAAGCTGATCGACCTGCTGACCGAAGCGCAGGAACGCGCCTACAGCCTGGTGAAAGAGAAAAACCCGGAGCTGGCCGAAGACGAGCTGCGCAACATCGCCAAAGTCGTCGGCATCGGCGCGGTGAAATACGCCGACTTGTCGAAGCACCGCACCAGCGACTACAGCTTCAACTTCGACCTGATGCTGAATTTCGAAGGCAACAGCGCGCCGTACCTGCTATTCGCCTACACCCGTGTGGCCGGTGTGTTCCGCAAATTGGGCAAGGACTTCAGCGAAGTCGATGGCCAAATCGTGCTCGAGGCGGAACACGAACTAGAGCTGGCGGCGAAACTGGCGCAGTTCGGCGAAGTGCTGAACGGCGTCGCTGAAAAAGGCACGCCGCATATTCTCTGCACTTATCTGTACGACGTTGCCGGTTTGTTCTCCAGCTTCTACGAGAACTGCCCGATCCTCGCTGCCGAAACCCCGGCCCAGATGCAGAGCCGTCTGCGCCTGGCCGCGCTGACCGGTCGCACCCTCAAGCAAGGCCTGGAGCTGTTGGGTCTGGAAACTCTGGAGCGTATGTAAGTTGGCCGCCAAGAAAAAACCTGCACCCAAGCGTGGCGCCAGCCGTTACCAAGCTCCTGCGAAGCAACCGATTCCGGGCTGGCTGTGGATGGCCATCGGCCTCACGGTCGGCGCGTTCATCGTGTTTCTGATGAAGCTCGAGCCGGGCAAGGGCAGCGATACGGTCAAGCGCGAGAAGGTCGAACAGGCACAACAGCAGAAAGCGTCGAAGATCGCCGAGGCCAACAAGACCCCGCCGAGCCCGACGCAACCGGTGAAGCCGAAGTACGACTTCTACACCTTGCTGCCGGAATCGGAAGTGATCGTGCCGCCGGACGCCGTGCCGGAGAAGACTTTGCCGACGCCACAAGTGCCGGCCATCCCGACCACGCCGGTGACCCCGGCGGAAGCGGCGAAGATCGACACGGCGCGCGCTCAGGCAGCACTGGCCGGGATTACCCCACCGCCAGCGCCACCGGTGAGCAAGGCGGCGCCGGTGACCAAGTTCTTCTTGCAGGCGGGTTCGTTCCGCAAGGAAACCGATGCCGACAAAGTCCGCGCGCAGATCATTCTGCTCGGTCAGGCCGTAGCGGTTGAATCCGGCACAGTGAAGGATGAAACCTGGTACCGCGTACTGGTCGGCCCGTTCAGCAACCGTGAACAACTGACCACTGCGCAGAAACAACTGGCCGGCGCCGGCTTCAGCAACCTGTTGTTACAACAACGCCAGAGCCGCTGACGCTCGGCCGATCGTTCCCACGCTCTGCGTGGGAACGCCTCAAGGGACGCTCTGCGTCCCAGCAGTGAAGGGACGCGGAGCGTCCCGGGCTGCATTCCCACGCAGAGCGTGGGAACGATCAAAATACAAGACACCGCTCGTCCCATCTCCTGCGCTACGGTTGAAATCCTCTCCAGCACCCCCATATGAATGGGCATAAGGCACTTTCGCCCCGCTGTGTGGAGACTCTTCCCTTGACCACCATCGTTTCAGTCCGCCGTCACGGCAAAGTCGTCATGGGCGGCGACGGCCAGGTTTCTCTCGGCAATACCGTGATGAAAGGCAACGCGAAAAAAGTCCGTCGCCTGTACCACGGCCAGGTCATCGCCGGTTTTGCCGGTGCCACCGCTGACGCCTTTACCCTCTTCGAACGTTTCGAAGGCCAGCTTGAAAAACATCAGGGCCACCTGGTGCGCGCCGCTGTCGAACTCGCCAAAGAATGGCGCACCGACCGCTCCCTGAGCCGCCTCGAAGCTATGCTCGCGGTCGCCAACAAGGACGCCTCGTTGATCATCACTGGCAACGGTGACGTGGTCGAACCCGAAGATGGCCTGATCGCCATGGGTTCCGGCGGCGGTTACGCGCAGGCTGCGGCCAGTGCCCTGTTGAAAAAGACCGACCTGTCGGCCCGCGAAATCGTCGAAACCGCCCTCGGCATCGCCGGCGACATCTGTGTATTCACCAACCACACTCAGACCATTGAGGAGCAGGATCTCGCTGAATAAGCCTGACGCGGCCCTGTGCCACGGCTTGTTTCTGCTTGAGGACCGTCAATTACTATGTCCATGACTCCCCGCGAAATCGTCCACGAACTCAACCGCCACATCATCGGCCAGGACGATGCCAAGCGCGCCGTCGCGATTGCCCTGCGCAACCGCTGGCGCCGCATGCAGCTGCCTGAAGAGCTGCGCGTTGAAGTGACCCCGAAGAACATCCTGATGATCGGCCCGACCGGTGTCGGTAAAACCGAAATCGCCCGTCGTCTGGCGAAACTGGCCAACGCGCCGTTCATCAAAGTCGAAGCGACCAAGTTCACCGAAGTCGGCTACGTTGGCCGTGACGTCGAATCGATCATCCGTGATCTGGCCGACGCCGCGATCAAGATGCTTCGCGAGCAGGAAATGACCCGCGTGCGCCATCGCGCCGAAGACGCCGCCGAGGATCGTATCCTCGACGCACTGCTGCCGCCGGCCCGCATGGGCTTCAGCAATGAAGAAGCGCCGAGCAGCGATTCCAACACTCGTCAGCTGTTCCGCAAGCGCCTGCGCGAAGGTCAGCTGGATGACAAGGAAATCGAGATCGAAGTCGCTGAAGTCGCCGGCATCGAAATCGCCACGCCGCCTGGCATGGAAGAGATGACCAACCAGTTGCAGTCCTTGTTCGCCAACATGGGCAAGGGCAAAAAGAAAGCGCGCAAGCTCAAGGTCAAAGAAGCGCTGAAGCTGGTGCGCGACGAAGAAGCCGGGCGTCTGGTCAACGAAGAAGAGCTGAAAGCCAAGGCGCTGGAAGCGGTTGAACAGCACGGCATCGTGTTCATCGACGAGATCGACAAAGTCGCCAAGCGTGGCAACGTCGGCGGCGCCGATGTCTCCCGTGAAGGTGTACAGCGCGACCTGCTACCGCTGATCGAAGGCTGCACCGTCAACACCAAACTGGGCATGGTCAAGACCGACCACATCCTGTTCATCGCATCCGGCGCGTTCCACCTGAGCAAGCCGAGCGATCTGGTGCCTGAGCTGCAAGGTCGTTTGCCGATCCGCGTCGAACTCAAAGCGCTGAGCCCGTCGGACTTCGAACGCATCCTCAGCGAACCGCACGCTTCGCTCACCGAGCAATATTGCGCGCTGCTGAAGACCGAAGGCCTGAACATCCAGTTCCAGCCGGAAGGCATCAAGCGTCTGGCGGAGATCGCCTGGCAGGTCAACGAGAAGACCGAGAACATCGGTGCCCGTCGTCTGCACACGCTGCTTGAGCGTCTGCTGGAAGAGGTGTCGTTCAGCGCCGGCGATCTGGCCAGCACGCACGATGAGAAGCCGATTCTGATCGACGCCGAATACGTCAACAGCCACCTCGGCGAATTGGCGCAGAACGAAGACCTGTCCCGTTATATCCTGTAAGCCATACTTACAGATGTAATGGAACTGTGGGAGCGAGCCTGCTCGCGAAGACGGCAGTACATTCAACCCTTGTGTTGACTGAACCACCGCTTTCGCGAGCAGGCTCGCTCCCACAAGGTTCCGCACCAGACGGATACCTGCTCATGATCCCCACCGACATCAAACTGCACAAAGCCTCGAAAACCCTGACGCTCACCTACGCGTCCGGCGAGGAATACACCCTGCCCGCCGAATTCCTGCGCGTGCACTCCCCCTCCGCCGAGGTCCAGGGCCACGGCAAACCGATCCTGCAATTCGGCAAGCTCAACGTCGGTCTGAGCAAGCTGGAACCGGCCGGTCACTACGCACTGAAACTGACCTTCGACGACGGTCACGACAGCGGCTTGTTCACCTGGGATTATCTCTACGAGCTGGGGCGACGTCATGACGCACTCTGGGCCGATTATCTGGCCGAGCTCAAAGCGGCGGGCAAGACCCGCGATCCGAACGAGTCAGTCGTCAAGCTGATGCTCTAGCCCGTGCCTTGCGCTCATTAGAGGGCATTTTCTAAATTCATCTGTTTGAATGCTCTGCTGTGTGGCCGAGGATCGGCCCGCTTGCGAAAAAAATTAAACTCGGGTAACCAATGGAGCTGGCAAGTTCCCTGCAGTGCTCTACGACTGTAAAGCAGCTATGCAGAATTAACGGTCACCCGAGCAGTAGTACCTGGCATTGGCTGTGGAACTGCACAGCAGAAAACCGGGTACTCGTCTCAGGACAATGGAGCGTCGTAGATGAGTAACAAGAATAACGATGACCTGAAGTACCAAGCCTCGGAAAACACCCTGGGGCTTAATCCCGTCGTTGGGCTACGCGGAAAGGATCTGCTGGCCTCTGCTCGTATGGTGCTGAAACAGGCCATTAAACAACCGATCCATAGCGTCAAACACGTCACCCATTTCGGCCTCGAACTGAAGAACGTGTTGTTCGGCAAATCCGAACTGCAACCGGCTGGCGATGACCGTCGCTTCGCTGATCCTGCGTGGAGCCAGAACCCGCTCTACAAACGTTATCTGCAAACTTATCTGGCGTGGCGCAAGGAACTCCACGCCTGGATCGACGACAGCAGCCTGTCACCCAAGGACATCGCGCGCGGCCACTTCGTCATCAACCTGATGACCGAAGCCATGGCCCCGACCAACACTGCTGCCAACCCGGCCGCGGTAAAACGCTTTTTCGAAACCGGCGGCAAAAGCCTGCTCGATGGCCTCTCGCATCTGGCCAAGGATCTGGTACACAACGGCGGCATGCCGAGCCAGGTCAACATGGGCGCGTTCGAGGTCGGCAAGAGCCTGGGTGTCACCGAAGGCGCGGTGGTGTTTCGCAACGACGTGCTGGAACTGATCCAGTACAAGCCGATCACCGAGCAGGTCCACGAGCGTCCCTTGCTGGTGGTGCCGCCGCAGATCAACAAGTTCTATGTATTCGATTTGAGCCCGGACAAGAGTCTGGCGCGCTTCTGCCTGCGCAATAACGTGCAGACGTTTATCGTCAGTTGGCGCAACCCGACCAAGGCCCAGCGCGAATGGGGCCTGTCGACCTATATCGATGCGCTGAAAGAAGCCGTCGACGTGGTCACCGCGATCACCGGCAGCAAAGACGTGAACATGCTCGGCGCCTGCTCCGGTGGCATCACCTGCACCGCCCTGCTCGGCCACTACGCGGCGATCGGCGAGAAGAAGGTCAATGCCCTCACGCTGCTGGTCAGCGTGCTCGACACCACCCTGGACAGCGACGTCGCCCTGTTCGTCGACGAGCAGACCCTGGAGACCGCCAAGCGCCATTCGTATCAGGCCGGCGTGCTCGAAGGCAAAGACATGGCCAAGGTCTTCGCCTGGATGCGCCCGAACGACCTGATCTGGAACTACTGGGTCAACAACTACCTGCTCGGCAACGAGCCTCCGGTGTTCGACATCCTGTTCTGGAACAACGACACCACCCGGTTGCCCGCCGCGTTCCACGGCGACCTGATCGAGATGTTCAAAAACAACCCACTGATCCGCCCGAATGCACTGGAAGTGTGCGGCACGCCGATCGACCTCAAGCAGGTCACGGCCGACATCTTCTCGCTGGCCGGCACCAATGACCACATCACCCCGTGGAAGTCCTGCTACAAGTCGGCGCAGTTGTTCGGTGGCAAGGTGGAATTCGTGTTGTCGAGCAGCGGGCATATCCAGAGCATTCTGAACCCGCCGGGCAACCCGAAATCGCGTTACATGACCAGCGAAGAAGTGGCTGCCAATGCCGATGAATGGCAAGAGAACTCGACCAAGCACACCGACTCCTGGTGGCTGTACTGGCAGACGTGGCAGGCCGAGCGCTCGGGCAACCTGAAAAAGGCCCCGGTGAAACTGGGCAACAAGGCGTATCCGGCCGGTGAAGCCTCGCCGGGCACTTACGTTCACGAGCGGTAACTGACACCCACCTTGTCATTGTGGGAGCGAGCCTGCTCGCGAAAGCGCTCATTCAATCAACATCGATGTTGGCTGACACGACGCCTTCGCGAGCAGGCTCGCTCCCACAGGGGCGGGGTGTACTTGAAATCCACAGGGCCTGAAGCATGCCGCAACCGTTCATATTCCGTACCGTCGATCTGGATGGCCAGACCCTCCGCACGGCGGTACGCCCCGGCAAGCCTCACTTGACGCCCTTGCTGATTTTCAACGGCATCGGCGCCAACCTGGAGCTGGTGTTTCCGTTTGTCGCGGCGCTGGACCCGGATCTGGAAGTGATCGCCTTCGACGTGCCCGGTGTCGGCGGTTCCTCGACGCCGAACCGTCCGTATCGCTTTCCCGGGCTGGCCAAGCTGACGTCACGGATGCTCGATTACCTCGACTACGGCCAGGTCAACGTCATCGGCGTGTCGTGGGGTGGCGCACTCGCGCAGCAGTTCGCCTACGACTACCCCGAGCGCTGCAAGAAACTGGTGCTGGCGGCGACCGCGGCCGGTGCCGTGATGGTGCCGGGCAAACCGAAAGTGCTGTGGATGATGGCCAGTCCGCGGCGCTACATTCAGCCTTCCCACGTGATCCGCATCGCCCCGCTGATCTACGGCGGCTCGTTCCGCCGCGATCCGACCCTGGCCGCCAGCCACGCGGCTAAAGTCCGTTCGGCGGGCAAGCTGGGCTATTACTGGCAACTTTTCGCTGGCCTTGGCTGGACGAGTATTCATTGGCTGCACAAGATCCATCAGCCGACGCTGGTGCTGGCCGGCGATGACGATCCGCTGATCCCGCTGATCAACATGCGCATGCTCGCCTGGCGCATTCCCAACGCCCAACTGCACATCATCGACGACGGTCATCTGTTCCTGATTACCCGCGCCGAAGCGGTGGCGCCGATCATCATGAAGTTTCTCCAGGAGGAACGTCAGCGTGCAGTAATGCACCCGCATCCGACACCGCTCGGCGGTTAACTTCGTCGGCAGGCTTTATGCAGTGCTTTAAGAAAGAGTGCGCGGCAGGACGCCGCGCAGGCAGCAACCCGCAACAGCGTCTATGGTGTTCTGGTTCGGTGAGTTTGTTTTTGACCTGAAGACGAAGGAGTGTTGAGTCATGCGCGACAAACCAGCGACGGGCGTAGTGCCCAGCCCCGCCGTGTTCATCAACGCACAAAGTGCGATCACCGGTCTGCGTGGCCGGGACCTGATCTCGACCTTGCGCAGCGTCGCCGCCCATGGCCTGCGCAATCCGATTCACAGTGCGAAGCACGCGTTGAAACTCGGCGGTCAATTGGGCCGCGTGCTGCTCGGCGAAACCCTGCACCCGACCAATCCGAACGACAGCCGTTTCGCTGATCCCGCGTGGAGCCTGAACCCGTTTTACCGGCGCAGCCTGCAGGCTTATCTGGCCTGGCAGAAGCAGGTCAAAAGCTGGATCGACGAAAGCAGCATGAGCGATGACGATCGCGCCCGCGCGCACTTCGCTTTCACCCTGCTCAACGACGCCGTGGCGCCGTCCAACACCCTGCTCAACCCGCTGGCGGTCAAGGAGCTGTTCAACTCCGGTGGGCACAGTCTGGTGCGCGGCCTCAGCCATTTGTTCGATGATTTGCTGCACAACGACGGCCTGCCGCGCCAGGTGACCAAACAGGCTTTCGAGGTCGGCAAGACCGTCGCCACCACCACCGGCTCGGTGGTGTTCCGCAACGATCTGCTTGAGCTGATCCAGTACAAGCCGATGAGCGAAAAGCAGTACGCCAAGCCGCTGCTGGTGGTGCCGCCGCAAATCAACAAGTACTACATTTTCGACCTAAGCCCACATAACAGCTTCGTCCAGTACGCCCTGAAGAACGGCTTGCAGACCTTCATGATCAGTTGGCGCAACCCGGATGTGCGCCATCGCGAATGGGGCCTGTCGACCTACGTCGAAGCGGTGGAAGAAGCGATGAACATCTGCCGGGCGATCACCGGCGCCCGCGAGGTCAACCTGATGGGCGCCTGCGCCGGCGGCCTGACCATTGCCGCCCTGCAAGGCCATTTGCAGGCCAAACGGCAACTGCGCCGCGTCTCCAGCGCGACCTATCTGGTGAGCCTGCTCGACAGCCAGATCGAAACCCCGGCCACGCTATTCGCCGATGAACAGACCCTTGAAGCCGCCAAGCGCCGTTCCTATCAGAAAGGCGTGCTCGACGGTCGCGACATGGCCAGGATCTTCGCCTGGATGCGCCCCAACGATTTGATCTGGAGCTACTTCGTCAACAACTACCTGTTGGGCAAAGAACCGCCAGCCTTCGACATTCTCTACTGGAACAACGACAACACGCGTCTGCCCGCAGCGTTTCATGGTGACCTGCTGGACTTCTTCAAGCACAACCCACTGACCCATCCGGGTGGACTGGAAGTGTGCGGCACGCCGATCGACCTGCAAAAAGTCACCGTCGACAGTTTCAGTGTCGCCGGTATGAACGACCACATCACGCCGTGGGATGCGGTGTATCGCTCGACCCTGCTGCTTGGCGGTGACCGGCGTTTCGTGCTGTCCAACAGCGGCCACGTGCAGAGCATTCTCAACCCGCCGAGCAACCCGAAAGCCGCGTACGTCGAAAACGGCAAGATGAGCAGCGACCCGCGCGCCTGGTATTACGACGGCAAGCACGTCGATGGCAGTTGGTGGCCGCAGTGGCTGGAGTGGATTCAGCAACGCTCCGGCGCCCAGCACGAAACCTCGTTCACCCTCGGCAATCCGAACTATCCCCCGATGGAGGCCGCGCCCGGTACTTACGTGCGTGTGCGCTGACGCTTAACCGAACTTTTCTAAGAAGACTGGATGAAAACCCGCGACCGGATTCTCGAATGTGCTCTGCAATTGTTCAACGAAAAGGGCGAGCCGAACGTCTCCACCATGGAGGTGGCCAACGAAATGGGGATCAGCCCGGGCAACCTCTACTACCACTTTCACGGCAAGGAACCGCTGATTCTCGGGTTGTTCGACCGCTTCCAGAATGAACTGGCGCCGCTGCTTGATCCACCATCGGATGTGGAGTTGGCGCCGGAAGATTACTGGCTGTTTCTGCATTTGATCGTCGAGCGGCTGGCGCAGTACCGCTTTCTGTTTCAGGACCTGTCGAACCTCGCCGGGCGCTTGCCGAAGCTGGCCAAGGGGATTCGACATCTGCTCAATGCGTTGAAGCGCACGCTGGCGTCGTTGTTGGCGCGGTTGAAGGCTGCGGGGCAGTTGGTCAGTGATACGCAGGCGTTGGGGCAGTTGGTGGAGCAGATCACCATGACGTTGCTGTTTTCGCTGGATTATCAGCGGATTCTGGATCGTGAGGGGGAAGTGAGGCTGGTGGTTTATCAGATCATGATGCTGGTGGCGCCGCATCTGCTGCCGCCGGTGAAGGTCGCCACGGAGCGGATGGCTCTTCAGTATCTTGAAGACCATGACTGAATCAAAAGCCCCTCACCCTAGCCCTCTCCCGGAGGGAGAGGGGACTGATTGGGGGATGCTGTAGAAGTACGCCGACCTGCAGTGCGTTACCGAATCCATAATCGATAAGGTCTTTCAGGTCGGCGTATAGCGTGAGACACCTCGGTCGGTCCCCTCTCCCTCTGGGAGAGGGCTAGGGTGAGGGGCTGTTGGAATTCAGATACAAAAACGCCCGACCTTCACAGGCCGGGCGTTTTGTTTTGCCCTGAAGAATCAGGACTGACTGGTTGGCGTCGACGGGGTCGATGCAGCAGTCGGGGTAGCCACCGGAGTCGGTGCCGCGGCGGAGTTCGACGCGCTCACCGGAGCTGCCGGGGTGGCCGGCTTGGCTGCAGCAGGTGCTGCTGGCTTCGGCGCTGCGGCTTTCGGCGCGGCCGGTTTTTTCACTGCCGGTTTTTTCGCCGCAGCCGGTTTGGCTGCTGGCTTGGCAGCCGGTTTGGCGGCAGCGGTTTTCGCGGCTGGCTTGGCGGCTGGTTTCGCTGCAGTTTTGGCCGCAGGTTTTGCTGCCGGTTTGGCTGCGGCTTTGGCGGCAACCGGTTTGGCGGCTGCTTTGGCTGCTGGCTTGGCGGCAGCGGTTTTCGCTGCAGGCTTGGCCGCTGCTTTTGCTGCGGGTTTAGCGGCAGCTTTAGCCAATGGCTTGGCAGCGGATTTTGCCGCTGGTTTGGCCGCTGCGGTTTTCGCCGCCGGTTTTGCCGCAGCGGTTTTCGCCGCCACAGGTTGAGCCTTCAGACCGGTGAGTTTTTCGATCTGTTTGGTCAGTGTGTCGACCTTGCTGTTAAGTGCCTTGACCTCATTGCGGCTCGGTACACCCAGGCGCGAAATCGCGCTGTTCAGGCGCTTGTCGAAAGCCCCTTCCAGCTCGTCCCACTTGCCCAGTGCGCGATCTTTCACGCCGCTGATGCGCGACTTGGCCGAAGAAGCGGAGTCCTTGGCGGCATCGACTTTTTTGCCGACTGCGGACTTGGTGAGCTTCTCGGCTTTCTCGCCGTCTTTGACCAATGTATCGAAGAGCTTGCTGCCGTCAGTGTCGATCTTCGAGTACACGCCTAAACCAGCCAGCCAGATCTTGCGGGAGTAGTCTTCGACTTTCCCGATCCACGAGCTGCCTTCTTTATCGGTGTTCTTTTTACCAGCCATCCCGTTCTCCTTAAGATTTACGCGCGACGCGTTCGAGCAATGCCGTCAGCTCATCGAGCTTAGCAGAGAGTGTCTCAACGTCATGTTTAGACGGAATGCCGATACGATTCAAGGCGCTTGCTACGCGGGAGTCGAACGCCTTCTCGACCTTGTCGAGTTGAACTTCGACACGACCTTTGAAAGAACTCACTTCGCTCTTGGCTTCATCGATCTCGGCGTTGGCCGCTTCGAGTTTTTCGGTGACGGCTTTTTTGCCTTTCTTTTCAACAGTTTGACCAGCCTTGATCAGCTCTTGAAAGTACTCGCTACCCTCTTGGCCGACCTTGGCGTAGGCACCCAGGCCTGCCAGCCAGATCTTGCGGGCATAGGATTTGACGTCGCTCAGAGCAGAAGTCGAAGCGTCGATTTTTTTCTTCAAAATTACTTTGGCCATGGTGCACCTCACGCGCAGAAGGTTTGAGGAACTGCCCGCGAAAGTGTCGGGCTCAGGCACAAAGTAGGCAGAAAAATTAGAAACGGCACCCTAACAACTGACATAAACAGAGGGGGCACCACTAAACAAATGTAGGAGTGAGCCTGCTCGCGATAGCGGTGTATCAGTCAAAAATGGAGTCGACTGACAGACCGCTATCGCGAGCAGGCTCACTCCTACAGGGGATCGTGTTTCAGACCAGGGCTTTATCGAGGGCCTTCTCGATCTCGGCTTTGATCATGCCGCTCATGGCCGACATCATGATGCCCAGTTCCACGTCGACCTTGATCGAATCGTCCGCCACATGCACCGCGCCTTTCACGCCCGAGCGCTTGAGGTTCAAGGTGTCACCCGACCATTGCGGCTCCAGTCCGTATTGCTCGGAGAGTTTTTGCGCCAGCTTGTCGGCCTTCTCGCGGGCGGCTTCCTTGCCCAGATTGTGGGCACGCTCAACAGTGATTTTGGCCATTGATTGACTCCTGCTTTTTGAATGGGGCGAAAAAGATGTGTCGGTAAATCTTGACCGCCGCTGCGGCAAATCGTCCCGAAGGTTGCCCATCTTACCTTTAGCCATTCCAAGACAAAGCATGGCTTGGGGATTAGAATGTCGCGCATTCTCTTTTGGTGACAGCGATATGACTGATCAGCGCAAAGGCAGCGATGCCGAACCCACCACTCACTTCGGCTTCAAAAACGTTCCGGAAAGCCAGAAAGCGGAAAAAGTCGCTGAGGTTTTCCACTCGGTAGCCGCCAAGTACGACCTGATGAATGACCTTCTGTCGGGCGGCATGCACCGTCTGTGGAAGCGTTTCGCGATCGAACTCTCGGGTGTGCGCAGCGGTAACCGCGTGCTCGACATCGCCGGCGGTACCGGTGACCTGACCAAAAAATTCTCGCACCTGGTCGGCCCGACCGGTCAGGTGGTGCTGGCCGACATCAACGAATCGATGCTCAAGGTCGGCCGTGATCGTCTGCTCGATCTGGGTGTCGCCGGCAACGTCGAATTCGTTCAGGCGGACGCCGAAAAACTGCCGTTCCCGGACAATCATTTCGATTGCGTGACCATCGCCTTCGGCCTGCGCAACGTGACGCACAAGGAAGATGCCCTGCGTTCGATGCTGCGCGTGCTCAAGCCCGGCGGTCGTTTGCTGGTGCTGGAATTCTCCAAGCCAACCAACGCGCTGATGTCGAAAGCCTACGACGCCTACTCGTTCGCCTTCATGCCGCTGATGGGCAAGCTGATCACCAACGACTCGGAAAGCTATCGCTATCTGGCCGAATCGATCCGCATGCACCCGAATCAGGAAACCCTGAAGTCGATGATGGTCGACGCCGGTTTCGACCGCGTGACCTATCACAACATGACCGCAGGCATCGTCGCCCTGCACCGCGGCATCAAGCCCTGATGTTGCTCACCGGGCTGCTCGCCAGCGTTGAACTCGGCCTCAACCGGGTGCTGCGTCTCGACAGCACGGCGCTGCCGCGGCTGGCGCATTTGACCGGCAAGGTGATTGCCGTCGACTGCCGCAGCCCGGCGCTGCAACTGTTCATCTTGCCGAGCGACGAAGGTTTGATGCTGGCCTCGCACTGGGAAACCGCTGTCGACTGCACCCTGCGTGCGCCGGCCTCGAGCCTGATCAAACTGGCCGTGAGCAAAGACAAGACCGCGGTGCTGCACGCCCCGGAAGTCGAGCTCGATGGCGACAGCGGCGTGCTGCTGGAGCTGGCCGGTGTGCTGCAGGATCTTGAGCTCGACTGGGAGTACGAACTCTCGCGCTGGCTCGGCCCGGTGGCCACGCAACTGGTCGGAGGCCACCTGCGCAGCCGCGCACGCTGGTATCAACAAGGATTTGCCAGCCTCAACCAGAACCTCGCCGAATACCTCGCCGAAGAATCGCGCACCCTCGTCGGGCAGCGCGAAGCCGAAGCGCGGTTCAGCGAACTGGACCGGATCAAACTTGATCTGGAACGTCTCGAGGCGCGTTTCGAGCGCCTTTCCCGATCCCTCGACCCAAGCGATAACGCATGAAGCTGCTCGCCGTCCGCCGTCTGCTGCGCATCCAGTCTGTCGTGATCCGCTACCGCCTCGATGACCTGCTGTTCGATCTGCCGCTGCCCTGGTTTCTCCTGGCGCTGCGCTATGTGCTGCCGTGGCGCTGGTTCCCGCGCAAGCCGCTGGAGCTGAACCGGGGCGCGCGTCTGCGCCTGGCGTTGCAGGATCTCGGGCCGATTTTCATCAAATTCGGACAGATTCTCTCGACCCGCCGCGACCTGCTGCCGGAAGACATCGCCGATGAGTTGATGCTGTTGCAGGACCGCGTGCCGCCGTTCGATTCGCAGCTGTCGATCAAGCTGATCGAAGAACAGCTGGGCAAGAAAATCAGCGACGTGTTCAGCCGTTTCGACGTCGAACCGCTGGCCTCAGCTTCGGTGGCGCAGGTACATGCCGCGCAGCTGAAAACCGGCGAAGAAGTCGTGGTCAAAGTGATCCGTCCGGGTCTGAAGCCGATCATCGCGCAGGATCTGGCGTGGCTGTTCATCCTCGCCCGCGCCGCTGAAAAACTCTCGGCCGACGCGCGTTTGCTGCACCCGGTCGACGTGGTCCAGGACTACGAAAAAACCATCTACGACGAATTGGATCTGCTGCGCGAAGCGGCCAACGCCAGCCAGTTGAAGCGCAACTTCGAAGGTTCGCCGCTGCTCTACGTGCCGCAGGTCTACTGGGACTGGTGCCGGCCGAAAGTGCTGGTGATGGAACGCATCTACGGCATTCAGGTGACGGATCTGGCGACCCTCGCCGACCAGCGCACCGACATGAAAATGCTTGCCGAACGCGGTGTGGAGATTTTCTTCACTCAAGTGTTCCGCGACAGTTTCTTCCACGCCGACATGCACCCGGGCAACATTTTTGTCAGCACCGTCAATCCGTGGAGCCCGCAATACATTGCGATCGACTGCGGCATCGTCGGCAGCCTGACCCCGGAAGATCAGGATTATCTGGCGCGCAATCTGTTCGCGTTCTTCAAGCGTGACTACCGTCGTGTGGCGCAACTGCACATCGACTCGGGCTGGGTGCCGGCGGAAACCAAACTCAACGAATTCGAAGCGGCGATCCGTACGGTGTGCGAACCGATCTTCGAAAAACCGTTAAAAGATATTTCATTTGGCCAGGTGCTGATGCGTCTGTTCCAGACCGCACGACGCTTCAACATGGAAGTGCAGCCGCAACTCGTTCTGTTGCAAAAGACCTTGCTGAACATCGAAGGCCTCGGCCGCCAGTTGTATCCGGATCTGGATCTGTGGAACACCGCGCAGCCGTTTCTGGAGCGCTGGATGCGCGAGCGCGTCAGCCCGAAAGCCTTGCTCGGCAACGTGCAGAGCCAGTTCGAACAGCTGCCGCATTTGGCCAACATGGCTCGCGATCTGCTCGAACGCATGTCCCAGCCGCACGCCTACGACCCACCGCCGCCATGGCATAAACGCAAGGACGACTGGTTCCTGCGCCTGCTCGGTTGCGCGCATCTGGCCGGCGGGGTAATCCTCGCCATCGGTGGCCCGCTGCACGAATTGGGGCATTGGCCTGCGGGAATCATGGTGGCAGTCGGCTTGTATCTGGTCGTTCGCCGATAGCACGAATCAGCTGCAAGTTATAAGCTGCGAGCTGCAAGCCTGACGATACTGGAACACCGCAATCTGCTTTTACTTGCAGCTTGAAGCTCAAAGCTTGTAGCTGCGTTTCGGGAATTGAAGATGAAAAACTGGCTGGACGAGATCAAGTGGGACGCTGATGGCCTGGTGCCGGCGATTGCCCAGGATCACAAGACCGGACGCGTGCTGATGATGGCCTGGATGAACCGCGAGGCGCTCGAACTGACCGCTGCGGAAAACCGTGCAATCTACTGGTCACGTTCCCGTGGCAAGCTGTGGCGCAAGGGCGAAGAGTCCGGCCATGTGCAGACGCTGCATGAGATGCGTCTGGACTGTGACGCCGATGTGATCATCCTGATGGTTGAACAGATCGGCGACATCGCTTGCCATACCGGCCGTCAAAGCTGCTTTTATCGTGTCTTCGAAAACGGCGACTGGAAGACAGTCGACCCGGTCCTCAAAGATCCGCACGCAATCTATTCCGCAGGACACAAACATGAGTGACACCCTGACCCGCCTCGCTCAGGTACTTGAAGAGCGCAAAGGCGCAGCCGCCGACAGCTCCTATGTGGCTAGTCTGTATCACAAGGGTTTGAACAAGATTCTGGAGAAAGTCGGCGAAGAGTCGGTCGAAACCATTATTGCCGCCAAGGACGCCGCCATCAGCGGCGACTGCAGCGACGTGATCTACGAGACCGCCGACCTGTGGTTCCACAGCATGGTCATGCTCGCCCAACTGGGGCAGCATCCGCAGGCCGTACTGGATGAACTGGACCGTCGCTTCGGCCTGTCCGGACACGTCGAGAAAGCCTCGCGTCCGTCCGCCTGAACAATTTTTAGAGAGGAACAGCAACATGGGCATTTTTGACTGGAAACACTGGATCGTCATTCTGGTTGTCGTGGTGCTGGTGTTCGGCACCAAGAAACTGAAAAACCTCGGCACCGACGTTGGCGAGTCGATCAAGGGCTTTCGCAAAGCCATGAACGACGACGAAAAACCGGCCGCTGATCCTACCGTGACGCCTGCACAGCCAGTGCCACCGGTGCAGCCGCAAGCCACCGCTCAGGCCAACCCGCCGCACACCATCGACGTGCAGGCGCAGAAAGTCGAAGAGCCGATCCGCAAAGACGTGTGAGCACTGACTAATGTTTGGTATCAGCTTCTCTGAACTGCTGCTCGTCGGCCTCGTCGCCCTGCTGGTGCTGGGCCCCGAGCGTCTGCCGGGCGCTGCGCGCACCGCCGGCCTGTGGGTCGGTCGGCTGAAGCGCAGCTTCAACGCGATCAAACAGGAAGTTGAACGTGAAATCGGTGCCGACGAGATCCGTCGGCAACTGCACAACGAGCACATTCTGTCGCTGGAGCAGGAGGCGCGGAAGATTTTCAGTCCGGTTCAGCAAGAGCCGACGCCGGTTGAGCATGTGGGTCAGCAGACGATTCATGCGCCGACTGCACCCGTCGCGCCTGCTCCGACACCTGCACCTGCACCTGCACCTGCAACTGCTGCCGTTGTAGCGCCGACAGAACCGGCAGCCGTAGAAAACTCGGTTGAACACGTTGCGCCAAACGCCGCGCCGATCACACCAGCGCCTCACGACCCTACTCTGCCGCCGCGAGCCCCATGAGCGATCTCCCCGAAAACGACCAGCACATGCCGCTGGTTTCGCACCTCACCGAGTTGCGCACCCGTCTGCTGCGTTGTGTGGCGGCGATCTTCATCATCTTCGCCGGGCTGTTCGCCTTCACCCAGCAGATCTACACCTTCGTCTCGACGCCGCTGCGCCAGTACCTGCCGGTCGGCGCGACGATGATCGCTACTGATGTGTCGTCGCCGTTCCTGACGCCGCTGAAGCTGACCATGATGGTTTCGCTGTTCCTCGCGATCCCGGTGATCCTGCATCAGATCTGGGGCTTTATCGCGCCGGGCCTGTACAAGCATGAGAAACGCATCGCGGTGCCGCTGCTGGTGTCGAGCATCCTGCTGTTCTACACCGGCATGGCGTTCGCCTATTACTTCGTGTTCCCGCTGATCTTCAAATTCTTCGCCGCGGCCACTCCGGCTGGCGTGGAAATGATGACCGACATCGCCAGTTACCTTGATTTCGTCATGACGCTGTTCTTTGCCTTCGGCGTGGCGTTCGAAATCCCGGTGGCCGTGGTGCTGCTGGTGTGGATCGGCGTCGTTGACGTCGCCTACCTGAAGAAGATCCGCCCGTACGTGATCATCGGCTGCTTCGTGGTCGGCATGATCCTGACGCCGCCGGACATCTTCTCGCAGACCCTGCTGGCCGTGCCGATGTGGATGCTGTTCGAAATCGGCATCCTGTTCGGTGGCTTGATCAGCAAGCGCGAACGTCCGGACGAAACCCCGGCCGACGACCACAACGACCAGCCGCCAGCGACCCAGGCATGAACCTGCTGTTGCTCGAAGAGGCCGACTTTATCGCGGCCGACCGCGTGGTGCTGCGTGATCGGCGCTTGACGCACATGCAGGAAGTCCACCGTTCGGAAGTCGGTGACAGCCTGCGCGTTGGCCGTATCAATGGGCTGATGGGTTCGGCTGAACTGCTGCGCCTCGAAGCGGGTGAAGCCGAGTTGCGCGTCAGCCTCGATCAGCCACCGCCGGCCAAGCTGCCGCTGACGCTGGTGCTGGCCCTGCCGCGCCCGAAAATGCTCCGCCGAGTGTTTCAGACCGTGGCGACCATGGGCGTGTCCAAGGTGATTCTGGTCAACAGCTATCGGGTCGAAAAAAGCTTCTGGCAGACACCGTTTCTTGAGCCTGAGGCGATTCGCGAAAACTTGATCCTCGGCCTCGAACAGGCCCGCGATACCGTGTTGCCGGAAATCATCATCGAAAAGCGCTTCAAGCCTTTCGTTGAAGACCGACTGCCGGCGATTACCGAAGGCACTCTCGGTCTGGTCGGCCATCCCGGTAACTATCCGCCGTGCCCACGCGCCCTCAACGAACCCGTGACCCTGGCCATCGGCCCTGAAGGCGGCTGGATCCCCTACGAAATCGATCTGCTGGCCAAGTCCGGCCTGCATCCGGTGCAATTGGGTGATCGAATTCTGCGCGTCGAAACCGCCGTCACCGCCCTCCTCGCCCGGCTCTTCTGATTCTTCGCACCAGATAAATGGTGTTACAGATTGCCATCATTCGGCCGATACCTTCTCCATAAGTCCAATTAGTGGTCCGAAGGGAGTGGTCGCATGTACCGTTGGTTAGCCGAGAGTCTTGGAAACGTCAGCGTCAAACGCAAGCTGGGCATCGGTTTCGGCCTGGTGCTGTTGCTGACACTGTTGATCACCTTCACCGGCTGGACCGGCATGAGCGGCATCATCAGCCGCGGTGACAAACTCGGCTTTATCTCCAGCCTCAACGAGCTGACCAAGGACCTGCGCCTGGCGCGCATGGACTACGACATGCGTCGCGGCGAGCAGGGACCGGGCACGGTCAACGAATTCCTGAGCAAACTCGAAAGCGGTCTGCAATCGGCACGCGACATGATCGAGCAGCCGTCCGATGTGGCGATGGTCGATCAACAATTGGCTGCCGTGGCCGAATACAAGCGTGCCTTCGGCGAAATGACACAGGCCACCGTACAGCGTGAAGACGCACGCAGCAAACTAGGCGCCAATGCCGACAATGCCGTATCCAAGGTCGGCGAGGTCGAGAGCGCACTGCTGCAAGGCGACAGCGTCGCGCAATACAACGCGGTGATCGAACTGAGCAAACTGCTGCAGCAAGCGCGATATCAGGTGCGCGGTTACACCTACAGCGGCAAGGCCGATGCCGAGCAACCAGCCCTGACCGCGATCGACAATGCCCTGAAAAACCTCGAAAGCCTGCCGTCCCGCGTCCCAGATCAGCATATCGCCAACCTGCAGCAAGCCACCGACTCGCTTAAGGCTTACCGTGCAGCCGTGGCTCAATTCCGTGATTCTCAAGTAAAAAACGCCGCAGCACTGGCCAACATGTCTGCTCAGGGCGACATTTTGATCGCCGTCAGCAAGAAACTGACCGAATCGCAGACCGTGGTTCGCGACACCGACGCTGCACGCGCCAAGAACCTGCTGCTGATCGCCACCGCGCTGGCCGTAGCGTTCGGCTTGCTGGCCGCCTGGGCGATCACCCGGCAAATCATCATCCCGCTGAACCAGACCCTGAAAGTCGCCGAGCGCGTCGCTGCCGGTGACCTCACCCACAATCTGGTGTCCCTGCGCCGCGATGAACTGGGCCAACTGCAACGCTCGATGCAGAGCATGACCCAGGGTCTGCGCGAACTGGTGGGCGGCATCAGCGATGGTGTCACCCAGATCGCCAGCGCTGCCGAAGAACTCTCGGCCGTGACCGAGCAGACCAGTGCCGGGGTCAATAATCAGAAAATCGAGACCGATCAGGTCGCCACCGCCATGAACGAAATGGCCGCCACCGTGCAGGAAGTCGCGCGCAACGCCGAGGAAGCGTCTGAAGCTGCCGTAGCTGCCGACCAACAAGCCCGCGAAGGCGACAAGGTCGTCGGCGAAGCCATCGCGCAGATCGAGCGTCTGGCGGTTGAAGTCGGTCATTCCACCGAAGCCATGGGCGAGCTCAAGCGTGAAAGCGACAAGATCGGCAGCGTCCTCGACGTGATCAAATCCGTGGCCCAGCAAACCAACCTGCTGGCCCTCAACGCGGCCATCGAGGCTGCGCGTGCCGGTGAAGCCGGACGTGGTTTTGCCGTGGTCGCCGATGAAGTACGCAGCCTCGCCCAGCGCACGCAGAAGTCCACCGAAGAGATCGAAGAGCTGATCGTCGGCCTGCAAAACGGCACCCAGCAAGTGGCGACGATCATGGACAACAGCCGCACCCTCACCGACAGCAGCGTTGAGTTGACCCGTCGCGCGGGCGGTTCACTGGAAAGCATCACCCGCACGGTTTCGGCGATTCAGGCGATGAATCAGCAGATTGCGGCAGCGGCCGAGCAGCAGAGCGCGGTGGCTGAAGAGATCAACCGTAGCGTGCTGAATGTTCGGGATGTCTCGGATCAGACGTCGGCGGCGAGTGAAGAGACCGCGGCTTCCAGCGTTGAGCTGGCACGTCTGGGGACCCATCTGCAGATGCTGGTCGGTCGATTCAAGGTCTAGCCCAATGATCGTTCCCACGCTCTGCTTGGGAATGCATCCTGCGACGCTCCGCGTCGCGCATACAAAGGGACGCGGAGCGTCCCGGGCGGCATTCCCACGCGGAGCGTGGGAACGATCTGGTACTACAAGACCTGACGCAAGAAGGCCTGAGCGCGCGGATCCTTCGGCGCATCAAAGAACTCTGCCGGTGCAGCATCTTCAAGCAATTTACCGTGATCGAAGAACAACACCCGATCCGCCACTTCCCGGGCAAAGCCCATCTCGTGGGTCACGCAGACCATAGTCATGCCTTCCACGGCCAGGTTTTTCATCACGTCCAACACCTCACCGACCATCTCAGGGTCAAGCGCCGAGGTCGGCTCATCGAACAGCATGACCTTCGGCTCCATCGCCAGCGCCCGGGCAATCGCCACGCGCTGTTGCTGACCGCCGGACAGGCGTGACGGAAACTCGTTGGCCTTCTGCGCAATCCCGACCTTTTGCAGCAACTCCATCGCCTTGGCTTCGCGCTCTTTCTTGCCGCGCTTGCGCACGACTTTCTGCGCCAGACAGAGGTTTTCCAGCACGGTCATGTGCGGGAACAGGTTGAAATGCTGAAACACCATGCCGACTTCACGACGGTAGGCGTTGACGTCGGTTTTCGGGTCGGCCAGTTGCAGGCCGTCGATGCTCACCGAGCCGGAATCGAATTCTTCCAGGCCATTGAGGCAACGCAGGAAGGTCGACTTGCCGGAACCGGACGGGCCGATCACTACCAGCACTTCGCCCTTGGCCACCGTGGTACTGACGTTATCCACCGCGCGCACCACTTGCCCACGGGTGTCGAAGACTTTTACCAGATCGCGGACTTCAATCACTTTGCGCGAGCCTCCGCTCAAGCCGGCTGGCGATTTTCGACAGCGGCAGGTTGATCAACAGGTACAGACCGGCGACGCAGAACAGGATTTCGAACGGCGAGAACGATGTGGTGATGACTTCACGGCCGCTTTTCAGCAGCTCGGTGATGGCGATTACCGACACCAGCGAGGTGTCCTTGACCAGACTGATGAACTGCCCGGCCAGCGGCGGCAGCACGCGTTTGAACGCTTGCGGCAGCACCACATGGCGCATCGACTGACCCGCGCTCAAGCCGAGCGAACGCGCCGCTTCGTTCTGGCCACGGGCAATCGACTGCACGCCGGAACGGATGATTTCCGCCACATACGCGCCGGTGAACAGCGACAGCGCGGCGATCCCGGCGAACTCGCGGGACAGGTTCATCACCGTACCGATGAAGAAGTAGAAAATGAAAATCTGCACCAGCAGCGGCGTGCCGCGCACCAGCTCGACGTAGATCGTCGAGAGGTCGCGCAGGGTCGGGTTGTTCGACAGCCGGCACAGGCCAGTGACCAGGCCGATCAGCAAACCCAGGACACCGGAAACAACTGACAGCCAAAGCGTCGTCCACAGGCCCCACAACAACGGTCCTGCCGCCCAATGCCGAGTGACGCCCACGACGTCACCTTCGGCGACATCGTCGCCCTGAGCGAATTGCAGGCTGTTTTCGTCGACGGTCAGGTGCTGCTCGTCACCGGCGTCGTTGCGCAAAGTGACTTGCGCGCTGCTGCCCTTGCGCACGAGTTCGGTGACGGTGGAAATGTCCGTGGCACGCTGGGTTTCTTCCGCCTGATAGGCGAAGTACTGCGGCACGCGGTTCCAGCGCCATTCGTAGGACATCAGCGACGTCGCGTAATACAACGCGCCCGCGAGGCCGACCAGCACCAGCACGGTGAGGACGTGCCAGGGCCATTGGGCTTTTTTATGTTTCATTGCAGGTTCCGGATTTTGTGTTGCTCTGGAGGGCCTCTTCGCGAGCAGGCTCGCTCCCACAGGGGAATGCATTCCAATGTGGGAGCGAGCCTGCTCGCGAATGGGGCGACTCGGTCTATGCGACCGGGCTTATTCCATGTCCTTGAGCCACTCGGTGCTCTTGAACCACTTGTCATGGATGCGATCGTAGGTGCCGTCTTCGTGGATCTGGTGCAGGAAGTTGTTGATGAAGTTGAGGCTGTCGTAATCACCCTTCTTCAGACCAAACGCCAAAGGCTCGTAGGTGAACGGTTTGTCGAGGAACACCAGTTTGCCGGCACCGACCTTGGTCACCGCAACCACGTTGTACGGCGCATCGTAGATGAAGGCATCCGCTTTGCCGTTGACCACGTCGAGCACGGCTTCCTGCTCGTTGTCGTAGCCGTGGTACTTGGCTTTGGAGATCAGCTTCTTGGCGACCATCTCACCGGTGGTGCCGAGCTTGGAGGTGATGCGGTAGTCGGCGGTGTTCAGGTCTTTGTACGACTTGATGGTGCCTTCCAGCTCCTTGCGGATCAGCAGGGTCTGGCCGACCACGATGAACGGTTCGCTGAAGTTCAGGCGCAGATTGCGTTCCTGAGTCAGGGTCATGCCGCTGCCGATCATGTCGAACTTGTCGGTCATCAGCGCCGGGATGATGCCGTCGTACCCGGTCGAAACCAGTTCCAGTTTGACGCCCATAGCCTTGGACATGGCTTTGAGGATGTCGACTTCAAAGCCGATGATTTCGCCGCGCTTGTTGGTCATTTCGAACGGCATGTAGGTCGGATCCATACCGACTTTCAACGTGCCGCGCTTGACCGCGTCATCGATTGCGCCGGCCTGCGCCGCATTGACTGCAACCAGTGCCGTGACGCCGACCAGCAGCATCGACAGATACTTCTTCATCTTCAAGTCCCCAAAACCATTGCGTGTGCGGCGCGAAAACCAACAGAGACAGGCAAAAAAGCCCGGGTGCGCCAATTCGGGGACGGATGCTAACGCACTCGTTTTTTTGCACAAGGTTTAATGGACGATTTGTTTAACAATCAAGAGCTGACCCTCACCCCAGCCCTCTCCCCTAGGGAGAGGGGGCCGACCGAGGTGTCTCAAGCTATACGCCGACCTGAAAGATCGAGTCGATTATGGATTCAGCACAGCAAGATCAGGTCGGCGTACCTCTGCAGCATCCCCCAATCGGTCCCCTCTCCCTCTGGGAGAGGGCTAGGGTGAGGGGCTTTTCAGCGCCATAAAAAAACCCCGCATTATCGCGGGGTTTCTTTATCAGGCCGGCTGAGCCTGCAGGCTCACCGGTCGCAACGGCAGCAGCGGCGCATGCGGATCAGCTTTCACCGAAGCCCGCCACGCATCCAGCCACTCAGTGTGACCTTCCGCCCAGACCTGCTCGTGCAAACGCGCCAGTGCCACAGGGTCGCTCAGCAATTGCAGACGATCATGGTTGTTCAGCCCGACCGGGCCAACCTTGATCGCGTGACGCACACGTTCCTGACGCAGCCACTCGATCGGCTCGGCCTGACCGTGACGCGAAGTCGCCAGCGAGCACGCCAAAGCGTTCTGCTGTGGATCAACCACCGCGCGGACAAAGCCGTCGTTGAGGGCGTGGTAACGATTTTCGTGGGTGTACTGATCGGTCGCCAGCAGCGCCTGTGGCGGATTGTATTCCTCTGGGATGAGGAACAGGCTCTCGTCACGGGACTTCAGACCCAGCCCGACACGGCTGGAGATCACGGAAACCGGGATCGACAGCATCAGCGAACCGACGATCGGCACCAGCCACCAGAGGAAGCTCGGATTCAGCCAGATCACCAGCAGCGCCCAGCAGAAGCCCAGCAGGGTCTGCGGGCCGTGGCGTTTGACCGCTTCGCTCCAAGGCGTCGAGTCGTCGTCACGCTGCGGGGAATTCCAGGTCGCGGCCCAGCCGAGGAACGCGGCCAGAACGAAACGGGTGTGGAAAATCATCCGCACCGGCGCCAGCAGCATGGAAAACAGCATCTCCAGCAGCATCGACAGGGTCACCTTGAACTTGCCGCCGAACTCTTTCGCGCCCTTGGCCCAGATCAGGATGATGCTCAACAGTTTCGGCAGGAACAGCAGCACGATGGTCGTCGAGAACAGCGCGATCGCCTTGTCCGGGTGCCATTGTGGCCACAGCGGATAGAGCTGACGCGGTTCGAGGAAGTACTGCGGCTCCATCAGCGTGTTCACCGCCAGCAGCGCGGTCGACAACACCAGGAAGAAGAACCACAACGGCGCCGACAGGTACGACATCACGCCCGTCAGGAACACCGCACGGTGCACCGGGTGCATGCCTTTGACCAGGAACAGACGGAAGTTCATCAGGTTGCCGTGGCACCAGCGACGGTCACGCTTGAGTTCGTCGAGCAGGTTCGGCGGCAGTTCTTCGTAGCTGCCCGGCAGGTCGTAGGCAATCCACACGCCCCAACCGGCACGGCGCATCAGCGCGGCTTCAACGAAGTCGTGAGACAGAATCGCACCGGAGAACGCGCCCTTGCCCGGCAACGGCGCCAAGGCGCAGTGGTCGATAAACGGCTTCATGCGGATGATCGCGTTGTGACCCCAGTAGTGCGATTCACCCAACTGCCAGAAGTGCAGACCGGCGGTAAACAGCGGGCCATAAACGCGGGTCGCAAACTGCTGCATGCGCGCATACAGCGTGTCCATGCCCGACGCACGCGGCGCGGTCTGGATGATCCCGGCGTCCGGCGTGGCTTCCATCAAGCGCACCAGACTGGTCAGGCACTCGCCGCTCATCACCGAGTCGGCGTCGAGGACGACCATGTACTTGTAGTCACCGCCCCAGCGACGGCAGAAGTCATCGAGGTTGCCGCTCTTGCGTTTCACACGACGGCGACGGCGACGGTAGAAGATCTTGCCGAAGCCCTTGGCTTCGCGGCAGACATCCAGCCAGGCTTGTTGCTCGGCGACGCAGATGTCGGTGTCGTTACTGTCGCTGAGGACGAAAAAGTCGAAGCGATCCAGATCACCAGTAGCAGCCACCGACTCGAACGTTGCGCGCAGACCGGCGAACACGCGCGGTACGTCTTCGTTGCAGATCGGCATGACCAACGCGGTGCGCGCGTCTTTGGCAATCGGCTCGTTGCCGGCGCTTTTGCCGGAGATACGGTATTTATCGTGACCGGTGAGCAACTCGAGAAAGCCCATCAACGCGGTCCAGAAACCTGCCGAGACCCAGCAGAACAGAATCCCGAACAGAATCAGGATGCTGGTTTGCAGCGCATACGGCAGCACTTGCGTAGCGGTTTGCAGCAGTGGCTGGTGCAGGACTTCTTCGAGATCGACAAACGACCAGCCCTGGTACGGCATGATGCCTTTCATGTACCAGCCGGCAACGATGGTCTGGCCGAGCATCAGCAGCAACAGGATGTAGCGACGGATCGAACCGACGGTGCGCCAGCGCGCGGCCGGCAAGACGTTTTCGTCTTTCGGCGGTTGCGGCGGGTTGGTGCGACCGGTCATACGGCGCCAGCCACGCACCAGAATATTGGTGCGCCACGGCTCCGGCACAACCTTGGTCCGACGGATCGGCGGCGTAGCCTTCATGCTGACGCGACCACTGGCGTCGAGCACCAGCATCTCCGCGTCTTCAAGTTCTTCGGCGGTGCTCAGGGTCAGGCGCTTGCCCACCGAAGCCTGGGCGGCCTCGGCAGGGGCGTCGAACGTCGAGGACGACAGGCGTTCATGCAGCTCGCTGAACGACTGGCAACCCGCGAGTTCCGCGCGCTGCTCGTCGGTCATCGGCAGATGCGCCAGATACTCGGACAGAGTCTCTGGCTGTACTTGAGAGTTACTCATCGGCAGGCAACTGATAGCTCCAGGTCTCGGTCAGGACTTCTTCAGTCGGTGCCGATTCCGGTGTGGCTGGGGCCGCGTCGGCAGCAACAGGCTGCTTGGCGTCTTTGTTGGCCTTGTCCTTGGCATCTGCAGCTGGCTTGGCGTCGGCCTGTTTGGCCTCGGCGGCTTTGGCTTCCCTGTCGATTTTCTCTTGTTGCTTGGCGGCAACCTTGTCGGCCTTGGCAACGGACGAGTTGGACGCCGGCACCGAAGACTTGGCCAGATCAGCCGTGACGATTGGCTGCACCAGCGCGGCACGCATCTCGATCGACTTGCTCGCGTCCTTGATCTTCATGCGCAGGGTCAAGCGCCAGCCTTTGGTTTCCGGGTTGTAGCGCACGCTGTTCTCAACCAGTTCGGCGTTGTCGCCGACGCTGACCTGACTGCGCACGTCGGCATCCGGTGCCAGAGCAGCCAGCGATGGACCTTCGAAGTCGACCAGGTAAGCAACGCTGCCATCCGGCTGACGGATCAGGTTCGATTGCTTGACGTCACCGGTCGAACGCAGGGTCTGCGATACCCAGGCGCTGTCCGGCGCATGAATCGCCGCTTCGTCCATGGTCCAGTGCATGCGGTAAGCGAAGTCCAGCGGCTGACCCGGCTCCGGCATTTTTTCCGGGCTCCAGAACGCAACGATGTTGTCGTTGGTTTCATCGGCAGTTGGAATTTCTACCAGATCAACGGTGCCTTTGCCCCACTCGCCCTTCGGCTCGATCCAGGCGCTTGGGCGCTTGTCGTAGCGGTCGTCGAGGTCTTCGTAGTGGCTGAAGTCGCGGCCACGTTGCAGCAGACCGAAACCACGCGGGTTCTCGACGCTGAAGTTGCTCACGGCCAGGTGTTTCGGGTTGTTCAGGGGACGCCAGATCCACTCGCCGTTGCCGGCATGAATCGACAGACCGCTGGAGTCATGCAGTTCGCGACGGTAGTTGAGGACTTTCGACGGCTGGTTGGCGCCGAACAGGAACATGCTGGTCAGCGGCGCGATGCCCAGTTTGCCAACCTTGTCACGCAGGAACATCTGCGCTTTGACGTCGACAATGGTGTCGCTGCCCGGACGCAGGATCAGACGGTAGGCACCGGTGGCGCGCGGCGAATCCAGCAGGGCGAAAATCACCAGGTGCTTGTCGCCCGGCTTCGGCTGTTGAATCCAGAACTCGCGGAAACGCGGGAATTCTTCGCCCGACGGCAGTGCGGTATCAATCGCCAGACCACGGGCCGAGAGACCGTAGGTGTGGCCCTTGCCGACAACGCGGAAGTAACTCGCGCCGAGCATGGTCATGATTTCGTCTTGCTTGTCGGCCTTGTTGATCGGGTACAGCACACGGAAACCGGCATAACCCAGTTGTTCGGTGGCTTTCGGATCGAATTTCAGGTCGCCGAAATCGAAGCGCGTCGGATCGTATTTGATCTCTTCGACGGTGTTCGCCGTGATTTCGTTGATTTTCACCGGTGTATCGAAGTGCATACCCTGGTGATAGAACGACAGTTTGAACGGGGTCTTCTGATCAGCCCACTCAGCCTTTTCGGTGAGGAAGCGGATTTTCTGATAATCCGCGAACTTCATGTCGCGGAATTCGTTCGGCAGGTTGCTGCGCGGGGCTTCGAACTTCTGCCCGGCCAGTTCTTTAGCCTTCGCCGATACATCGTCAAGATTGAACGCCCAAAGCTGGCCGGCGCTGAGCAGGCACAGGAGCGCCGAACCCGCTACCAGGGCACTTCGCATGCGTTTGGCAGACATTTTTGCTGCATTACAGGGACTAACAATCACGAGCAACCCTCGCCGAAAACAGATCAAAAAACCAACGGCCAGCTATCTATATGCCAGGTTGGCGAGCATTGTTCCGACTCCGCTGGGGCAAAATGATTCCCCAATCGGATCCGGACAAGTCTCTACCTAAGTGAAAATGGATCAGCGAACGCTGATCCCAGTGCGCGCGATTATCTAGTAGCCCGCATGACAACGCATCAGGGGTAACAAAGTATTTATCGCGAAAACACCCTAAAAACAGTCGAAATTTCCCAAAAAGGTGTTTCAAGCGCTTTCAGGTCTGTAACAAAAAGGTAACCGGGCCATCGTTGACCAAATGCACCTGCATATCGGCGCCGAATCTACCTGATGCCACAGTGCCATGCACCTGTTTCGCACTGCTTAATAGATAGTCGAACAATTCCTCGCCCAAGGCGGGAGGCGCGGCCGTCGAAAAGCTCGGGCGCAACCCGCTTTTGGTGTCGGCCGCGAGGGTGAACTGCGAGACCAGCAGCAACCCGCCACCGACATCGGCGAGGGACAAGTTCATCTTGCCCTCCGCATCACTGAATACCCGATAGTTAAGCAGTTTATGCAGAAGTTTGTCGGCGCTGGTACGCGTGTCGTCGGGTTCGACCGCCACCAGCACCAGCAAACCGTGATCTACCGCGCCTACCACCTCACCCGCGACTTCGACCCGCGCACCGCGAACGC
This sequence comes from Pseudomonas sp. RU47, assembly GCF_004011755.1. Lineage (GTDB taxonomy): Bacteria > Pseudomonadota > Gammaproteobacteria > Pseudomonadales > Pseudomonadaceae > Aquipseudomonas. Next base: position 418,180 of record NZ_CP022411.1, on the reverse strand, counting down.
GCTGTAAAAGGCCCTTCATGCTTCTTCGGGCGGCAGGTCGAGCAGGCGCCGGGCCATGTTGCCCGCCGCGCGCACCAGTGCATCGGTGATGCCCGGTTCAGAGGCCGCGTGACCGGCGTCGCGGATCACCTGCAGTTCGCTGTTCGGCCACGCTTGATGCAATTCCCAGGCATTGTCGAGCGGGCAGATCACATCGTAACGACCGTGAATGATCACGCCCGGCAGATGAGCGATCTTGCCCATGTCGCGAATCAGCTGGTTCGGCTCAAGGAAGGCGTTGTTGGTGAAGTAGTGGCATTCGATCCGCGCGATCGACAGCGCGCGCTGCGGCTCGGAGAAACGATCGACCACCAGCGGGTTCGGCCGCAGAGTCGCGGTGCGCCCTTCCCAGGTCGACCAGGCTTTGGCCGCGTGCATCTGGGCGATCTGGTCGTTGCCGGTCAGACGTTTGTGGAAAGCGCTGAGCAGATCGTCGCGCTCGTCCAGCGGAATCGGCGCGATGTAGTCCTGCCAGTAATCGGGGAACAGTCGGCTGGCACCGGCCTGATAGAACCACTCGATTTCCTGCGGGCGGCAGAGAAAGATCCCACGCAGGATCAGCCCGTGTACACGCTCAGGGTGTGTCTGCGCATAAGCCAGCGCCAGGGTCGAACCCCACGAGCCGCCAAACAGCACCCATTTATCGATGCCCAAGTGTTTGCGGATGCGCTCAAGGTCGGCGACCAGATCCCAGGTGGTGTTGTTTTCCAGGCTCGCATGCGGGGTGGAGCGACCGCAGCCGCGCTGGTCGAAAGTGACAATACGGTAAAGATTCGGATCGAAATAGCGACGGCTCTGCGCGTCGCAACCAGCGCCGGGGCCGCCATGAATGAACACAACCGGCAAACCCTCCGGTGAGCCGCTTTCGTCGACATACAGCGTATGGGTGTCATCGACAGCCAGATCGTGCCGGGCGTGAGGTTTGATCTGCGGAAACAAAGTCTGCATTGCGCGCTCCGTAAGGGGTCGAGGTCATCCCTGGGGGGACTTCTATTATTCTGCCGTTGGGCATCATAAACCCGATTTACGTCAATGAGCATGCTCCAGAGCAGTCACCGTTTGTCAGCCGTAAACTTCGCAGGCTGGACACCATCCTGTGGGAGCGAGCCTGCTCGCGAATGCGGTGTGTCATTCAACGTAGATGTTGGCTGAATGGACGCCTTCGCGAGCAGGCTCGCTCCCACAGGGGTTACGCGGCGTAGTGAGACTTTGCCCACGCCAGATAGCCTTGCAGCAGTTGCTTGAGCACTACTTGCGTCGGCTCGGCCAGATCGGCGCGATAGCGGAACGGTTCGAACTCTTCCATGTAGGTGCTCTGGCACAACTCCAGTTGCACCGCGTGGATGTTCTCGGCCGGGTTGCCGTATTGGCGGGTGATGTGGCCGCCCTTGAAGCGGCCGTTGAGCACGTGGCTGTAGTTGCTGTGGCCGGCGCAGATTGCTTCGAGCTGACTGGCCAGTTGCGGATCACAACTGGCGCCGTTGAAGGTACCGAGGTTGAAGTCCGGCAGTTTACCGTCGAACAGGTGCGGGATGATCGAACGGATCGAGTGCGCATCGAACAATAGCGCGTAACCGAATTCGGCTTTCAACCGCGCCAGCTCTTCCTGAAGCGTGCGGTGATACGGTGTCCAGATTTGCTCAAGATAAGTTGCGCGCTCTTGTTTCGACGGCTCGTGCCCTTCGCGGAACAACGGAATGCCATCGAACAGCGTCGCCGGGTACAGTCCGGTGGTGGCGCCGGCGTACAGCGGTTTGTCGTCGGAGGGCCGGTTCAAATCGATGACAAACCGTGAGTACTCTGCGGCCAACGTGCTGGCGCCCAGTTCTTCGGCGAAGTCGTAAAGCTGGGGGATATGCCAGTCAGTGTCCGGAAGGCTTTTCGCATCGGCGATCAACCCGGCGTCCACCGCTGGGGTCAGGCGCACACCGGCATGGGGCATGCTGATCAGCAGCGGCACGCGACCTTGTTTGAAGTTCAGAACCTTATCCACAACCGCTCTCCTACAGACTTGATTCGACGCCGTGGCGCACGACGCGTTTGTCCAGATCACCGCCGAGCCAATAGGCCAGGTCCGCCGGACGATCGATGTGCCAGGCAACGAAATCCGCGACCTTGCCGACTTCCAGCGAACCGTGGCTAGCCGCCATGCCCAGCGCTTGCGCAGCGTGAATTGTCGCGCCGGCCAGGGCTTCTTCCGGAGTCATGCGGAAGCACGTGCAGGCCATGTTCAGCATCAGCCGCAATGACAGCGCCGGCGAGGTGCCGGGGTTGAGGTCGCTGGCGATGGCGATTTTCACCTTGTGCTTGCGCAGGGCGTCCATTGGCGGCAACTGGGTCTCACGCAGGAAGTAGAACGCGCCTGGCAGCAGCACGGCGACGGTGTCGGACTCAGCCATGGCGATGGCGTCGGCCTCGTCCATGAACTCCAGATGATCGGCGGACAACGCCTTGTATCGAGCAGCAAGACTGGAGCCGTGCAGCGACGACAATTGCTCGGCGTGCAGCTTCACCGGCAGACCAAGTTTTTGCGCGGCGATGAACACGCGCTCGACTTGCTCTGGCGAGAACGCCAGGTATTCGCAGAAGGCATCCACGGCGTCGACCAGACCTTCAGCCGCTAGGGCCGGGAGCATCTCGGAGCAAATCAGATCGATGTAATCGTCGGCGCGATCCTTGTACTCCGGTGGCAACGCGTGGGCGGCGAGGCAGGTGCTGCGCACGCTGATCGGCAACTCTTTGGACAGGCGACGGATGACCCGGAGGATCTTGCGTTCATTGGCCAGATCGAGGCCGTAGCCGGATTTCATCTCGACCGTGGTCACGCCATCGCGCATCAGGCTTTTCAGACGCTTGGCGGCGCTGGCGAACAGCTCGTCTTCAGTCGCTTCGCGCGTCGCGCGCACGGTGCTGGCGATGCCACCACCGGAGGCTGCGATCTCGGCGTAGCTGACGCCTTGCAGACGTTTTTCGAATTCGCCGCTGCGATTGCCGCCGAACACGGTGTGGGTGTGGCAGTCGATCAGGCCGGGGGTGACCCACGCGCCTTGCAGGTCGTTGACCGCCGGGTATTCACCGGAGGGCAATTGATTGCGCGGGCCGATCCACTCGATGAGCGCACCGGACGTCACGATGGCCGCATCCTCGATGATCGAGTAGACGCCTTGCGCCATGGTTGCGACGTGGCAGTGTTGCCAGAGGGTTTTCACTGTTGGCCTCCGTTGGGGTTGGTTTGGTGGGTGGTCTTGAAAGCCCCTCACCCTAGCCCTCTCCCGGTGGGAGAGGGGACTGACCGTGTTGTTCTGTCGAGGTACATCGACCTGAAATTTTTGAGCCGAACTCAGGCTCTGAAAACCACGAAGATCGGCTCCCTTCCCCCTCTCCCCCCTGGGGGAGAGGGCTGGGGTGAGGGGGATCGATGTCTCGAACAACAAAAATCCCCCTGACAGTCCACTTACAAACTAGGCAAAAGCTCTGCCGAAACCAGCTCGGTCAAACACCGCGAAGCCAACAGTTCAGTCGCCGCATTGATGTCCGGAGCAAAAAACCGGTCCTTCTCATAAAACGGCACTTCCTTACGCAAAATCGCCCGCGCCTGTTCCAGCTTCGCCGAGGTCTTCAGACCGTTGCGCAGATCCAGCCCCTGCACCGCCGCCAGCCATTCCACCGCGAGAATGCCGCGAGTGTTTTCGGCCATTTCCCACAGACGTTTGCCGGCCGCCGGGGCCATCGATACATGGTCTTCCTGGTTAGCCGAGGTCGGCAGACTGTCCACCGAATGCGGATGCGACAACGCCTTGTTTTCGCTGGCCAGTGCCGCCGCAGTTACTTGAGCAATCATGAAACCGGAGTTCACGCCGCCATTGGCGACGAGGAACGGCGGCAGCTGGGACATGTGCTTGTCCATCATCAGCGAGATGCGGCGCTCGCTCAGCGAGCCGATTTCGGCGATAGCCAGGGCCATGTTGTCAGCGGCCATGGCCACCGGTTCGGCGTGGAAGTTACCGCCGGAAATCACGTCGCCTTCAGCGGCGAAGACCAGCGGGTTATCCGATACAGCGTTGGCTTCGACCGCCAGTACTTCAGCGGCCTGACGGAACTGCGTCAGGCAGGCGCCCATGACTTGTGGCTGGCAGCGCAGCGAATACGGATCCTGCACCTTCTCGCAGTTCTGGTGCGAGTCAGAGACTTCGCTGCGCTCACCGAGCAGATCACGATAAGCAGCAGCCGCATCGATCTGCCCTTTCTGGCCACGCGCCGCGTGAATGCGTGCATCGAACGGCGAGCGCGAGCCCAATACCGCTTCAACGGTCAGACCACCCAGCGCCAGTGCGCCCGCGAACAAATCTTCACCCTCAAACAAACCACGCAGGGCGAACGCCGTGGAAACCTGAGTACCGTTGAGCAGCGCCAGACCTTCTTTAGCCGCTAAAGTCAGCGGCGTCAGGCCAGCAACTTTCAGCGCTTCAACGGCTTCCATCCACTCACCCTTGTAACGCGCCTTGCCTTCGCCCAGCAGCACCAGCGACATGTGCGCCAACGGTGCCAGATCGCCCGAAGCACCCACCGAACCTTTCAGCGGAATATGCGGATAGACCTCGGCATTGATCAGCGCGATCAGCGCATCGATCACCACGCGGCGAATGCCGGAGAAACCACGGCTGAGGCTGTTGACCTTGAGCACCATGATCAGTCGCACCAAGTCATCGCTGATCGGCTGGCCAACACCGGCAGCGTGGGACAGCACCAGCGAGCGCTGCAGGTTTTCCAGGTCTTCGCTGGCGATGCGGGTCGAGGCCAGCAGGCCGAAACCGGTGTTGATGCCGTAAGCGGTGCGATTCTCGGCGAGGATCTGCTCGACGCAGGCGACGCTGGCTTCGATCTGCGCCGAGGCGCTGTTGTCGAGCGTCAGCTTGACCGGGTTCTGGTAGACATCACGCAGTTGGGCCAGGCTCAGTTGGCCGGGAATCAGGTTCAGCGCAGTCATTTTGTGCTCCTTTTGAGAGTTTGTTATTAACTCGCCAGACGCTCCGGAGATGTCCGTTGTCCGTCGCGTCTCGCCTTTTGGGGAGTCGCGCCTTGGCACGCTGGCGTGGGTATTGTCAGTGCAGATTCGGTAATACGTTGTGCAGCGAATTCGGGTTTTTCAAAACGTTCGCGGCGGCGGCGATATCCGGCGCCAGCCAGCGATCCTGGTCGTAGGCAGGAACCGTTTCGCGCAGCAGTCGCCACGCGCGGTCAGTGCCCGCGCCAAAGCGCTGTTCCTTGAGGAATTCAAACGCCTGCGCCGCCAGCAGATATTCGATGGCGAGAATCTGCGTGCAGTTTTCCAGCGCACGATGCAGCTTCAGCGCGGCGTTGGTGCCCATGCTCAAGTGATCTTCCTGCAGGCCCGAGGTGATGTAGTTGTCGAGCACCGCCGGTTGCGCCAATTGGCGGTTCTCCGCACACAGCGACGCAGCGACGTACTGGACGATCATCATCCCCGAGTTCACCCCGGGATTGGCCACCAGAAACGCTGGCAGACCGCTGACGTGTGGATTGACCAGACGATCAAGACGACGCTCGGCGATCGAGCCGATTTCGGCCATGGCAATCGCCAGCAAATCCGCCGCCATCGCCACCGATTGGCCGTGCGGGTTGGCTTGCGACATCACCCGGAAATTGTCCGGTGTGCCGAGCAACAGCGGGTTGTCGGTGCAGCCGTTAAGTTCGGCTTCGACCTGTTTGATCGCATGTTCCAGTTGATCGCGTGCAGCGCCGTGCACCTGCGGGATCGAGCGAATACTCAGCGCATCCTGAGTGCGAATGCCTTTGCTCGACGCAATCACTTCACTGCCATCGAGCAAGGCGCGTAGATTGATGCCGACCTGCTGCATGCCCGGGTGCGGTTTCAGCGCGATGATCTCAGCGTCGAACGCATCGATCTGGCCGCGCTGGGCTTCGAAACTCATTGCGCCGATCACATCGGCCCATTGCACCAATCGTGTCGCATCGGCAATCGCCAGACAGCTGAGGCCGGTCATGCACGGCGTGCCGTTGACCAGGCACAAACCGTCCTTCGCACCCAGTAGCACCGGCTTCAAGCCTTCTTCGGCCAATGCCTGTTGCGCCGAAGTGATCTGCCCGCGATAGCTGACATTGCCGACGCCGAGCAGCGCGATGCCGATATGTGCCATGTGCGTCAGGTAACCCACCGAACCTTGCGACGGCACTTGCGGGGTAATGCCGCGATTGAGCAGCGCCAGCAGCGCTTCGACGACCCGGCGGTGGATGCCGGATTTGCCGTGGCTGTAGTTGTGAATCGCTGCGCAGATGATCGCGCGGGTCTGCTCGTCGGCGAGTACCGGGCCAACGCCGCAGGCATGGCTGAGCAAGGTGTTGCGCGAGAGCTGGCTGAGTTGTTCGTCTTTCAGGGAAACGTTGGACAAACCGCCCAGGCCGGTGTTGACGCCATAGGCACGCTCGCCGCTTTCGACGATGCGCTGGACGATGCCTTGCGCATTTTCGATGCGCGCCCAAGTGTCGCTGGACAACTCGAGAAGCGCACCGTGACGGGCGACAGCGACCACGTCCTGCCAGCGCAGAGGGGCACCGGTGATAATGATTTTTTCAGCCTGGGACATCTAAAAAACCTCTTGAACAAGATCGTTCCCACGCTCTGCGTGGGAATGCCGCCTGGGACGCTCCGCGTCCCGACTTCTGCTCTGTGCAGGGTGACGCGGAGCGTCACGGGATGCATTCCCACGCAGAGCGTGGGAACGAGCGTCAGACCACCGCCGCCCGCCGCTGCACGAACCGGTCAACATACTCATCCGCCGGCGAATGCAGAATCTCTCTCGGCGTGCCGACCTGAATCAGCCGGCCATCCTTGAGAATCGCGATGCGGTTACCAATACGCACCGCTTCGTCGAGGTCATGGGTGATGAAGACAATGGTCTTGTGCAAAGTCTTTTGCAGCTCCAGCAACTGGTCCTGCATCTCCGCGCGGATCAGCGGATCCAGGGCACTGAACGCCTCATCCATGAGGATGATGTCGGTGTCCGCCGCCAAAGCGCGGGCCAAACCGACACGCTGACGCATGCCGCCAGAGAGCTGGTGCGGGTATTTGTTTTCGTAGCCTTTGAGGCCGACGGTGTTGATCCAGTGCAGCGCGCGTTCCGCGCACATTTGCTTGCTCTCGCCACGCACTTTCAGGCCGTAGGCGACGTTGTCGAGCACGCTCTTGTGCGGCAGCAGGCCGAAGCTCTGGAACACCATGCTGATCTTGTGTCGGCGAAATTCGCGCAGGGCGTCCATGTCGTATTGCAGGATGTCGACGCCATCGACGAGGATCGCCCCGCTGGTGGGATCGATCAGCCGATTGAAGTGGCGCACCAAGGTCGATTTTCCCGAGCCGGACAGACCCATGATCACGAAGATCTCACCAGTGCCGATGCTCAGCGACAGGTCATTAACGCCGACCACACAACCGGTCTCGCTCAGCACCTGATCCTTGGTCTTGCCCTGGCCAACCATGGCCAAGGCATCCTTGGCACGGTTGCCGAAAATCTTGAAGACGTTTTTGACTTCGATCTTGCTCACGGTTGCGTTGCTCATTTGCTCACCTCATGCCGTGGCCGACCGTACGCCTGAGTAATGCGGTCGATGACCACTGCGAGAATCACGATCGCCAGACCGGCCTCGAGGCCGCGCCCGACGTTGAGGGTCTGAATCCCCACCAGCACATCTTCGCCCAGACCACGGGCGCCGATCATCGAGGCGATCACCACCATCGACAGGGCCATCATGGTGGTCTGGTTGATCCCGGCCATGATGCTCGGCAGGGCCAGCGGCAGTTGCACGCCGAACAGTTGCTGCCAGCGGTTAGCGCCGAACGCATTGATCGCTTCCATCACTTCGCCGTCAACCTGGCGAATGCCCAGATCAGTCAGGCGAATCAGCGGCGGTGCGGCGTAGATCACCGTGGCGAAAATCGCCGGGACCTTGCCCAGACCGAACAGCATCAGCACCGGGATCAGGTATACGAAACTTGGCATGGTTTGCATGATGTCGAGCAGCGGCATCAGCACCGAACGCAGGCGATTGCTGCGCGCCGAGAGAATCCCCAGCGGAATGCCGATCAGCACCGAAATGATCGTCGCGACCATCATCAGCGCCAGTGTCTGCATGAGCTTGTCCCACAAGCCAACGGCGCCGACCAGGAACAATAGACCGACGATGACCGCCGTGGTCACGACTTTACGCGTGGCATGCCAGGCAACCACACCGACGATGGCCAGCATCAACCACCACGGTGCGGCACGCAGCAGGCCTTCAAGATTGACGATGGCCCAGAGCAGCGTGTCGGAGATGTGGCGGAACACATCACCGTAGTTGGTCACCAGCGAATCGACCCAACCGTTGACCCAGTCGGCGATGGAAAAGGTAAAGCTTTCGGGAAACATAAGCGGCTCTCAATCAGAAATCTCAATCAAGCGTTTACGGCATATCTCCCGGCCAGCCTCACGGTTGACCGGGAGGTATCGACCTACAGCGCCGCGTCGATTTTCCTGGCAGCGTCTTCACTGACCCACGCATGCCAGACCTCAGGATGTTCCTTGAGGAAGATTTTCGCCAGTTTTGGCGACTCGATACGTTCCTTGGCCATGCGGCCCAGGTTCTGGTTCAGCAAGTCGATCGGCAGGTTGACCTTTTCCAGCACAGCGACCAGTTCCGGGGCTTCGTCGTGGAAGGTTTTCGACAGGCCGACCTTGATACTCACGGTCTTGTCGACGCCGGGTTTTTCTTCGAGCTTGACCAGATCCACCTGGCCCATCAGCGGGGTTGGCGACCAGTAGTAAAACAGGATCGGCTCGCCACGCTTGTAGCTCGACAGCACCGCCGCATCCAGCGCAGGGCCTGTGCCCGGACGGAAGTTGGTATAGCTGCTTTCGAGGCCATAGCTTTTCAGCATTTCGCTGTTATCCAGCTCGCAGGTCCAGCCGGCCGGGCAGTTGTAGAAACGGCCCTTGGACGGCTCTTCAGCGTCCTTGAACACGGCGGCGTATTTGCCCAGATCAGCGATGTTTTTCAGGTCCGGGGCTTTCGGCTCAAGCTTGCGCTTGGCGTCGCCTTCGATCACGTAACGCGGCACGTACCAGCCTTCCACCGCGCCGACGACCGGAGCGCCGACACCGACGACCTTGCCGGCCTTCTCGGCCTTGTTCCAGACCTCGCTGCGGCCGACCCACTCTTCGGCGAACACTTGAATATCGTTGCTACTCAGGGCGTTTTCCATGGTGATGGAGTTACCCGGCAGGCTGTCGGTCTTGCAGTCGTAACCTTTCTCCAGCACCACTTGCAGGACGTCGGTCAGCAGCATGCCGCTTTCCCAGTTCAGGCCGGCGAATTTCACCGGTTTGCCTGATTCGCACCAGCCAGCAGCTTGGGTCGCACCGGCACTGGCCAGCAGGCCCATGGACAGCAATGTGGTCAGCAGGGTCTTGTTCGATTTCATTGTTGTGACGCTCCTAATCATGAATTGGCTTACGGCAGTCAAGAGGCATCCAGCCCTGTCCACGTCCAAATCAGGCCTGCGCCGCAGCGCGACCGGCCCCGCTTGTTTTAGGTTGTACAACGCTGTTCTGCTCGACCGGCAGAATCAGTTGATCGGGTACCGCGCTGTGCCATTTTTTTGCACACACGTAGTAGACGACGGCCGGCAGCACCAGGCCGATGATCCAGGAGATATCCACATCACCGAGGGCAGCCACCAACGGGCCGGTGTAGAACTTGGTGGAGATGAACGGCAACTGCACCAGCACACCGAACACGTAGACGCTGATGCCGAGCAGGTTCCAGCGACCGTAACGACCGTTCGGATCGGCCAGTGCCGGCACGTCATAACGCTCACGGGTGATGCAGTAGTAATCCACCAGGTTGATCGCGCTCCACGGTGTGAAGAACGCGAGCAGGAACAGGATGAAAGACTTGAACGCACCGAGGAACGAGTGCTGACCGAGCAGCGCAATCAGAGTAGCGGCGCCGACGATCACCAGCACGAACACCAGACGCTGCATCCGGGTCACCGTCAGATGGCCTTTGAAACCACTGATGATGGTCGCGATGCACATGAAGCTGCCGTAGGAATTCAGCGTCGAGATGGTCACCTTGCCGAACGCGATGCTGAAGTACAGCAGCGCAGCGGTGGCACCGGTGCCGCCCAGGCCGACGATGTAGGCAACTTCGTGACCGGCGAACTGGCCGTTGGCCGAAGCCGCAGCGAACACACCGAGGATCATCGCCACTTGCGCACCGACCACCGAGCCGGCACCGGCGGCGAAGAAAGTTTTGACCGCCGAGGTATTGCTCGGCAGGTAACGGGAATAGTCAGCCACGTAGGGGCCGAAAGCGATCTGCCAAGAGGCCGCGAGCGACACCGCGAGGAGGAAGCTGCTCCAGCTGAAATGACGGATTTGCAGAAGTGCACCGACGTCGGTCTGGCTCATCAGGCGCCAGAACAGGAACACGAAAGCGATCACGCCAATCACGCTGGCGACACGGCCGATCCAGTGGATCACCCGATAGCCGAGCACCGTGACTACCACGATTACGCTAGCGAAAATCAGGATGCCAACGCTGTCGCTGACGTTAAACAACTGCCCCAGCGCCTGGCCGGAAAGTACCGTGCCCGTCGCGGTGAAGCCCAGGTACATCAGGCACACCAGCACGATCGGGATTGCCGCGCCGTAAACGCCAAACTGCACGCGGCTGGAAATCATCTGCGGCAGGCCCAGTTTCGGTCCTTGCGCGGCATGCAGCGCCATCACCCCGCCGCCGAGCAGTTGACCGATCAACAGACCGATCAACGACCAGAACACATCACCGCCCAGCACCACGGCCAAGGCCCCGGTGACAATCGCCGTGATTTGCAGGTTGGCACCCATCCACAGGGTGAACTGGCTAAACAGACGACCGTGTCTTTCCGCTTCCGGGATGTAGTCGATCGAACGCCTTTCGATCAACGGTTTGTTACCTGCACGATCGGTGTTGACAGCCATGATTCAACCTCTGTGGATTGTTCCGGGTTTTGTTCTTTTTGGCTTTTGCAGGAGTGAGCCTGCTCGCGATTGCGATGGGTCAGTCAGCACATTTGCTGAATGTGCCGGCCTTATCGCGAGCAGGCTCACTCCTACAGGGGAAAGCATTACTTTCCGGTAATCATCGGCAGGTTCAGGCCCTGTTCCCTGGCGCAGTCGATGGCGATCTGGTAACCGGCATCGGCGTGACGCATGACTCCGGTAGCCGGGTCGTTGTGCAGCACGCGCGCAATGCGCTCGGCCGCGTCGTCAGTACCGTCGCAGACAATCACCATGCCCGAGTGCTGCGAGAAGCCCATGCCGACGCCGCCGCCGTGGTGCAGGGAAACCCAGGTCGCGCCGCTCGCGGTGTTGAGCAGTGCGTTGAGCAGTGGCCAGTCGGACACGGCGTCGGAACCGTCCTGCATCGATTCGGTTTCACGGTTCGGGCTGGCGACCGAGCCGGAGTCGAGGTGGTCGCGACCGATCACGATTGGCGCCGACAGCTCGCCGCTGCGGACCATTTCGTTGAAGGCCAGACCGAGCTTGGCGCGCAGGCCCAGGCCGACCCAGCAGATACGTGCCGGCAGGCCCTGGAAGCTGATGCGCTCGCGGGCCATGTCCAGCCAGTTGTGCAGGTGCGCGTCGTCCGGGATCAGCTCTTTGACCTTGGCGTCGGTTTTGTAGATGTCTTGCGGATCGCCCGACAGTGCCGCCCAACGGAACGGGCCGATGCCACGGCAGAACAGCGGACGGATGTAAGCCGGTACGAAACCCGGGAAGTCGAAGGCGTTTTCGACGCCTTCTTCCTGGGCCATCTGACGGATGTTGTTGCCGTAGTCGAAGGTCGGAATGCCTTGCTTCTGGAATTCCAGCATGGCTTTGACGTGCACGGCCATCGACTGCTTGGCGGCTTTGATCACAGCGGCCGGTTCGGTCTTGGCGCGAGCGCGGTATTCGTCCCAGGTCCAGCCGGCCGGCAGGTAACCGTTGAGCGGGTCGTGGGCGCTGGTCTGGTCGGTGACCATGTCCGGGCGTACGCCACGCTTGACCAGTTCCGGGAGGATTTCTGCGGCGTTACCCAGCAGGGCGATAGAGATCGCTTTGCCTTCTTTGGTGTATTTGTCGATGCGCGCCAGTGCGTCGTCGAGGTCTTTGGCTTGCTCGTCGACGTAACGGCTTTTCAGACGGAAATCGATGCTCACTTGTTGGCATTCGATGTTCAGCGAGCAAGCGCCGGCCAGGGTTGCCGCCAGAGGTTGTGCGCCGCCCATGCCACCGAGGCCAGCGGTCAACACCCACTTGCCGGTGAGGTTGTCGTTGTAGTGCTGGCGACCGGCTTCGACGAAGGTTTCGTAAGTACCTTGGACGATGCCCTGGCTGCCGATGTAGATCCAGCTGCCGGCGGTCATCTGGCCGTACATGGCCAGGCCTTTGGCGTCGAGTTCGTTGAAGTGCTCCCAGCTCGCCCAGTGCGGTACGAGGTTGGAGTTGGCGATCAGTACACGCGGGGCATTGCTGTGCGTCTTGAACACGCCGACCGGCTTGCCGGATTGCACCAGCAGGGTCTCGTCGTCATTCAGGTTGGTCAGGCTTTCGACGATCTTGTCGTAGCACTCCCAGTTACGCGCGGCGCGACCGATACCACCGTAAACCACCAGTTCTTTCGGGTTCTCGGCGACTTCCGGGTCGAGGTTGTTCATCAGCATGCGCAGCGGCGCTTCGGTCAGCCAGCTCTTGGCGGTCAGCTTGTTGCCGCGGGCAGCGCGGATCTCAACGTTGCGAAACTTTGTAGGCTTATTGTCAGTCACGAAAAAGACTCCTCAGCGATCAATTCAAACCAACCCTGGCAGTGGGCAAGCAGCCTGTGCGCTTCGATGCGCGACAAGCGAATCAGTGGACGCTGCGGAGAGTCTCGAGCGACTCATACGCATACGTCTTTACTTGTACATACAAGCATATGCAATCGAGCTGCCAACTTATTGGAGAGTCGCTCAAGAAAAATTGCGGACAGGGCTGGAGGGCGCCTGAATCGAGGGTTCTGGCGTGGATGAAATTTTTCGTGGGTCTTGAGGAAGGGGGTTAGAGATTGTTACGAAAGCGTGGTTTTGCGCCACGCTGGGGCGTTCGGTAACAAGTTGGTGCGTGGGTTGGGAACACCCCAAAAGCAAAAGATCGCAGCCTTCGGCAGCTCCTACATTGGGTTTGATGTACACCCTGTAGGAGCTGCCGAAGGCTGCGATCTTTTAAGATTTCGGAATCAGCGTGCAGTCAGTTCAATGACGCAGCAACCCGCATTGACGGAGACTTCGACCAACCCGGCGTTACCGTCCAATTGCAGGCAATCATGGCGACCGAGTTGCGATGCAGTGTCACCGACCTGAACGTCCAACAGCTCACTGACACTGAACACCAACACCGTACCCGCCGAACTGAAGAGCCGCTGCTCACCGTCCAGCCATTGCAACCGCGCGCTGTAACGCTGCGGGGCGTAAATCAGATTGAAGTCGCGAATTGCGCCGCCAAGCAGCGTGCACGACACCTGGCTTTCGCCACTGAAGGCGAACGGGTCGAGCGGTAACAGCGGCCGAGTATCGTCACCGTCGACGCACAGGGTCATGCCGTCACCCTGCAACACGGTGATCACCCGCTGATAACCGGCGAATGTTGAAAAACCACCGGATTCGGCGATGTCGGCAATCGATAGGCGCCAGCCAAAACCGTCCAGCCCGGCACCGGCATCACGGGTGATTTCTTCAGTGCTGCCGCCGCCGTTTTTCCACGGCATGCGCGGGTAGCCCTCGGCGCGTAAAACCTTCAAACCATTCATTTATGCTCTCTATTTATGAAACCGTCCTTCCAGACGGTGACGGGAACCCGGGTGAATCAATCGTGCTGCGGTCACCGGCTGACGCCCCGACCACGTGCGGCGACGAATCAGCAGGCACGGCTCGCCCTTTTCAATCTGCAGCAACTTGCATTCGGACGGCTCAGCGAGGATCGCTTCAACCACGTGCTCGCCTTCGGTCAGCGGCGCGACCTGATTGAGATAGGCGTAAGGCGTTTGCAGGGTGAAATCCTGCTTGAGGTATTCCGGGGCGACCAGCGCGTTGACGAAGCGGTCTTCGATTTGCACCGGAATATCGTTTTCGTAATGCACGATCAGCGAGTGGAACACCTTCTGCCCTTCGCGCATATCCAGCGCCAGTGCGCGCTCGGAACCGGCGGCCTCCTCTTCGAGGGTGATGACCTGGCAGGTGTGGCGATGGCCACGGGAGGCGATCTCGTCGGCGATGTTGTGCACTTCGAACAACGCGGACTGACTCTTCGGTTCGGCGACGAAAGTGCCGACGCCTTGCATGCGCACCAACAGACCATCAGCGGTCATCTCGCGCAGCGCGCGGTTGATGGTCATGCGGCTGAAACCGAGTTGATTGACCAGCTCGCTCTCGGACGGCACGCGGTAGTGCGGCGGCCAGTTTCCGCTGTCGATCTGCTGGGTGATCATCTGTTTGACGCGGGCGTACAAGGGCGCCGGACTGTCGCCCATGTTCGCGGCCAACGGGGAGACTGGAGGCGGAGTCGGCACGGTTGATCCCTGTTCTTTGGATGAAGGTTGCTAGCTTGCCGGAGTTTACCGGGCAGGCAAACGTCTGTATATGTATATACAAATAACACACGATGGGGTGCTGAACCATGTCCGCCTTCTTTGCCGAACGCGCGCTGCTGCCTAACGGATGGGCCAACAATGTACGTCTTGAAGTCAGCGCCGATGGCCTGCTGACCCAGATTCAGGCCGATTCCACCGCAGATGACGCCGAACGGCTGAGCGGCCCGCTGTTGCCGGGCATGCCTAATTTGCACTCCCACGCCTTCCAGCGAGCGATGGCGGGTCTGGCCGAAGTGGCCGGCAACCCGAACGACAGTTTCTGGACGTGGCGCGATCTGATGTATCGGCTCGTCGGAAAAATCAGCCCGGATCAGCTCGGCGTCATTGCCCGTCAGCTGTACATCGAAATGCTCAAGGCCGGTTACACATCGGTGGCCGAATTTCATTACGTGCATCACGACAGCAATGGTCAGCCGTATGCCGATCCGGCTGAGCTGGCGTTGCGCATCAGTCAGGCGGCGAGTGAAAGCGGCATCGGTCTGACCCTGTTGCCGGTGCTCTACAGCCACTCCGGTTTTGGCGGCCAGACGCCGAATGACGGCCAGCGCCGCTTCATCAACAGCACCGAAAATTACCTGAATCTGCAATCGCGTTTGCAGCCGTTACTGGCGCAGCAAAAGGCGCAGTCGCTGGGTCTGTGCTTCCACTCGTTGCGCGCGGTGACCCCGCAGCAGATCAGCGAAGTCTTGGCGGCCAGCGACAAGCAATGCCCTGTGCATATTCACATCGCCGAACAACAGAAAGAAGTCGACGACTGCCTGAGCTGGAGCGGTCGGCGTCCGCTGCAATGGCTGTACGAAAACACCGAAGTCGATCAGCGCTGGTGCCTGGTGCACGCGACCCACGCCAATCCGGAAGAAGTCACGCTGATGGCCAAGAGTCGCGCCATTGTCGGCCTGTGCCTGACCACCGAAGCGAACCTGGGTGACGGGATTTTCCCGGCAGTAGATTTCCTCGCTCAGGGCGGGCGCATGGGCATCGGTTCCGACAGCCATGTGTCGCTGAGCGTGGTGGAGGAATTGCGTTGGCTGGAATACGGCCAGCGTCTGCGTGATCAGCGCCGTAATCGTTTGTATGGCGCGGATCAGCCGATGGTTGGGCGCACGCTGTATGCCGCGGCGCTGGACGGTGGTGCGCAGGCGATGGGTCAGCCGGTTGGTGCGCTGGAAGTTGGCAAGCGGGCGGACTGGATTGTGCTCGATGGCAATGATCCGTATTTGGCGACCGCCAGCGGTGACGGGATTTTGAATCGCTGGTTGTTTGCCGGAGGGGATCGGCAGGTCCGCGATGTGTTGGTCAATGGCCAGTGGGTAGTGCGCGATGGCCGGCATGCAGGGGAAGAGGACAGTGCGCGTGCCTTCACCCAGGTTCTGCGCGACCTCCTCGGCTGACAGCTGATAGTTCCCACGCTCTGCGTGGGAATGCAGCCCGGGACGCTCTGCGTCCCACAAGCGGACGCAGAGCGTCCATTGAGACACTCCCACGCGGAGCGTGGGAGCGATCAGGATGGGTGATTAATTCGAGGTCTTGGCCATCTGCCGATCCGACGCGCGCCAGATCAAGCGCGTGGTGTCATAGCCCTGCTGACGCGCCTTGCTCAGCAGCTCTTCACGCACCACACCGTTGACGGTCGGCGTGCGCGACAGCAACCACATGTACTTGCGACTCGGGTCGCCGACGATGGCGGTCTTGTAGTCATCGCTGACGTACAACACCCAGTATTCACCTTTCGCCACACCCGGAATCAGACGCGAGAACCAGGTATCGAATTCGACCCAGAGCTTGTCGGTCTTGCCCGGCACCTGTGGATAAGCCGTGCCCTTGGCTTCTTCCCATTGCCAGTCCGGGGTCAGGCAGCGATTGAGCACCGCGACATTACCGTCAGGCTTGAGGGTGTAATGGGCTTCGGATTGCGCGCAATTGCGCTGGAAGTACATCGGCAAGCGCGCCAGTTCATACCAGGTGCCCTGATAACGCTTGAGATTGACGCTGTTGACGGTTTTCGGCGCCAACGGGTCGACGCCGGAACTGGCGCAGCCGGCCAGTACCAGGCCGGCAAAAAGGATCAGCAATAACCGCTTCATTTTTCTTCTCCGTGGGCGCGAAGCCCCGGTTTACTTCAGGCCTTGGCCGGAAAACATCAGCACTTTGTCACCGGCGTACTGCACGCTGATAAAGCTGTTTTTGTCGCCCCAGGTGCAACTGGACATGCCGAGCGCGCCCGAGCAATCGGTGGGCTTGCCGAGCAGGGTCTCGACTTCGGCCTTGGCCATGCCGGCCGAGAGCTTCGAGTAGTTTTCCTGATTGACCTTGCTGCATGCGGCCAACAGCACGCAAAACGTCAGAAGGGCGATAGATCGCAGCGACATGGTGTAACTCCTGGAACGAGGGGGGGATGGCATGGTGCCAACCAGAAGCTTAGAAGAGAAAACCCTCATCTGGTTCCGTGGGGGAATGGCTATTTATTAGCCCGCCCGTCTGGCATTTGCCGGTAAATCAGACACTTTGTAGGGCTATTGAGCATTTCGTCGCCTTTCGCCAAAGACGCCTAATCTTTGGCGCGCCGCGGTCGAAATAAGAGCAGCGCAAAGCCCCCGAGTGTGGCAAATTGCCGCCCTTTCTTGACCAGCCCCTTCGCGGTAGTTCATTCGATGACCAGAAACATGAAATTCAGCCACAAGATTTTGTTGGCTGCCGCCCTCGTGGTGGCCGTTGCGTTCGCCTGTTTCATTTTCTTCAACGACTATCGACAGCGCGAAGCCTTGAGCACGAGCACCGAAGCGTCGATGCAGGAGCTGGGCAGCCTGACCACCAGCAACATCCAGACCTGGCTGGAAAGTCGCATTCAGTTGCTGCAATCGCTGTCGCAGCAAGTGGCCGTCGACGGCAACGCCCCGGCCAGCCTGAAACGCATCATCGACCTGCCCGCCTACACCGGCAATTTCCAGCTCAGCTATTTCGGCGGAGCCGACGGCGTGATGTTCTCGGTACCGGCCGGCAACCGCGCGCCGGACTACGATCCACGTGCACGCGGCTGGTACAAAGCAGCGAACAGCGCGCAGCAGACCATCGTCACCGAACCGTACATCGCCGCGTCCTCGGGCAAACTGGTGATCACCGTTGCCACCCCGGTGCAGCGCCAGGGCCAGATGCTCGGCGTCGCCGGTGCCGACATCGATCTGACCAGCGTCAGCGCAATCATCAACTCGCTGAACTTCGGTGGCCACGGCCATGCATTCATCGTCAGTGCCGACGGCAAGATCCTGATCCACCCGGACAGCAAACTGGTGCTCAAGACCCTCGCCGAGGCCTACCCGAATGGCGCGCCAAAAGTCAGCCCGGGCCTGAAAGAAGTCGAGTTCGATGGCAAGACCCAACTGATCTCCTTCACCCGCGTCAACGGCGTGCCGTCGGCCGATTGGTACGTGGCGCTGGTGCTCGATAAAGACACCGCGTTCTCGATGCTCAGCGAATTCCGCACCTCGGCGCTGATCGCCATGATCATTGCCGTGGTGATCATCATCGCCCTGCTCGGCATGCTGATCCGCGTGCTGATGCAGCCACTGCTGACCATGGGCCGCGCGATGCACGACATCGCCGAAGGTGAAGGCGACTTGACCAAGCGTCTGGTCATCCACGGCAACGACGAATTCGGCGCGCTGGGCACCTCGTTCAACCGCTTCGTCGAACGTATCCACACCTCGATTCGCGAAGTATCGTCGGCCACCGGCCAGGTCAACGAAGTCGCCCTGCGTGTCGTCGCAGCGTCGAACTCGTCGATGTACAACTCCGACCAGCAAGCCTCGCGCACCAACAGCGTCGCTGCCGCGATCAACCAGCTCGGCGCCGCCGCGCAGGAAATCGCCCAGAACGCCGCCCTCGCCTCGCAGCATTCCAGCGACGCGCGCAGCCTTGCGGTCGACGGTCAGCAGGTTGTGGATAAAACCATCCAGGCCATGCAGCAGCTGTCGGCGAAGATCAGCGACTCCTGCGGCAACATCGAAACCCTGAACAGCAACACGGTGAACATCGGCCAGATTCTCGAAGTGATCACCAGCATTTCCCAGCAGACCAACCTGCTCGCGCTCAACGCTGCGATCGAAGCGGCACGAGCCGGTGAAGCCGGTCGTGGTTTCGCCGTGGTCGCCGATGAAGTGCGTAACCTCGCGCACCGCACCCAGGATTCGGCGCAGCAAGTGCAGAAGATGATCGAAGAGCTGCAAGTCGGCGCGCGCCAGGCGGTCAGCATCATGACCGAGAGCCAGCGCGAGAGCGAAAGCAGCGTCGGCATCGCCAACCAGGCCGGCGAGCGTCTGGGCAGCGTGACTCAGCGTATTGGCGAGATCGACGGGATGAACCAGTCGGTGGCCACCGCGACTGAAGAGCAGACGGCAGTGGTCGAGTCGATCAATGTCGATATCAACGAGATCAACACGCTGAATCAGGAAGGTGTGGAGAACTTGCAGGCGACGTTGCGCGCGTGCTCGGATCTGGAGCAGCAGGCGGCGCGGTTGAAGCAGTTGGTGGGTAGTTTCCGCATTTAAGCGGCGCTGCTTTTGGCGCCTTCGCGAGCAAGCTCGGCCCTACAATGGTTCTGTATGGTTCACAGATATCCTGTGGGAGCGGACTTGCCCGCGATGGCGGCATCAGCAACGAAAGAATTTGGAATTGAAACACGCTCGTCTGCTCGAACTGACGCTGGACTGAATTAAGACTAAACTCAGTCCCATTCAATTTAGCGGGGCTCAACCATGAAGCTTTCATCGCAAATCAAACCCATCAGTTACCTGAAAAGTCACACAGCCGAAATCGTCAAATCAATCACAGAAAGCCGCGAGCCGCTGGTAATCACTCAAAACGGTGAAGCCAAGCTAGTGGTGATGGATGTGAAAAGCTTTGAAGAGCAAGAAGGCACGATGGCCTTGTTGAAACTGTTGGCGATGGGTAATCGGGAGATTGAGGAAGGCAAGTTCAGTGATGCTGAAGATGTCTTTGCCGATTTGGACAAGGCCGATCATCAATGAGTTTAAAGGTCGTTATTCTCCAGTCCGCACAAGCAGATCTCAAAGAACTTCGCTCCTACCTCGTCAGACAGTTCTCATTTCAAATTTGGCAAAGCACTTATGCCGACCTCAAGACTGCGATTCTCGGCCTCGCAGATCTGCCTTATTCAGGATCAATCCCCGAAGAAATCGAGAAGCTCAATCTCGGCCAATACCGCCAGATTGTTTTGGGAAGGAACCGGATTATTTATGAGGTGCGAGAAAAAACGGTTTTCATCCATATCATTGTCGATACGCGAAAAAGCCTACCGGCACTGTTGATGAAACGGCTTCTACGAGGCAATCCTTGATTTAGAACCGTGATCCAGGCTGATCGAGAAACACCAACTCCTCCGCCGTAGACTCCCGCCCCAACACCGCATTGCGATGCGGAAACCGTCCAAACCGCGCAATCACTTTCTGATGCCGTTCAGCATAATCCAGATTATCGGCAAACACCGCGCGCTCACCTTCCGGCTGTTCAGCCACCAGCTCGATAAACCGGGAAACTGCCTCATTCTGCACCGCGAGGTTTTCGCAGTGTTCGAACACCAGATAAATGAATACACGCTGAATCGGCTTCAACTGCCGATCGAAATCCGCGGCAATACCTTGCGCGACGAGTTTCTGCGCGCGCAGATCACCGGAGAACGCTTTGGGAGTATCACGAAAGATCATTCGCGGCAGTTGATCGAGCAGTAGCACCACCGCCAGCCAACCTTCGGGACGTTGCGTCCACTCGGTCAATTCGCCAGCCAGGGCCTGATCGACAAAGACCCCGAAACGCTCACGCGCTTCGAGGTCTTGGCTGTCTCGCTTGCCAAACCACAACTTGCCCTTGTCAGCCGAGATCTCGTCCGGGGATTCGGCGTGTCCGAACCACCAATCGAGCAACGGCTGCCAGGGCGCGGTCATGGTTTATTCCTTGTGGTAGGCCGTAGCGCGTGCGACTTCTTCTTTCGAGCCGAGGAACACCGCTACACGCTGGTGCAGGCCTTCTGGCTGAATGTCGAGGATGCGCTGGTGACCGTCGGTCGACGCGCCGCCTGCTTGTTCCACCAGGAACGACATCGGGTTGGCTTCGTACATCAGACGCAGTTTGCCTGGCTTGGATGGCTCACGGCTGTCGCGCGGGTACATGAACAGACCGCCACGGGTCAGGATGCGGTGTACGTCGGCAACCATCGCCGCGACCCAACGCATGTTGTAGTTCTTTTTCAGCGGACCTTCTTCACCGGCCAGCAGCTCGCCCACGTAGCGTTGTACCGGGGCTTCCCAGTGACGCTGGTTGGACATGTTGATGGCGAATTCCTGGGTCGACTCAGGAATGGTGATGTCTTCGTGGGTCAGCACGAAGCTGCCCATTTCACGGTCGAGGGTGAAGCCTTTGACGCCGTCGCCCAGGGTCAGTACCAGCATGGTTTGCGGGCCGTAGATTGCGTAACCGGCGGCAACTTGCTGAGTGCCTGGCTGCAGGAACGCTTTCTCGTTCAGCGGCTCGTTCTGGCTCAGGTATTCGTTCGGGCAACGCAGTACCGAGAAGATGGTGCCGACCGGGGCGTTGATGTCGATGTTCGACGAGCCGTCCAGTGGGTCGAATACCAGCAGGTACGCGCCTTTCGGGTATTTGCCCGGGATCTGGTAGGCATTGTCCATTTCTTCGGACGCCATGCCGGCCAGGTGACCGCCCCATTCGTTGGCTTCGAGCAGGATCTCGTTGGAGATCACGTCGAGTTTCTTCTGCACTTCGCCTTGGACGTTTTCAGTGCCCATGCTGCCCAAAACACCACCCAGGGCGCCTTTGGACACGGCGTGGCTGATTTCTTTGCAAGCACGCGCGACCACTTCGATCAGGAAACGCAGATCGGCAGGAGTGTTATTGCTGCGGGTCTGCTCAATCAAATAGCGACTCAGGGTAACGCGGGACATGGACGGCTCCGGTGGAATGGGGGGCTAAAAACCCGCGCAGTTTACAGGGAGTCTGAAACCGTAGCGAGCGAAGACGCCCGGTAACGTGCGTTGGGGTGTATTTGCCTGTATGAGACGTGATTGTCGGGGGAGAGTTCAGGTAGCGGGTTTAGCGTAGACCGGTTCGGGACGGGTGGTGCAGGTGATCGAGACAGTTTTTGGATTTTTGTCGTTTGGGAAAACGCTATCGCGAGCAGGCTCACTCCTACAGTTAACAGTATTCCAACTGAAGAAATGCGATCCCCTGTAGGAGTGAGCCTGCTCGCGATCGGGTGCGCAGCACCCGCCCTTTCAGGATTTAGCGGGAGGCTTGCGCAACAAGCTAAACGCCATCGCCCCGAGAAAAACCACGCTGAGCAACAACACCGCCCACAAGCCGATCTTCTTCCAGTTGGTCTCCGCCACCGCCGCTGTGGTCGCCGTCGAAGTCTGCGTAGCCACCACGGCACCCTGCACCGACGCCTTACCCAACGTAGCCAGCTTCTCCGGTTTGAAATCGGGAATAAGCGTCGCCAATGGCAAGTTCGCCGTTTTCACCGTCGGATTACCCAACGCCAAACTGTACGGCCCCTCCCCCCGTGCAAGGAAAATCACCTGCGTGGCTCGCACCGCGTACTTCACGCTTGGCGCCTGCTCGCCCAGACCACCGCCACGCTCATCTACCGTCAGCTTCAACTGTTGCACGGTCTGCCCGTAGAGCTGCAATTCGTTCTGCACCACGTCCTGACCATTCTGGGTCAGGCGATAGAGCAGACCGCTGCTCAGTTCCTGCCACGGCAAGCTGCTTTCACGTCGGCCCGACAATGTCACCGGCGCCAGACTGTTCGGTTGTTTGATTTCGACCTGCACCCGCTCGACATTCAGCCCCATCGGCAACTGCCAGGTGTATTCCCCGGCCTTGGTGCTGCTGCCGGCCACTGCCTGCGACCAGACCAACGGCAGCGGCACATTGCGCGGATCACTGCTTTTCAGTTGTGCCGCCGTCAGGATCGGCGCCGAATTCGGCGACTCCCACAACAGCCGCACATAACGCGCCGATTGCCCCGGCAATGTCACTTCATGCTGCTCAATGCGCTCATCGGAAAAGGTCAGCCGTGCCACCTGCCCTTCGCCCCATGGCTGCCAATGTTGCAGGTCGTCACTGGCCTCAATGCTGAAGCGCTGAAAACCGTCGCGCTCGCTGGTCCAGTCGAGGATCAACTGCTGCAACGGCGCCTTGATCGCACTCGCATCCAACAGCCAGCCGCGCAGAATCTCTTCTCCAGCCTCCAACTGACTGGACGGCTGCACCTCGACCAATGTGCCGTTGGTGGTCGCTTGCACACGCACATTCGGCGCGCGTTCACTGGCGTCAGCGGCGTTGTACAGCGGGAACCATTTCACCTCATGTAACTGACCGTCGTCGCGGGTTTGCGCCGACTCGCGCGCCAAGGCGTAAGCCTGCGGTTCGCCGGCGGCATTGAACACACGCAGATCACTGAGATCGGTCTGGCGTGCCTGCAATTGCACGCTCAACGGCAATTCGAGGCGGTACCACGGGCCGTTGCCACTGACCGACAACGGCACCTGCGTGGCGAAGTCCGCCGGTTTTTCCTGGGCGCCGGCCGCCATCACCACGCCCAACGCCAACCAACCCAGATTCAGCATGCGACTCAAGATGAAACTCCTTCGGTGTCCGGGACCGGTTTGTCCGCCGCCGGGTCAGCATCGACGCGTTTGGGCGGCAGCGGCGCGAAATAACCGACCACCAGCAACAACACTCCGACGCCGATAAACGAGACGATCCGGGCGAGACCGCCACGGTTGCTCAGTTCGACAAAAATCAGTTTGGCCACGACCAGCGCAATCAATGCTGCGCCGATCAGCCACACTTCGCGGCGATGACGCAGATGGCCGCCGATCATCAGCCCGAGCGCCATCAGCGTCCAGACGATCGACAAGCCAGCCTGCACCAGCATTGAGGCGAGCAGCGTATCCAGCTCGAACGGGATCCCGGCCCAATGGTGCGCGGCGCGGGTGACCAGCGCGGTGCAGAAGGCGAACAGCGAAATCCCGGCAATCAATTGCGTGGCGTTATCGGCGTAGTCCTGCCGAATCGACAACTGCGAAATCGCACTGCGCGACCAGACATAGACGCCGAACAAGGCGAACAACAAACCCAGCTCTAATGGATTGAGCAGCGGTACGTAAGGAAGTGGCTCGGCATTACCATCGCTGACGCCATTGGCCAGCCAGAACCACGCCAGCATCAATACCGCCAGCGGCGCAGCCGCATACAAGCGGTACTCGCGGGCAAACGCTGCGACCGGCCACGGCCATCTGCGCGGTGCTGCTGCCAGCAGCAGGTAAACGCTTGGCAGAATCGCCCAACCCAGCCAACGCCAGGCGTTGTATTGCTCGGACAACAGCAGCAGGCCGTAGCGCAATTCCAGCGCCAGCACGCCGATCAGCAGCCAGCAGCCGAGCACATGTGCCGTGCTCAAAGCGCGCGCCGGCAGCATCGGCGCCAAGCGTCGCAAGCTGAAGAAATGCACGGCGAATATCGCCGCCCATGCCAGCCAGCCAAAGTCAGCTGCCGGGTGATAACGCGAATGCCACGCGCCGAACAGCACAAGAGCCGCCGCCGGAATCAGCAAGGTGCAGAGCAAGCCCAGCGCCGGCCATTTCAAACGTAGCGACAACACAGTCCACAACCCCACGCTTACGGCTGCAACCAAGAGCAGCAACGTGCCTTGCAGATTCGGCGCAGCAAAACGCAGTACCTCGCTGACCCACGCCAACGCCCACCAACCCGCGCCCCACACCAGCAATACTTCGGACAAGCGCTGCAAACTCAACGCATCGAATGCCGAGGCGTGATTGCCCAGTTGCAGGCGCCACGCACCGATCATTGCCGCCAGGCCCAGCACCAGCGGCGTCCAGAATCCGCCATGGGCCAAAGGCTTCAGCCCTTCGCTGGACAGCGGCCCGAGCAGTTCCGGACCGGCCAGCAAGAACGCCGCGCCGCCAATCACCTGCAATAGCAGACCAAAAACAAAACTCACAAGCTGCTTGAGGTACAGACTCAGCCAGATGATCAGCAGGCCACTGGCCGCCCACACCGCGCTCGCGGTCTGCCACGGCAGGACAAACAACACCGCGAGATTGATCAGCACCAGACCGGCCAACAACACCACCGACAGACCGCGCAGCAGACGCACGTCGCCGCGCACCATTTCATCGCGAGCCGCCAACAGCATGCCGGCAATCAACGCCAGACCGATCAGCGAAGCGCTGAGCAAGCCACTCCAACCGGCGCTGAACACCGCCGCCGAGTCTTCGCCCGCGCCTTGCAGGCGCAACAAGAACAGTGCGCCACCGAGTAACTGCACGGCAAACGCGGTGAACAGGAACGTGCGCGACTGAATTCGCAGGCCGACAAACAACGTCACCAACCCGGCCAGTGCCCAACTGATCGCCGTGGCCTGAACGAAGAAGAACAGCGGCGCCAGCAGATAAAGGAAGGTCAGGCCCAGACACGCCAGCACCGGCAAGCCTTGACGCTCCCAGGGCGAGGCCTGTTGCGGCGAAGCCTTGCGCAATTGGTAGAAACTGAACAGCAACGCGAAGCCCAGCATCAGCGCACCCAGCGGAGCACCGTCGAGCAAACTGCTTTCGCCAACCCGCAACTGACTGAGGAAGGCTAACGCGGAACCCAGTTGCAGTAGCAAGGCAAAGGCCCGGGCGAACGGTCGATGCTGACGCAGACCGAGCCAGAAAATCCCCGCGCCTTCCACCGCCCATGCCGCCGAGGTCCAGCGCGCATCCAGCCCCAGCGGGATCGCCAGACTGGCAAAAATCACCCCGAGCGCCAGACAGGTTTCACCCAGCAGCACCGCACGACCGCCCATCAATACCTTGGCCAGCGCCATGTAGATCATGCCCAACGCCAGCGCACTGAACGCCGCGGCAAACTCCAGATGCTGCACCAGCGCAAACTGCAAACCGAAACCAATGATTGGCGGACCGAACAGCATCGTCCCGTCGACATAATCGCCCTTGCGGGCCGACCAGTGCAGCAAGGCATCACGGTCGCTGTCTGCCGGCGCGTCAGACATATCGAGCAATTTGCGCCGGGCAAACAACAGGCCGATAGCGAGGTACATCAGGAAGAACAGAATCAGGAACGGCTCGGTGCTCCACAACAGCTCCGGCGCATACGAACGCAGGCCCCAGGCGAAGCCGATACCGAAGGTGCCGACAAAGCCGATCAGGTTGAGCAAGCGCCAGGCCTTGAACCAGGCGATAGCGAGAATGCCGGCATTGAGCAAAGCGAAATAACTGAACAGTGCGACGTGGTTGCCGGCGCCGGTCGAGGTCAGGATCGGTGCGGCGAATCCACCCAATGCGGCGACGGCAGCCAACGCCAGCGAGTCTTGGGTGATCGCCAGAATCGCCGAAAACACCGTGACCGCGACCAACAGGCCAAGCGCAGCGGACGGATCAAGTAACGGATGCAGACGCATCGCCGCAAACACCGTCAAGTACAGCACCGCAATCCCGGTGCCTTGCAGCATCAACGCGTAATTGCTGTTGCGCCGGCGTAGCCACCAGCCCAGCGCGAGCAAGCCCAACGCGGCTGCCGCGACACCGGCGTAACGTACCTCGATCGGCACAACCATGCCTTCGGTGGCGTAGCGCAGCAGAAACGCCAGACCGAAGAACAGCAACACCACGCCGACCCGCAGCACGGTGTTGCCGCCGAACAACCAATTGCGCGCGGCGCTGATTCCGCGTTCGATGAGGTTCGGGCCACGGGGTTCGGCGGGGGCTTGGGGTTCAGGAGTAACGGCATCGAGACGCCAGACATCGGCGGGCAGCGGTTGACTGGTTTCGCTGGCGACGGCGGAAATCGGTTCGAGTTCGGGCGGCAGTTCCCAGACCAGTTCGGGGGCAGGAGCTTCTGCGGCGGCTTTGACCGGTTCTACGACGGGCTCGGTAACCGGCGGCGTACTCGCTGGCGACGCGGCACGAACCGGTGCCCCTTCGAGCAGAAACAGGCGCTGTTCGACGCCCTGCAAAGCGACCTTCGCCTGCTCAAGTTGACGTTGCTGCTCCATCGCCTGCGAGCCAAGCCGCGCGATGCGGATCGTCTGCCCGATCACCAGCCCCAGCAGCGCGCCCAACAGCGCATCACTGAACGACTCGTCGAGCAGCCAGCCGAGCACCAGCCCGATCAACATGAACATCCATTGCATGGTCGATATCCCTAAGCAGCCCCAAGACAGGGCGAGTCCGGCGATTGCTTCAGTCTAGGCACAAACCCAGTGGGAGCGAGCCTGCTCGCGAAAGCGGTTTGTCAGCCAACATTTCTGTTTAACATGACAACCGCTTCGCGAGCAGGCTCGCTCCCACATTGGATTGGTGGTGACTGGCGCTGCCGGTAACCGGCGCTCAGTATATCGATCCGGCCCAACAAACGTTGGGCCTTGCGCACATTTGTTGTGGAAAGTTACTCCAACGCTTTCCAGATATCCGTGGCGTACTCGCGAATCGTCCGGTCCGAGGAGAACCAGCCCATCCGCGCCGTGTTCAGCACCGCTGAACGCCACCAGTTGTTGCTGTCGTGCCAATGCTCTTCAACGCGTTTCTGCGCTTCCCAATAGGAGTCGAAGTCGGCGCAGACCAGGAAGCGGTCGTAATCCACCAGAGAATCGATCAGCCCGGTGTAGCGCGAAGTGTCATCCGGCGAGAACACCCCGCTGCGAATCGCTTGCAGCACATCGTTCAAACGATGCGACGCGGCAATGTCCGGCAACGCGCTGAACTCGTGGTTCTGTTTGCGCGCTTCGACCTGCTGCGCGCTGAGGCCGAAAATGAACATGTGCTCAGCACCAATGCGTTCGCACATTTCCACGTTGGCGCCGTCCAGCGTGCCGATGGTCAGTGCGCCGTTGAGGCCGAACTTCATGTTACTGGTGCCCGACGCTTCGAAGCCGGCAGTGGAGATCTGCTCGGACAAGTCCGCCGCCGGAATGATGCTCTCCGCCAGGCTGACGTTGTAGTTGGGCAGGAACACCACTTTCAGCAGGCCGCGCACCGTCGGATCGTTGTTCACCACCCGCGCGATGTCGTTGGTCAGCTTGATGATCAGTTTGGCCTGGTGATAACTCGCCGCAGCCTTGCCGGCGAAGATTTTCACCCGTGGCACCCAATCGACTTCCGGCTCAGCGCGAATCGCCTGATACAGCGCCACGGTGTGCATCAGGTTGAGCAACTGACGTTTGTATTCGTGGATCCGTTTAACCTGCACATCAAACATCGCCGCCGGATTGACCGCGATGCCCAGCCGTTCGTGAATCAGATAGGCCAGCGCTTTTTTGCTGTGCAGCCGTTGTTCGGCAAAAGCTTTGCGGAACGCAGTTTTTTCGGCAAACGGCTCGAGATCGAGCAGACGCTCTTCGGGGTTATCCAGTAGATCCGGGCCGAGCGCGTCGACCAGCATCGAAGTCAGTTCAGAGTTGGCCTGATACAACCAGCGGCGGAAGGTAATGCCGTTGGTTTTGTTGTTGATCCGCTCCGGATACAGCTTGTGCAGTTCGGCGAACACGGTTTTGCGCATCAATTGCGTGTGCAATCCGGACACGCCATTGACGCTGTGCGAACCGAGGAAAGCGAGGTTGCCCATGCGCACCCGGCGACCGTTGTCCTCTTCGATCAGCGACACCGCACGCAGCACGTCAAAATCATGAATGCCTTTGGCGCGCAGCGAGTCGATGTGCTGGGCGTTGATCAGGTAAATGATCTGCATGTGCCGCGGCAGCATGCGTTCCATCAGGCCCACCGGCCAGGTTTCCAGCGCTTCCGGCAGCAGCGTGTGGTTGGTGTACGACAGCGTATCGACGGTGACTTGCCATGCCGCATCCCACGCCACGTCGTAGACGTCGACCAGTTGGCGCATCAGTTCGGCTACGGCAATCGAGGGATGGGTGTCGTTGAGCTGGATCGCCGCGTGATCGCCCAAGGTCAACACCGAGGTGTGCATATTGCGGTGACGACGCAGCAGATCTTGCAGCGACGCAGCGACAAAGAAATATTCCTGGCGCAGGCGCAGCTCTTGCCCTGCTTCGGTGCTGTCCGCCGGGTAAAGCACGCGGGAGATGCTTTCGGCACGGGCTACTTCGGCAACGGCGCCCAAGTGGTCACCGGCGTTGAAGCGTTCCAGGTGCAAATCTTCCATGGCGCGGGCACGCCACAGGCGCAAAGTGTTAACGCTCGCCCCGCGCCAGCCGACTACCGGCGTGTCGTAAGCAATGGCGCGAACGGTTTCTGCTGGCGACCAGACTTGCTTGGATTTACCAGAGACATCGGTCACGGTTTCAACGCTGCCACCGAAGCCGATGGTGTAAACCACTTCCGGCCGCTCGAACTCCCACGGGTTACCGAAATCCAGCCAGTGCTCGGTCTGCTCCTGCTGCCAGCCGTCAACGATGGCCTGACGGAACAAGCCGTGTTCGTAACGAATGCCGTAACCGTGACCGGCGATGCCGAGGGTCGACATGCTTTCCATGAAGCATGCGGCCAGACGACCGAGGCCGCCGTTGCCGAGCGCCGCATCGGGCTCCAGCAGACGGATGCGCTCCAGATCAACACCGAGTTCAGTCAGCGCTTCGCGGGCCACATCGAGCAGGCCAAGATTGCTCAGGCTGTCGTAGAGCAAACGGCCGATAAGAAATTCCAGCGAGAGGTAATACACCCGTTTCTGACCTTTGCGGTAGATCTGCCGGGTGTGGTCCATCCAGTGTTCGACCATGTGATCACGCGCCGCCAACGCAATGGCTTCGAACCAGTCATGGTCGAAGGCGTGATCGGGGTCTTTGCCCACGGCGTAGGTGAGTTTGGTCAGGACGGCGTCGCGAAATGCGGCCACCTCTGCTTCGCGAACTAGTGGTTCTTGAGTCATCGATAGGACCTCGAGCGAGCGGGGAATTGTCTGAGCCTAGACGGTCTGACCGACGGTAGCGGCTCTGGTTCGGCAGTTTTTCCCGAGACTGTGAGATAGCCCGGCATTACCTTGGCGAGTGAGCTAATGAATGCAGGGGCCGTGCCGAATTGTCCGGCAATGTGCCTGCACGCAGAAAAAATCTGGCGAAAGGTTGTTCAAAAATCCACCAGTCCCGGTATGATCGCGCGCCCTGATGCATACACACCTGGTAACTCCCGATGATGAAGCCCAACCTGATTGCCGCCGCCGAGATCGATCGTCTCGATACGTGGGCGAAATACTCAGCCCCGATGTGCGGTTCCTGCATATCCAGCTGCTGCACGCTGCCGGTTGAGGTAAAGATCAAGGATCTGGTGCGCATCGGTGTGGTCGACGAGTTCGAACTGGGTGACCCGCCAAAGAACATCGCCAAGCGTCTGCAAAAGGAAGGCCTGGTTGAACGTTTCAATCAGAAGTCCGGCATCTTCACCCTGCAGCGCATGAGCAACAACGATTGCTACTACCTGGATCGTAAGAGCCGCCTGTGCACCATTTATGACAAGCGCCCGGACACTTGCCGCAATCACCCGAAGATCGGGCCGCGGCCGGGGTATTGCGCGTACAAGCCGAAGGAAGTCGTGCGCGAGCAGAATTTCCGCGCAATCGAGAAGTTTTAAACGCTTACCCTCATCGGAACGCCGCCCGCCCAGCCCTCTCCCGGAGGGAGAGGGAGCCGACCGAGGTGTCTTGCGCCTGACACCGACCTGAAAAATCCAGTCGATTATAGATTCGGTACAGCCCCACCAGGTCGACGCATTTCTAAAACATCCCCCAATCAGTCCCCTCTCCCTCCGGGAGAGGGCTAGGGTGAGGGGCTCTTGATCTTCAAGACCCAACCTGCATTTCCCCCAGACAAACAAAAACGCCCCCGGTCTCGCGACCGGGGGCGTTTTTTCAAGCTCGGGCTAAGTTACGCCTTGGCTTTCTTGGCAGCGCGGGTACGCTCGCTTTCGTCCAGGATCTTCTTGCGAAGACGGATGGACTTAGGAGTAACTTCGCACAGCTCGTCTTCCTGGATGTATTCCAGAGCCTGTTCCAGGGTGAAGCGAACAGGTGGAACCAGAGCGATGGTTTCGTCTTTACCCGAAGCACGCATGTTGTCGAGCTTCTTGCCTTTGGTCGGGTTTACACCCAGGTCGTTGTCGCGGCTGTTCTGACCAACGATTTGACCGTTGTAGATCTCCTGGCCGTGTTCTACGAACAGCTTGCCACGAGCCTGCAGGGTTTCCAGCGAGTAGGTCAGTGCCTTGCCGGTTTCAACCGAAACCAGAACGCCGTTCTGACGGCCGGACATGTGGCCCGACTTGACGGTGTCGTAGCGATCGAAGATCGAGGTCAGGATGCCAGCACCGTTGGTCAGGGTCAGGAACTGGTTACGGAAACCGATCAGACCGCGAGCAGGGATGTTGTATTCCAGACGAACACGGCCTTTGCCATCCGGCACCATGTTGCTCAGGTCGCCCTTACGCAGACCCATCTCTTCCATGACCTTGCCCTGAGCTTCTTCAGGGATGTCGATGGTGACGTTTTCGAACGGTTCTTGTTTAACGCCGTTCACTTCACGAATGATTACTTCAGGACGGCCCAGGGCCAGCTCGAAGCCTTCGCGACGCATGGTTTCGATCAATACCGAGAGGTGCAGCTCACCACGGCCGGAAACCTTGAACTTGTCGGCGGTGTCGCCTTCTTCAACGCGCAGTGCAACGTTGTACAGCAGCTCTTTGTCCAGACGGTCCTTGATGTTACGGGACGTCACGAACTTGCCTTCTTTACCGCAGAATGGCGAGTCGTTTACCTGGAAGGTCATCGAAACGGTTGGCTCGTCAACGGTCAGAGGCTTCATCGCCTCGACAGTGTCCGGGTGGCACAGGGTGTCGGAGATGAACAGCGAGTCCATACCGCTGATGCAAACGATATCGCCTGCTGCAGCTTCTTCAACGTCGATGCGGTGCAGACCGTGGTGACCCATCAGTTTCAGGATACGGCCGTTACGGCGCTTGCCGTCGGCACCGATCGCCACAACCGGGGTGTTCGGCTTGACGCGGCCACGAGCGATACGGCCAACGCCGATAACACCCAGGAAGCTGTTGTAGTCCAGAGCGGAGATCTGCATCTGGAACGCGCCATCACGGTCAACAGCCGGAGGCGGAACGTGGTCGACTACCGCTTGGTACAGCGGGGTCATGTCTTCAGCCATGGCGGTGTGATCCAGACCGGCAATGCCGTTCAGGGCCGAGGCGTACACAACCTGGAAGTCCAGTTGTTCTTCGGTAGCACCGAGGTTGTCGAACAGGTCGAAGATCTGGTCCAGAACCCAGTCCGGACGCGCGCCTGGACGGTCAACCTTGTTGATTACCACGATCGGACGCAGGCCGGCTTCGAAAGCCTTCTTGGTCACGAAACGGGTTTGCGGCATAGGGCCGTCTTGAGCGTCAACCAGCAGCAGAACGGAGTCGACCATCGACATTACGCGTTCAACTTCGCCGCCGAAGTCGGCGTGGCCCGGGGTGTCCACGATGTTGATGTGGTAGCCGTTCCAGTTGATGGCGGTGTTTTTCGCCAGAATGGTAATACCGCGCTCTTTTTCCTGGTCGTTGGAGTCCATCACGCGCTCGTCGTTGAGCTCGTTGCGCTCCAGAGTGCCGGATTGACGCAGGAGTTTGTCTACCAGGGTGGTTTTACCATGGTCAACGTGGGCAATGATGGCGATGTTGCGTAGATTTTCGATCACTTGTGTATCTCGATCAGAGGATTCGGTTTGCTGACAAGTCTTGGCAGCGATTAGCAGTAGTGTCCGGCATGGCCGTTACAGCTTGACGGCGGTGTCGGGGGGCCGGTGACGCAGGCCACAGGCAAACAGCCCCGGGCACTTAGCTCGGTCGATAAACGCGCACATTGGCATGCCCCTCACTGAGCAAATGGTGAGCATGCAGGCGACTCATCACGCCTTTGTCGCAATACAGCAGGTACTGGCGAGTCGGATCCAGCTCCTTGAAACGAGCGTTCACTGCGTAGAACGGCATCGTCTGTACTTCTACGCCAGCGAGTTCCAGCGGCTCATCCTCGGCGGCATCCGGGTGACGGATGTCGATCACGATCTGGCCGGCCAGTGCTTCGCTGACTTCTTCAATCTGTACGTCCTGGCCCAATTCGTCGATCACCCGATCGATCGGCACCAGTTTGGCGTTTTCGAGCGCACGCTCGAGGACCGCCATGTCGAATTCTTTCTCTTCGTGCTCAACGCGACCGCGTTTGGCGGCGGTCTTCGGATTGACCGAAATAACCCCGCAGTATTCCGGCATGTGCCGGGCGAAATCGGCGGTGCCGATCTCGTTGGCCGTGTCGATGATGTCCTGCTTGTGCGCCACGATCAGCGGACGCAGGACCAGTTTGTCGGTCACGCAGTCGATCACCGACAGGTTCGGCAGCGTCTGGCTCGACACCTGGGAGATCGCCTCGCCGGTGACCAGCGCTTCGATGTGCAGACGGTCGGCGATGTTGGAGGCCGCGCGCAACATCATACGCTTCAATACGACGCCCATATGACTGTTATCGACTTTGCCGAGAATTTCGCCCAACACTTCTTCGAACGGAACACTGACAAATAGCACGCGTTGCGAGCTGCCGTACTTCTTCCAGATGAAATGCGCGACTTCCATCACGCCCAATTCGTGGGCACGACCGCCCAGATTGAAGAAGCAGAAGTGCGTCATCAGGCCGCGACGAATGATCTGGTAGGCCGCAACCGTCGAGTCAAAGCCGCCGGACATCAATACCAGCGTCTGCTCCAGGGCGCCGAGCGGGTAGCCGCCGATGCCGTTGTGCTGGCTGTGAATGACGAACAACCGTTTGTCGCGAACTTCGATACGGACTTCGATTTCCGGCGCTTTCAGGTCGATACCGGCGGCACCGCACTCACGGCGCAGCTTGCTGCCGACGTATTTTTCGACGTCCATCGAGCTGAAGGTGTGCTTGCCGGCACGCTTGCAGCGCACCGAGAAAATCTTCCCGGCCAGTGCATCGCCGTAGTGCTGTTTGCACTTCTCGGTGATGTCGTCGAAGTCGCCCAGCGGGTACTCGTCGATCTGCAGGAAGTGCGCGATGCCCGGCATGCAGGTCAGGCGCTCACCCATCTCTTTCAAGGCTTTGGGGTCGGTAACGCGGGTTTCCAGCTCGAGATTGTCCCACACACCGTTCACCACCACGGCCGGGTCCAGGTCGCGGAGCACGGTGCGGATGTTCTTGGCCAGCTGGCGGATGAACTTCGTCCGGACAGGTCGGCTTTTGATGGTGATCTCGGGGAAGACTTTTACGATTAGTTTCATGAAAACAGCGCGCGAACGGCCAGCCGAAAAAGGGGGGCGCGGATTATAGCGGAAATTGCTCAAGGTTTAACCAGTTAATGTGCAGAAGGTTTTGCACGCACCAAAACAGGTCATTTTCGTTTTACGACGCTACATTAAAGGGCGAGATTTTCCGCATTCAGGCGCTTTGCACCTTAATAAGCGTGAATCTGGGGCAAAAAACCCATGCTGGGGCACTGGCATGCAATTTGCTCCCTTGTGAGGCAGGTTGCCTTGGCAGAGTATTCGCGCCGGCATCACCCAAATTCAAGGGCATCCACTACCAAGCCCGAAGCCACCCGGAGGACATATGTCGAAGACGGTTCAACTCATCAAAGATCATGACGTCAAGTGGATTGATCTGCGCTTCACGGACACCAAAGGCACTCAGCACCACGTGACCATGCCGGCTCGCGATGCGCTGGATGAAGACTTCTTCGAAGTCGGCAAGATGTTCGACGGTTCCTCCATCGCTGGCTGGAAAGGCATCGAAGCCTCCGACATGATCCTGATGCCGGTTGACGAAACTGCCGTTCTCGACCCGTTCACCGAAGACGCCACCCTGATCCTGGTGTGCGACATCATCGAACCTTCGAGCATGCAAGGCTACGACCGCGACCCACGTGCGATCGCCAAGCGTGCTGAAGAACACCTGAAAGCCACCGGTATCGGTGACACCGTGTTCGCTGGTCCAGAGCCTGAGTTCTTCATCTTTGACTCGGTGAAATTCAAGTCGGACATCTCCGGCTCGATGTTCAAGATCTACTCCGAGCAAGGTTCGTGGATGTCCGACCAGGACATCGAAGGCGGCAACAAAGGTCACCGTCCAGGCGTCAAAGGCGGCTACTTCCCGGTGCCACCGTTCGACCACGACCACGAAATCCGTACCTCCATGTGCAACGCATTGGAAGAAATGGGCCTGACCGTTGAAGTTCACCACCACGAAGTGGCGACTGCCGGCCAGAACGAAATCGGCGTCAAGTTCAACACCCTGGTGAAGAAAGCCGACGAAACCCAAACCCTGAAGTACGTTGTGCACAACGTTGCTGACGCTTACGGCCGCACCGCGACCTTCATGCCGAAGCCACTGTACGGCGACAACGGTTCGGGCATGCACGTACACATGTCGATCTGGAAAGACGGCAAGAACACCTTCGCAGGTGAAGGCTATGCCGGCCTGTCCGATACCGCTCTGTACTTCATCGGCGGCATCATCAAACACGGTAAGGCCCTGAACGGCTTCACCAACCCGGCGACCAACTCCTACAAGCGTCTGGTGCCAGGCTTCGAAGCTCCGGTAATGCTGGCCTACTCGGCTCGCAACCGTTCCGCTTCGATCCGTATTCCTTACGTGTCGAGCCCGAAAGCCCGCCGTATCGAAGCACGCTTCCCGGATCCGGCTGCCAACCCGTACCTGGCCTTCGCAGCACTGCTGATGGCTGGTCTGGACGGCATCCAGAACAAGATCCACCCAGGCGACGCTGCCGACAAAAACCTGTACGACCTGCCGCCTGAAGAAGCGAAAGAGATCCCACAAGTTTGCGGCAGCCTGAAAGAAGCCCTGGAAGAGCTGGACAAGGGCCGCGCGTTCCTGACCAAGGGCGGCGTGTTCTCCGACGACTTCATCGACGCTTACATCGCGCTGAAATCGGAAGAAGAAATCAAGGTTCGCACCTTCGTACACCCACTGGAATATGAGCTGTACTACAGCTGCTGATCCGGTAGCGCCGCGTTACGTGGCGTGAGTGAAAGAGGCCTCCTTCGGGAGGCCTTTTTTATTGCGATTTATGGCTCGACGCAAATCCCTGTAGGAGTGAGCCTGCTCGCGATAGCGGTGGATCATTGAAGGTGATGCTGACTGACACTACGCCATCGCGAGCAGGCTCACTCCTACAGGGGATTTGTGGTGTCTGAATGATCTCTGAATGTTTACCGGGTTGGGCCAACCACCGCGTCTGGCCTATGCTGCACCCCATCGCTTTCAATCCCGGTCGATTTCATGGGTCGCACCTTTCTCTACATTCTGCTGCTGATCGCCCTGCCCGCCGCCGCGCAGATCTACAAGTACACCGACGCCAACGGCAACACGGTGTACAGCGATCACTCGCCCGATGGCGTGCAGGCGCAGCCAGTGGAGTTACCGCCGCTCAATCGTGTCGAGCCGCAGGCACCCAGCGCATCACCCGCGCCCGAAACCGCCAACCGTGAGCCTGCGCGCAACGCCTACGACATTCTTGAACTGGCCGGCCTGCCAACTGAAGAAGCCCTGCGCGCCAATAACGGCACCTTCACCGTCCAAGTGCTGATCAAGCCGCGCCTACAGCCGCCGCATCAGTTGAGGCTGGTATTGGACGATGAGCCTTACGGTCAGCCGAGCAACGTGCCGATCCTGCAACTGGTGAACGTCGATCGCGGCGAACATCGCCTCGCGGTGCAGGTGATCGACGGACAGACGATCATCCAGCAGAGCCCACCAGTACCTCTCAGCGTGCAGCGGGTGCACAAGCCATGATCCGCGCATGTTTGTTCGTCGTGTTGGCGCTGATGACGCTGCTGGCCTCAGCCGAGGTCTTCACCTATACCGATGCTCAGGGCAATCGTGTCTACACCGACCAGCCCCGCGGCAACGCCAAACGGGTGCCCATCGCGACCAGCAATCGCATGTCGGCCAATCCCAGCGCCGCTGCGCCGATTTCCACGGCGAAAAAATCCCCGGAACAGCCGCCCTTCCACTACGACATGCTGCGCATTCTGGTGCCCGAGCCCGATGCCACGATTCGCAGCAGTGCCGGCGAAATCATCGTCAGCGTCACCAGCGAGCCGGGCCTGCAAAAAGGCCATCGCTACCGGCTGTTGCTGGATGGACAGGCCACCGGCGAACCAGGTCTGAGTCCGGTGTTCCCGCTGAACAACATTGATCGTGGCAGCCATAACCTTTCAGTGGAAATCCTCGATGCACAGGGGCGAACGGTCGAACGCACCGCCAACCAGCCTTTCCACATGCAGCGCATTTCTCTCGCGCAAAAACGCCAGATCAAACCCTGCGTCGCCGAAGACTACGGCGTGCGCCCGGAATGCCCACTGAAAGACAAACCGCCTGAGCCGAAAAACCCCTTCCTGCGTTTCTTCTAACGCCGCTCAGCTTTGCGCACTATATTGGTGCAATGGATTGCACCGTACCCACAATCCAACCCATTTTGGTTCGAAACTTCCCGTTCGAGCTGGCACCCTGCCACTCAAACGAGCGTCAAACGCCTGTTTCAGGCGTTTGACGCTTCTTTTCAGAGCCTTGGTTTGGTTTTTGCATTTTCCGTTCACCGACGCTTGTTATTTGCGCACGCTCCGCCCCCAAAAGAGGCTCCGATGACTATTAGCGACGCAATCCACCGTTTGCTGCTCGACAACCTGACCACCGCCACGATCCTGCTCGACGCCGAATTGCGCCTCGAGTACATGAACCCGGCGGCGGAGATGCTGCTCGCCATCAGCGGGCAGCGCAGCCATGGGCAATTCATCAGCGAGCTGTTCACTGAATCCACCGAGGCGCTCAATTCCCTGCGCCAGGCGGTGGAACAGGCGCATCCGTTTACCAAGCGCGAAGCCATGCTCACCGCGCTCACCGGCCAGACCTTGACCGTGGATTACGCGGTGACGCCAATCCTCAGCAATGGCGCGACCATGCTTCTGCTGGAAGTCCATCCGCGTGACCGCTTGCTGCGGATCACCAAGGAAGAGGCACAGCTGTCCAAACAGGAAACCAGCAAGATGCTGGTGCGCGGTCTCGCCCACGAGATCAAGAATCCGCTCGGCGGCATCCGCGGCGCAGCACAATTGCTGGCCCGCGAGCTGCCGGAAGAAAGTCTGCGCGATTACACCAACGTGATCATTGAAGAAGCCGACCGCCTGCGCAATCTGGTCGACCGCATGCTCGGCTCGAACAAGCTGCCGTCGCTGGCGATGTGCAACGTCCACGAAGTGCTGGAGCGCGTCTGCCAACTGGTCGAAGCGGAAAGTCAGGGCTGCATCACCTTGGTGCGCGATTACGACCCAAGCATTCCCGACGTATTGATCGACCGCGAGCAAATGATTCAGGCGGTGTTGAACATCGTGCGCAACGCGATGCAGGCGATCAGCAGCCAGAACGAGCTGCGTCTGGGCCGCATCAGCCTGCGCACCCGCGCCATGCGCCAGTTCACCATCGGCCACATCCGCCATCGCCTGGTGACCAAGATCGAGATCATCGACAACGGCCCCGGGATCCCGGCGGAACTTCAGGAAACCATTTTCTTTCCCATGGTCAGCGGACGCCCGGACGGTACCGGGCTCGGTCTGGCCATTACCCAGAACATCATCAGCCAGCACCAGGGCCTGATCGAGTGTGACAGCCACCCAGGCCACACCACGTTCTCGATCTTTCTGCCACTGGAACAAGGAGCCACATCGACATGAGCCGTAGTGAAACCGTATGGATCGTCGATGACGACCGTTCTATCCGTTGGGTTCTGGAAAAGGCCTTGCAGCAGGAAGGCATGACCACCCAGAGCTTCGACAGTGCCGACGGTGTGATGAGTCGTCTGGCCCGTCAGCAGCCTGACGTGATCATTTCCGACATTCGCATGCCGGGTGCCAGTGGTCTGGATCTGTTGGCGCGAATCCGCGAGCAACACCCAAGGTTGCCGGTCATCATCATGACCGCTCATTCCGATCTGGACAGCGCTGTCGCCTCCTATCAGGGCGGCGCGTTCGAGTACCTGCCGAAGCCGTTCGACGTCGATGAGGCGGTGTCGCTGGTCAAGCGTGCCAATCAGCACGCCCAAGAACAGCAAGGCCTGGAAGTCGTGCCGGCGTTGACCCGCACCCCGGAAATCATCGGCGAAGCGCCGGCGATGCAGGAAGTGTTTCGCGCCATCGGGCGCTTGAGCCACTCCAACATCACCGTGCTGATCAACGGTGAATCCGGCACCGGTAAAGAACTGGTCGCCCACGCTCTGCACCGCCACAGCCCACGCGCGGCCTCGCCGTTCATTGCACTGAACATGGCGGCGATCCCCAAGGATCTGATGGAATCCGAGCTGTTCGGCCATGAGAAAGGCGCGTTCACCGGCGCGGCGAACCTGCGTCGCGGCCGTTTTGAACAGGCTGATGGCGGCACATTGTTCCTCGATGAAATCGGCGACATGCCGGCTGACACACAGACTCGACTGTTGCGCGTATTGGCCGACGGCGAGTTCTATCGTGTTGGCGGCCATGTACCGGTCAAGGTCGACGTGCGCATCATTGCGGCGACGCACCAGAATCTGGAAACCCTGGTGCACGCCGGCAAATTCCGTGAGGACTTGTTCCACCGCCTCAACGTGATCCGCATCCACATCCCGCGCCTGTCGGATCGTCGCGAAGACATTCCGACCCTGGCCAAGCACTTCCTTAGCCGCGCCGCGCAGGAACTGGCGGTCGAGCCGAAACTGCTGAAAAGCGAAACCGAGGAATACCTGAAAAATCTGCCGTGGCCGGGCAACGTGCGTCAACTGGAGAATACGTGCCGCTGGATCACCGTGATGGCGTCCGGGCGCGAGGTGCATATCAGCGACTTGCCGCCGGAACTGTTGAGCCTGCCACAGGACTCCGCACCAGTAACCAACTGGGAACAGGCGCTACGTCAGTGGGCGGATCAGGCATTGGCGCGCGGTCAGTCGAGCCTGCTCGACAGTGCGGTGCCGGCGTTTGAGCGGATCATGATCGAGACGGCGTTGAAGCATACCGCCGGACGTCGGCGTGATGCCGCGGTGTTGCTGGGTTGGGGGCGCAATACCCTGACGCGCAAGATCAAGGAATTGGGTATGAAGGTTGATGGTGGGGATGATGATGAGGGGGATGAGGGTTAACGCTTAAGGATTGTCGTTTACTCAGGATCGATCCCCCTCACCCCAGCCCTCCCGAAACGTCGGACCGCCCCCAAGGGGGAGAGGGGAAAGGGAGCCGATCTCGGGTGGTTTCGAGGCCTGAGTTCGGCTCGGTATCTCAGGTCGACGTAATTTGACCGGGCGACCCGGTCAGTCCCCTCTCCCTCTGGGAGAGGGTCAGGGTGAGGGGCCACCGTGCACCGCATCAATGCACAATGACCCGTGATCGCGCACAGCCGTATCGCCACAACCACTCCTGAAAACACTGAAGAACCCTTTATTGAAAAACACGAAAGCCCCGAATTCCGGGGCTTTCGCGTTTCTGATCAGCTTTTTTGTTTCAACATTTTAAAACCTGGCACGCCCCCTGCAATACCTCTCACAGGTGATTCGATTCACCACCCGTTTCGGGGACCTTGGTACAGGCAGGCCGGGGATTCCCCTCTTTACACCGGGCACACACCGCAACGCGATGCGCCCACCCTTTTGGGATCCTTGGTACAGGCAGGCCGGGGGTTCCCTCTTTACACCGGACCGACGCGCATAGCGAAGTCCGCCCGTTTTGGGAACCCTGATACAGGCAGGTCAGGGATTCCCGCTTTTACACCGCAGTCCCGGGGTCAGTCGAGCCTCGGACGCTTGGGTAGATGATGCAAGGGCTGATTCTGTCGCCCGGGATCAAGTGCCTTTATTTCCTCCTCCAGCCTTTCCAGCATCTTTCCTGGACTCGTTTCCTTCCTGGCTACGTCCCTCAGGCGAGACCGTTCAACAGCGCCTGCCTTTTCGAAACTTTCGAGAAACGCCCAGACCCGGCGCTCTAATAGCTGACGTTCTACGAAGAATTCAGGCGTACGGCTCAGATTTCGAATCCGCGAGAACAAACTGCTTTCAGAAAAGCTGTTCAACCTGTCCCAAAGCGCCAGTTTCTCTGGAGCTTGCGCGTGTGGCACATGTCGTAGCCAGAGATCCGCCGACGTATCAACGCTCTCTACTCCCAACCAGATATCGGTGCCCGTTTGTCGACGCGCAAATATCAATCGCCG
Organism: Pseudomonas sp. RU47; assembly: GCF_004011755.1. Lineage (GTDB taxonomy): Bacteria > Pseudomonadota > Gammaproteobacteria > Pseudomonadales > Pseudomonadaceae > Aquipseudomonas. Next base: position 377,092 of record NZ_CP022411.1, on the reverse strand, counting down.
CAGGGACGCGGGGTCTGTAATAGGATTTCCGGTCAAGTTGAAGCCTGCTCTAAGCTCCACTGATTCGGGAATCGATCTGATTCGATTGTTCGCGAGATTCAATACTGTCACGGGAATTTCAGACGTGATGCCGTCGGGAAACTTGTCGATTTCCGTGCTGGAAAGATCAAGTTCCCGCAACTTGCTCATTCCTTCGAGCGAAGGCGCATCAAACAGCGAATTTTCGCCGAGTTTCAATATTTCCAAGCCTTTGGGGCCATTCCCGGTGCCCAGCCCGCCAGGAAGCTGGCTGATACCGGTCTGCGTCAGATTCAATACCCGCAGCTCGGACATCCCGGTAACGTCAGGCGCCCGCCCTAAAAAAGGATTTCGTTGAAGATCCAATACCTGTAACCGCGACCATCCGGCCAACTCGTTCAGTCCGGCAGGCAAGCCGACAAGACTGGTATTACCCAGTTTCAACACCCGCAACTCAGTCATATCGCGTATCGAAAAACCATGCCCGAGGGGATGGCCTTCCAGGTTCAGCTCGCGCAAACGTGACAGCTGTTTCAATTGTTCAATATCGGCTCGCGAAAGGTGGAGCAGAGGGTTACTCAAGTCCGCCACGCGCAACTCCGTGAGCCGTCCGACTCCGTCGGGCAGTCCATACATCATTTGGCCTGACGTCCTCAGTGTTTCAAGGCTGGGAAAACCGGCGAAGAAATCCTGCGGTGTTTGTGACGAAGAACCTCTCAGAGTAAGAGAAACAACGGAATTGATGGGTGTAGAAAAAAGTGGGGCCCTTTGCATCGGCCATTCGCTTAGATCGATATCCATCCTGAAACCCGCCATTCGCCCGCCGCGATAGATTCGCCCCCAAGGGTCGAGCTTGCTGCCTTGCCACTTGTACAGTTGAATCAGCTTGGCACTCAGTGACAGTCGACTCGCGTAATCGGCGCCGGGAGAGTCCTTGAGGGCATTCGTCCAGGTGCTGAGCTCACGCTCCAACTGCGGCAAACCCAGTTGAATGCGTTTGAGTTCAGTCTCTAACGTATCCTTGTCACCAAACCGGGATACAACGTCATCCGCTTGTCGATCGGACAGTTCCGGAAGGTTTTTTTTCACCTGCGCTCGAAGGGTCAAGTCAACGCCCTCCCGTGGATGCCAGAAACCGCTGTCAATGTCGCGCACCAACTCGGGGCCGGAAGGATGCCGCTCATTGGGCAACCGTGCTCGATACGTTGCATCGACCGGATCCATTGCGACCAGAACAGTGCCGCCCTCTGACAGATCGACGTAATAACGCTTGTTAAACGCCCTGAGGCCACGGCTGTCGGCATCTGGAAGCGTTATCCCGGCGCCGATCAAGTAATTCTCCAGTAGCGGCACGGCTGCCGGATGCGGGATGTCAACGGCAGTCATTTGAACCAGCACGGCCGGCTCCGGGCGGACGACATCAGCGTGTGTATCGCGGGATGGCCCGGTTCGCAGCTGCAGGTCATCGAGCGCAAGACCTGAGTCGACGCTTCTGCGGATCGATGGATCGGGGAGCGAAGTATCCACATCACCGGGGCGGCTCGGGCTACCGGGAACATTCACGTGGGTACTGCCACTGCGAGGTGGTTTTACTGGCATGTTTTTCATCCTTGAAGAACTCGCCCTTGGCATTCACGCAAGGGACGATGGTTTCGGCATCCTGCCGGTTAGTGGTCCTGGCCAGCTTCTTTTCAAAACTGCTGACCGCTGATCCCGTTCAAGCGTTCTGTCGAGCTCCCGCATAAACGCAGTTCTCGGATTTCCGCTTTCATACAGGCCGTCACTTCAGCGTCATCCAAGTTTTGGGTGTTTTGGCAACTGATGGAGCGGCTGATGCTGCCACGTCGGGTCAAACTTCTTTATTTCCTCTTCCAGCCTGTCCAGCATCTTTCCTGGGCTGGGCTCGGTGACCGCCATGTCCCGCAAAACTTCCTGCTCGCCGAGACTGGTCTTTTTGAAATGCGCGAGAAACGACCAGACGCGACGCTGTAAAAGCGGACGTTCGACCACAAACTCCGGTGTGCGCACCAGCTCAGCGAAGCGTCTCATCATTGGCGAATTCTCTTGATCGGCAAGTGAGTTCCACAGGGCAATTTTTGTAAAGTGTTGCGCCGCAGGAACATTGTGCAACCAGTGATTGATCCCCACACCTGGATGTCCTCTATCAAGCCAAACATCGCGGTCTGTCTGTCGACGCGCAGCAATCAGTCGTCGCAGGGAGGTCGGATCGGATATCCGCGCGCCATCCAGCTCAATCCCCGTCCTCAGTTCAACGGTCTCGGGGATCGACAGGATCGAGGTCAAGGAAAGATCCAGCCGTGTTTTCGGCACCTCGAAGGTGACGCCTTCCGGGAAATGCTGGATGAACGTCCGGCTGAGATCCACCTCCACCAATGCGGGCATTCCTCTGAGCGTCGGCGCCACGACAAGCGGGTTGTGCGACAGGTTCAGTACCTCAAGCCGCGTCGGACCGTTGGGAAGACCAAGCCCGACGGGCGGCTGACGTATACTGGTATGCGACAAATTCAATTCGCGCAATTCGGACATCAGGGTGACGTTGGGTGCATCCCGCAACTTCGGATTGTGATACAGATCCAGCACCCGTAAACGCGACGCGACGGGCAAGAAGGTCAGTCCGGAGGGAAACAGTTCCAGATCACAGGAGCGCAGGCGCAGTACCCGCAACTCGTTCATCCCCATCACTGAGAGCCTGGGCCAGATACTGCAATTGGAAAGGCTCAACTCCTGCAAACGGCTCAAACCGGTGAAATGTTGCTGACTGATCGACGGCAGCCAGAGGGAGGTTTCGCGTATTTCCAGAACTCGCAATGCTGCGAGTACGTTGATCTCGGCAAGCAGCCCATTGTTCTTACCGCTGAGTCCGTGTACTTCGAGGGTTTCAATGTGCGAAAACCTCGAAAACAGATTTCCCAGGTTGTTCGATGTGGTCCCCTCTAGCCGAAGAGCAACCACAGAGCCAAGTCGCGTGACGAAAACGGGAAGCGTCAGGTTTCCGCGGTGCCCCAAGTGCAAATCCAGCCTGAAACCGACCAGCCGTCCGTCTCGGTAGACCTTTTCCGAAGCTTCCCCCTGCCATTTATACAGCCGACGCATGCGAGCACCGATATCCAGTCGTCGAGTGCGCTCGGCGCTGTCGTTACCCTTATAAGCACTCTCCCACGCAGTTATCTCACGGTCCAATAGCGGGAACTCGAGCTGCATTCGCTTGAGCTCCACCTCTGCCGCCGTCGATTCACCGAAACGCGCAATGAAGTCATCGGCATGTTGATCGGTTGCATCGGCAAAGTAGCGTTTGACCTGTGCCCGCGTGGTTGCAACCGCCGGTGGCAGGATTGCCGAGGGGCCGGGGCTGTCGAGCCAGGGTCGATGAAAGTTGAGCGGGTTGGCGGGGGCGGGGTCATTGCGTTGCATGCCTCCCCTCAATCCAGTGAGGATGGATACCCAAATACCCTGCTCGTTTCGAACGATGGCTCGGGTTTCACCGCTGCGACTGGCGCGGTAAATATTGGCGCTGTCCGTGGCAACAGGATCCTTGGGATTGACCAGACGCCACACCCTGTATTCGGGACGGGATGCATCAAGATCCTGCATCACCTGATACACCTGTTCGTCGATGGCTACGTAGAGTTTGCCATCGTGATGTATCAGGCCGTCGCTGCCGGGGGCTACGCCGTGCAGATCAAGCCCGGTACGAAAGACGTGCAAGCTTGCGTCGGCCAGAGGAGTGGTGTGTGCGTTAAAGTCGTTGTGCGGATGCCAGATGCCGCTCTCGATGTCACGCAACAGCAATGGTCCGGACGGCAGTAACTCGCTTGCCAGTCGAGCGCGATGAAATCCCGTGTCCGGGTCTACCCCGACCAACACGATGCCGCCGTCAGGCACATTCACATACTGGCGATTTTTGTACACCCTGAAGCCGTCGCTGTCGGCGTCCGGCAGCACGGCCACTGACTTTATCCCGTAATTCTCCAGCGACTTGTACATGACCGGAGGGGTTTCAGCAGGGAGCGGCGCCGGACGAATCTCGACCATCGGCACCGGCATGCTGGTATCGCGGCCGGCATCATCGCCAGGTGAGCTGTTCCGCAGCTTCGGATCATCGACGCGAGCCCAAGGGGTCGTGCCATCGCGGCCGAGCGTGTCAGCCTGTGAAAAATCCTTGTCCGCACTTCGATTCGGCTGCGTGTGAACATCAGTATCCACGCGAGTGCTGCCACCGCGAGGTGGTTTTAATGGCATATTTTCATCCTTGAAAAGACGTCCCTGGCATCCAGGCAAGAGACGAAGGGGGTCGGCATCCTGCCGTTTGAAAGTGCGAACGATAGCGTGCGCTGGTGTTGAATGGAGATCGGAAAAGTAGACAGTCTCAGTGGGAAACGACACCCAAGAGCGTCGGAGCGAACATCTGTAAAAATGACGCTACTAGCGTTCTTGCAAGCGGACTTCCAGGCGCCAGCGATCATCGACTTCGCTGCCGACCCACTCGCCCAGCAGCGGCCGCGCCGCCAGCACCGTCAACAGCAAGCCGCCGTCACTCTTGCGCGTGCGCCAGTTCACGTCCTTGCCACTGAGTTTGAACTGGCCGTTCTGCGCCGGGCCTTCGGCCTGAAACAGCAGCGCCACGGTGCCATCGATGATTTCGCCGTGCAGCTTCGGCTCGTTGTTGAACCACACCACCAGGCCGCCATCGCGCACTTCAACTTGCTGCAGCACGCTTGGGTCCGGCGTGGTCAGGCGACCGATCATCAAACCGATCATCACGCCGACAATCGCCAGCGAACCGATCACCCGCGGGAATAGTTTCGAACGGTTGTCCACAGGCGGCGTAGAATGCCGCTCATCTTTACCTTCGGAGCCGTGCATGTTTCACGTCATCCTTTTTCAACCAGAAATTCCGCCGAATACCGGCAACGTTATCAGGCTGTGCGCCAACAGCGGCTGCCACCTGCATTTGATCGAACCGTTGGGCTTCGAGATGGACGACAAGCGCTTGCGCCGTGCCGGTCTCGACTACCACGAATATGCCACGCTGCAACGTCATGCGGATCTGGCCAGTTGCCTGGAGAGCCTGGGCAATCCACGGCTGTTCGCGTTCACCACCAAAGGCTCGCGGCCGTTTCATGATGCCGCGTTCGTCCCGGGTGATGCGTTTTTGTTTGGCCCGGAAAGCCGTGGCCTGCCGCCGGAAGTGCTCGACGCGCTGCCGCCGGAACAGCGCCTGCGCCTGCCGATGCGCGAAGGCTGCCGCAGCCTGAACCTGTCCAACACCGTGGCGGTCGCTGTGTACGAAGCCTGGCGCCAGAACGACTTCAAGTAACACCGCAAAACAAATGTGGGAGCGAGCCTGCTCGCGATTACGGAGTGTCAGTCAACTTTGATGTGTCTGACAGACCGCTATCGCGAGCAGGCTCGCTCCCACATGGGGTGTTGCTAAACCGTCTTATTGAACGGTTGGCGTCTCGCCGCTTTCCTGCATGCGCTGCAGCTCTTGCGCGTACAGGGCGTCGAAGTTCACCGGGGCCAGCATCAGGGCCGGGAACGAACCACGGGTCACCAGGCTGTCCAGGGTTTCGCGCGCGTACGGGAACAGAATGTTCGGGCAGAACGCACCCAGGGTGTGGCTCATCGAAGCCGCGTCCAGGTTCTTGATCAGGAAGATACCGGCCTGTTGCACTTCAGCAATGAAGGCCACTTCTTCACCGTTTTTCACGGTAACCGACAGGGTCAGCACAACTTCGTAGAAATCGCCTTCCAGCGCTTTCTGACGAGTGTTCAGATCCAGCGCGACAGCCGGATCCCACTGCTGGCGGAAGATCGCCGGGCTTTTCGGGGCTTCAAAGGACAGGTCGCGTACGTAGATGCGCTGCAAGGAGAATTGCGGTGCGGTTTCTTCTTCGCTGGCTGCAGTGTTCTGTTGGTCAGTCATCTCAGATCCTTATCGATCTTGGGTCTTTTAGGGAGTGCTGTACGTGGGTGCAGCCGTTCAGGCCTTGAGCAGCGCGTCGAGCTTGCCGGCGCGCTCCAGGGCATACAAATCATCACAACCGCCGATGTGCTGGCTGCCGATCCAGATCTGCGGCACGGACGTGCGTCCGGCTTTCTGGGTCATTTCGGCGCGCACCTGCGGCTTGCCATCGACCTTGATCTCTTTGAAGGCCACGCCTTTGTTCTCGAGCAGGTACTTGGCTCGCGAGCAATAAGGGCAGTAATCGCTGGAGTAGACGATGACTTCGCTCATATCACTTCACCAGCGGCAGGTTGTCGCCTTTCCAGCTGGAAATCCCGCCGGACAGCTTGGCGGCAGTGAAGCCGGATTTCATCAGTTCGCGGGCGTGGGTGCCGGCGGTCTGGCCCAGGGCGTCGACCAGAATGATGGTCTTGGCCTTGTGCTTTTCCAGCTCGGCAACGCGCGCAGCCAGTTTGTCCTGGGGAATGTTCACCGCGCCAACGATATGGCCGGCAGCGAAATCCTTGGCCGGACGGATGTCCACCACCACGCCTGCATCTTTGTTGACCAGCGCGGTCAGCTCGCCGGTGCTCAGGCTTTTACCGCCGCCCTGCATCGTGTGCGCCAGCAGCAGAGCCAGCAGTACGACGAAGATACCGACAAGAATGTAGTGGTTAGTGGCAAATTCAATCAGGTGAGCAACCATCGAAGGAGGTTCCAGGGCGTTAAAATGTCGGCCAGTATACACAGCCACTATGGTCGGCCAAACCCCGTCCGGCGGTGACGCGGTCGGAACTTAGCTTTAAACTCCAACTCCCTTTTCCATCGCCCTCTTCTTTATTAGCCACGAGTGGATTCCATGACGACTACGCCTAAACCTTTGGTCCTGATGATTCTCGACGGCTTCGGTCACAGCGACAGCCCCGAATCCAACGCCGTTTTCGCGGCGAAGAAGCCTGTTCTCGATCGCCTCTGGGCCAGCGTGCCGAATGGCTTGATCTCGGGCAGCGGCATGGACGTCGGCCTGCCGGACGGCCAGATGGGCAACTCTGAAGTCGGCCACATGAACCTCGGCGCCGGCCGCGTGGTGTATCAGGACTTCACGCGCGTGACCAAGTCGATCCGCGACGGCGAATTCTTCGAAAACCCGACCATCTGCGCCGCGGTGGATAAAGCCGTGGCCGCCGGCAAGGCCGTGCATTTCATGGGTCTGCTCTCCGATGGCGGCGTGCACAGCCACCAGGATCACCTGATCGCCATGGCCGAACTGGCCTTCAAGCGCGGCGCCGAAAAAATCTACCTGCACGCCTTCCTCGATGGCCGCGACACACCGCCGAAAAGCGCCGCCTCGTCGATCGAACTGCTCGATGCGACCTTCCAGGCACTCGGCAAGGGCCGCATCGCCAGCATTATTGGTCGCTACTTCGCCATGGACCGTGATAACCGTTGGGATCGTGTCGCTCAGGCGTACAACCTGATCGTCGACGGCAACAGCGAGTTCAACGCGGCCACTGCGCAGGAAGGTCTCGAGGCCGCTTATGCGCGCGGCGAGAGCGACGAATTCGTCAAAGCCACGTCCATCGGCGAACCGGTGAAGGTTGAAGACGGCGACGCCGTGGTGTTCATGAACTTCCGCGCCGACCGTGCCCGCGAGCTGACTCGCGTGTTCGTCGAAGACGACTTCAAGGATTTCGAACGCGCACGCCAGCCGAAACTGGCCGGTTTTGTCATGCTGACCCAATACGCGGCAAGCATTCCGGCACCGTCGGCATTCGCCCCGGGCAGCCTGGAAAACGTGCTGGGCGACTATCTGGCGAAAAACGGCAAAACCCAGCTGCGCATCGCAGAAACCGAGAAATACGCGCACGTGACCTTCTTCTTCTCCGGCGGTCGTGAAGAACCGTTCCCGGGTGAAGAGCGCATCCTGATCCCGTCGCCGAAAGTCGCTACTTACGACTTGCAGCCGGAAATGAGCGCACCTGAGGTGACCGACCGCATCGTCGACGCCATCGAAAACCAGCGTTACGACGTGATCGTGGTCAACTACGCCAACGGCGACATGGTTGGCCACAGCGGCGTGTTCGACGCGGCAGTGAAGGCTGTTGAATGCCTCGACACCTGCGTCGGTCGCATTGTCGACGCCCTGGAAAAAGTCGGTGGCGAAGCGCTGATCACCGCAGACCACGGCAACGTCGAGCAGATGGCCGATGAATCTACCGGCCAGGCGCACACCGCGCACACCACCGAGCCGGTGCCGTTCATTTATGTCGGCAAGCGTGACCTGAAAGTCCGTGAAGGCGGCGTGCTGGCGGACGTGGCGCCGACCATGCTGAAACTGCTGGGTCTGGAAAAACCGGCGGAAATGACCGGCACCTCGATTCTGGTCTGACCCGGTCCAGAAAACACCGCAAAACCCTGTAGGAGTGAGCCTGCTCGCGATAGCCATCTGACAGTCGACTACTCTGTTGAATGTAAGTACGCCATCGCGAGCAGGCTCACTCCTACATTGGTTTGTGGTGTTTTTCAGGCCAGTTATCACACAGCCCCAATTGGGCGTTTTTTTTGCAGCCTCGGGCGGGCATACTAGGCCGTCCATTACCCTGGTGCCGCCCGCCTCTATGCTCCGCGTCCTGATCGCCCTCGCTCTGACCTGCCTGCTCCAACCGGCCTTCGCTGACGAGCGCGCGCAAACCCAACAGCAGTTGGACGCCACGCGTCAGGACATTGCCGAGCTGAAAAAGCTGCTGAGCAAAGTCCAGGAAGAAAAATCCGGCGTACAGAAAGAACTCAAGGGCACTGAAACCGAGCTGGGCAAGCTGCAGAAGCAGGTCGACGCGCTGCAGAAAGAACTGCAGAAAAGCGAATCCGAGCTACAGCGACTCGATGCAGAGAAAAAAAAACTCCAGAGCGCGCGCACTGAACAGCAGCGACTGATCGCCATTCAAGCCCGTGCGGCCTATCAGAACGGCCGGCAGGAATACCTCAAGCTGCTGCTCAACCAGCAGAATCCCGAGAAATTCGCCCGCACCCTCACCTATTACGATTACCTGAGCCAGGCCCGCCTGGAGCAGTTGAAGAACTTCAACGAAACCCTGCGCCAGCTGGCCAATGTCGAAAAAGACATTGCCGCCCAGCAAGCACAATTGCTGGTGCAGAAAAGCAGCCTCGACACCCAGCGCGACGAACTGGAAAATGTTCGCAAGGAACGCCAGCAAGTCCTCGCCAAGCTCAACGATGACGTGAAAGCCCGCGATCAGAAACTCGCCGCCCGCGAGCAGGATCAGGCAGACCTGTCTAAAGTCCTTAAAACCATTGAAGAAACCCTGGCCCGCCAGGCCCGTGAGGCAGAAGAAGCGCGGCAGAAAGCGCTGATCGCCCAGCAGGAAGCGGAAAAAAAGCGCTTGCGTGAGGCGCAGGCTGAAAACAGCGACGCCCCACGGAAACCAGTCAAATCTACTCCCGGCGCGCTGGTGTCCAGCAGCGGCGAGACCTTCGGTGGCCCTTTTGCTGCAACCCGGGGAAAACTTCCGTGGCCGGTTGATGGTCGACTATTGGCACGCTTCGGCGAAAGCCGTGGCGACGACGCCCGCACCAAGTGGGACGGCGTGATGATCAGCGCCTCTGCCGGCAGCCAGGTGCATGCCGTACACGGGGGGCGCGTAGTGTTCGCCGATTGGCTTCGCGGCGCCGGGCTGCTGGTGATCCTCGACCACGGCAACGGTTTTCTGAGTCTTTACGGTCACAACCAGACGCTGCTCAAGTCGGCCGGTGATGTGGTTAAAGCCGGTGAGTCCATCTCCACTGTCGGAAACAGTGGCGGCCAGGACACATCAGCGCTGTATTTCGCAATTCGTCAGCAGGGTCACCCGAGTGATCCGGCGCAATGGTGTCGTGCGCAAGGATAAGCGCACCGCCTAATTAAGGAGTTCGTTCGACATGCTGCATTTGTCCCGCCTTACCTCGCTGGCCCTGACGATCGCTCTGGTGATCGGCGCGCCTCTGGCGTTCGCCGCGCAACCGGCCCCGGCCGTCGCTCCGGCAGGCACAGCCGCAACCTCCAAGGCACCGCTGCCGCTGGAAGAGTTGCGCACCTTTGCCGAGGTCATGGACCGGATCAAAGCCGCTTACGTCGAGCCGGTGGACGACAAGACCCTGCTGGAAAACGCGATCAAGGGCATGCTCAGCAACCTTGACCCGCACTCGGCCTACCTGGGCCCTGAAGATTTCACCGAGCTGCAGGAAAGCACCAGCGGGGAGTTCGGCGGTCTGGGCATCGAAGTCGGCGCCGAAGACGGTTTCATCAAAGTCGTTTCGCCAATCGACGACACCCCGGCGTCGAAGGCCGGTATCCAGGCCGGCGACTTCATCGTCAAGATCAACGGCCAGCCGACGCGCGGCCAGACCATGACCGAAGCTGTCGACAAGATGCGCGGCAAGATCGGCCAGAAAATCACCCTGACGCTGGTACGCGATGGCGGCACGCCGTTCGACGTGACGCTGGCACGCGCGGTGATTCAGGTGAAGAGCGTCAAGGCACAGCTGCTTGAATCGGGCTACGGCTACATCCGCATCACCCAGTTCCAGGTCAAGACCGGCGATGAGGTCTCCAAGGCCCTGGCGAAGATGCGCAAGGACAACGGCAAGAAACTCAACGGCATCATCCTCGACCTGCGCAACAACCCGGGCGGCGTGTTGCAGGCAGCGGTGGAGGTGGTCGACCACTTCATCACCAAAGGCCTGATCGTCTACACCAAAGGCCGGATCGCCAACTCCGAACTGCGCTTCTCGGCCACCGGCAAAGACGAAAGCGAAGCGGTGCCGATGGTGGTGCTGATCAACGGTGGCAGCGCCTCGGCCTCGGAAATCGTCGCCGGTGCCCTGCAGGATCAGAAACGCGCGGTAGTCATGGGCACTACCAGTTTCGGCAAAGGCTCGGTGCAAACCGTGCTGCCGCTGAACAACGACCGCGCACTGAAGATCACCACCGCGTTGTACTTCACGCCGAATGGCCGCTCGATCCAGGCTCAGGGCATTGTCCCGGACATCGAAGTACGCAAGGCCAAGATCACCAGCGAGGCCGATGGCGAATACTTCAAGGAAGCCGACCTGCAAGGACACTTGGGCAACGGCAACGGCGGCGCGGACAAACCGACCGGGTCTGGCAGCAAGGCCAAGGCCATGCCACAGGATGACGATTACCAATTGGCCCAGGCCTTGAGCCTGCTCAAAGGGCTGAGCATCACCTCCGGCCGTTGAGGATGTCTTTGCGTTTCGTCTTCGTTCTGTTGTGCTGTCTGGCGGGTGCTGTTCATGCAGAGCCCGCCAGCACCAAACCACACAAAGCCTACCTGACACTGATCATCGACGACCTGGGGCAGAACCTGCCCCGGGATCGCCGCGTGCTGGCCCTGCCCGGCCCGGTGACCACGGCGATCATGCCTGATACCCCGCACGCCACTGAATTTGCCCGCGAAGCCCATCGCGCCGGCAAGATCGTCATCCTGCACATGCCGATGGACCCCGCCACCGGGCCTTATGCCTGGCATCCGGAACTGCCGATCGAAGAGCTGGAAAAACGCCTCAACGCGGCGTTCAAAATGGTCCCCTACACCGCTGGCATCAATAACCACATGGGCAGCCGCATGACTGCGCAACCCCTAGCGATGGCGTGGTTGATGGGCGAATTGCAGCGCCGGCACAAGTTCTTCGTCGACAGCCGCACCAGCGCACAGACTGTCGCCGCGCAGCAGGCGCAGAAGATCGACCTGGCGAGTGTGTCGCGGGATGTGTTTCTGGATGACGAACGCACTGAAGCAGCGATCTCCGCACAGTTGCAGACGGCGATCAACCTGGCGCACAAACAGGGTTCGGCGGTGATGATCGGGCACCCGTATCCACAGACATTGGCAGTGCTGGAGCGCGAACTGCCGAAGCTGAAAGCTCAGGGAATCGAGTGGATCGATATCAGACAGATGATCAGCCTGCGCAGCAATCGCGCCATGCTCGGGCATGGTAAAGACGGCATCTATCGGTAATACCCGGTCACATTGACTCATACATAGTTACCGCAAGAAACCCTCGCCCTTTCCGGATAGTAAGACCTGCAACAGGTCGCGACTCACCCCGAGTCGTTTTTTACTATCAGGAATGACTATGACCACAACTGACACTACTCCATTGCCTGCCAGGCAAATGGAACCGATCAGGCTCGACAACCTGCTGATCAATTTCACGAGCGAATTTCTGCGCATGTGGGATACCGATGGTTCGCGAGCCAAGCCTGCTGCGTTCTGGCGCCCCACCCCCGCCCCCGATTTGCTTCCCGGTTACTTCCCGCTGGGCGACGTGGTTGCGCCAGGTCTGGGCAACATCAATGGCAACAAAGTGGTGGCCGTGGTGTGCGAATCGCCGACGCCCAGTGTCGACGCTGGCAAAGGTAAAGCCTTGCGCAGCCCCGATGATTTTGAGTTGATCTGGCGGGATTCCGGTTCGGGATCGAAAAAGGACGGCGCTGTCTGGCGCCCGATTCCGCCTGCAGGGTACGTGGCACTGGGATCGGTATGCTCCAACGGTCACGAAAAACCCTCGCTCAATTCGATTCGCTGTGTTCGCGCCGATCTGGTGATTGCCTCGAGCGCCAGCGACCCACTGTGGAACGACAAGGGCAGCGGCGCACGACAAAGCATCAGCGCCTGGGGCGCGCTGCCACCAGCAGCAGCATCCGGTGAGATCTACCTGGCTCCCGGCACTTTCGTGGGATTCAATGGTTATTCGAAACCGGCGGATCTTCAGGTCCACTCGCTGCGTCTGCAGATTCCGCTCATCATCAATCCACGGCCTGTGGCACCTTTGCTTTGCGGGATAACACCGACTGCACTGGACCTGCCGCAGCAGCCTACCTTCATGGCCAGCCTACCGTGGTTCACGGTGAAGGACCCGCTGCTGGCCCCCCTTGAGCAACTGCACACGTCGCCGTTCTATACACTGCAGCGCACCGATAAATACGTGCTTGTCGGTCATGCTCACAACAGCGAAAGCACCAGCCAGACATTTCGCTGGACGGCGTACCGCGAGCAGCGAACCGACGGCCTGCGCGCATTTACCAACAGCACTTCAGTCGAGTTTGGAGCCCAATGGCAAACCAATGTGCGCACTCCTTTCCTGTTTTCGGCAAGGCTGGGGCATGAGTTCACACAATGCGAAATGCACTCGAACGAATGGCTCAACACGGCGGCCATTGAAGTCGTCGCGGTGGTCGACGGCGGAAAGTCAGTGGCGGCCTATCTGATTCAAAGCGACTACCGACTGCTGCGTGCCGACGGCACAGCCGTGGCAAACCTTTTCAGCTATACCGCCGGCAGCAGCCTGCACATCAGCCAATACACATCCGAGGTACCCGAAAACATTGTCCCTGCCACGCAGCCGGTCGCAACAGAAACGCCCGTAGATATTGCCGAAATGGAGCAAACACCCACCCCTGCGTCGACTGAGCAGGACGTCGTGAGCGCTACAGATAGCGCCCCATGATCTCGTCCACCACGCCTTCTTTGCGTAGCTGATCCAGCGCGGCCTGAAGCCTGGCAACGACGTCGTCGGAGACGTCCTTGTTCAGCGCCAGATACAGTTCCGCGCTGTTGAAGCGCAACACCGTTTTGAGGCCGGTGACACCGTCCTGCCGTGCCAGATAGCGTCCGGCAGGATCACCGGTGGCCCACAGGTCGATCTGGCCATTGACCAGTTTCTTCGCGTTATCCTGATCACGCAGCACCACGATCGGCTTCAGGCCTTGTTTGGCCAATGTCTCGGCAATTGCATCGCCCTTGTAGGCGCCAACTTTGTACTTGCGCGCGTCATTGAGGGTTTCGAGGGTGATCTTGCTGTCAGCCTTGGCCAGCATGATCCAGTCGTCCGGACCGATCGGGCCGACCCATTTGAAGAGTTTTTCGCGATCCGGCAGGCGCGCCATCACGAAGGCGCCGTACCCAGGATTTTCCAGAGCGAGTTTGTAGACGCGCTCCCATGGGAAACGCAACGTCAGGCTGTAGGTGATACCAGCACGCTTGAACATCTCGCGGACGATGTCGGCGGCGATGCCGTTGATGTTTTCGCCTTTGGCGAAGTTCTTGCCATCTTTCGCCATGTTGTAGGGCGGGAAGTTTTCGGTGAGGAGCACCAGATCGGTGTCGGGACTGTTTTCGGCGCGGACAGTGTTGATGAGCAACATTGATGTGCTGGCGAGAACAAGAAGCAGGCGTTTGATCATGTCGGGCTACCGAAATCCATGGCGTGCCCAAGAGTGCCTTGGGTGCGCCATGCTGTCCACTGGCCTGTATGGTTTTCCATCCTGACCCGATTAAAAAGCACCAGCACGTGCTGAAGAATCAAAAAAAGAGCATGCGAAAGAACAGTTTTCAGCCGTATCAGAGATGCCTGCGGCATTCACCGACCTCACACTTTTAACTTGCAGATAACAGCACTCACAACAAGTCACATTAGCCAGCACATACCGAACAGCACAACGAATTAAACTCACCTGCGAAACACAGCTGCTCCATTAATTCCTGAAATACGGTCAAGGATTGATCATGACTAATAAAGTCCGAATATTTTTTGCGTGCTCAACAATAGCGCTGGCACTTCCCTTAATCTCCTGCGCAGGCACTACAGCCGAAGCGCCGGAAGCAATTCTGCTAAGTAACGCGGGTGGCGACTTCAATCACTGGAACGGTGTTGGCAAGATCTTCAAAGACGATAGGCCTTATTGCAGCGCATTCCTGCTCGATACTCGCGGAACAGGTAAAGAAGCAAACGGGCCTGCTTACGTAATGACCAATGCGCACTGCACTTCCATCAGAGTCGGCACAATTGCTGACATTGCTTATCAAGGTCAGATGCAGTTCAATTTTTTCCATGACACGCTCGCAGGCGCCAAGCGTTATGACATCGACAAGGTCAACTGGGCCAGTTTCGCCAGTACGGATATCGCAATATTGCAGTTAGGCACCTCACTGGACAGCCTGCTGAAAGACGGAATAACCCCACTCAAGCTCGCGGCGGCAGCGCCCCGCAACGTCAGTCAGGTGAACCTGGTAAGCGCGCCCGCCAATGCAGCCGGCCTGAGGCTTTCGACCTGCACACAAGAGCCGACCGACACCACCCTGATCAAGTATTTGAACATTCACACCGACTACCAAAAGCAGAACTGCAAAGGAATTGAGCCTGGCTCATCGGGCGCCCCGGTGATCGATGCTGAAACGGGACAAGTGACCGGCATATTATCCGGCACTACTTACGGTATTCCTTCGGATGACTTGTGTTTCTGGCATGGTCTGTGTGGCGATAAAAAGACACCATCTCTATTGCCGCATCAGGCGAGCCAAAGTTTTCCTGTCGACTATCTGACTGGTTGTTTCGCCAATGGAACATTCCGTCTCGACACAGAAAACTGCGCACTCACTCCAAACTCAAACTTTCAGCTCAGATCAAACTCAAGAGCAATTACAGATATCGGACTGCACAAAGCGCCCACCAGCACCAGCCAACCAACACCCAAGTGGGATATCAATTTTTCCATGAGTACCGAGTTCTATCGCTTCAAGACTGTTCGTGATGCACAGGCTTGTTATTCACCTGACAACTACAGCGACCGAATCAGTACAACCAGCGCAAAAGTGCAATCAGAGATTGGCCGAGAAGCCGGACTGCATTATTTATGCTTGATTGGCGTGAACTCAATCGATCAACAAGCCGATAGCCGACTGCTTGGAAACGCCCAAATCCTCGCAGCAAGAGTCGTAACGCCCGTTCCGATGCAACTACCCGCGCCGACGCTCACCATTGAGCCAGACGGAAATTATCTTTTTATAAAGTACCGTGAAGAGGCAGATCGCAATCTCTGGACCCAGATCTACACGGGCCCGGCAGAAGAAACCAATTGCTCCGAGATCAATCCTGAGCACTACAGCAAAGTCGACGACGGGTTTTACACCCCCGTTCAGGCGCTGCCATTGACGCTATGCAGTTACACGATGGATCGAAACCTGAGTGTTTCAGAGGTTCGGACTGATCACCTGCACCCTACGCAATCCCGGATAGCAGAATGAATCATGTGGCGGGTCTCGCTCGACGCGAAGTCCGCCACAGCACCGACGACCATCTAACGCATCACGATCCCGCGATGCGCCATATAGGCCTTGGCTTCCTGCACGGTGTATTCGCCGAAGTGGAAAATACTCGCCGCCAGCACCGCACTGGCATGGCCCTCGAGAATGCCATCGGCCAGATGCTGCAGGTTGCCGACACCACCGGACGCGATCACCGGAATGCCCAGCGCATCACTGATTGCGCGGGTCACACCGAGGTCGAAACCGTTTTTCATGCCATCCTGATCCATGCTGGTCAGCAGGATTTCACCGGCACCGAGGCCTTCCATTTTCTTCGCCCACTCGACCGCGTCGAGGCCGGTTGGCTTGCGCCCGCCGTGGGTGAAGATCTCCCAGCGCGGGGTTTCACCCGGGCCAGAAACCTTCTTCGCGTCGATGGCGACGACGATGCATTGCGAGCCAAAATGCTGCGCTGCTTCGCCAACGAATTCCGGGTTGAACACGGCCGCAGTGTTGATCGACACCTTGTCCGCGCCGGCATTCAGCAGATTGCGAATGTCCTGCACGGTACGCACGCCACCGCCGACGGTCAGCGGGATGAACACCTGGCTGGCCATGCGCTCGACGGTGTGCAGCGTGGTGTCACGGCCATCGACGCTGGCGGTGATGTCGAGAAAGGTAATCTCGTCGGCACCCTGCTCGTCGTAGCGACGAGCGATTTCCACCGGGTCACCGGCGTCGCGGATGTTTTCGAACTTCACACCTTTGACGACCCGGCCGTTGTCCACGTCCAGGCAAGGGATGATGCGTTTGGCCAGCGCCATGGTCAGTCCTCAGCCTTGGTACGAATCGCAGAAAGCTTGCGCTTCGGCGACGTCGAGGGTGCCTTCGTAGATCGCCCGGCCGGTGATGGCGCCGATGATGCCCGGCGCCTTGGCGTCGAGCAGCGACTTGATGTCACCCAGATTGTGGATACCGCCGGACGCGATCACCGGAATCTTGGTGGCGGCGGCCAGCGCAGCGGTGAACGGTACGTTGCAGCCCTGCATCATGCCGTCTTTGGCGATGTCGGTATAAACGATCGAGGACACGCCGTCGGCTTCAAACTGCTTGGCCAGATCGATGACCTGCACGGTGCTGATTTCAGCCCAGCCATCGGTGGCGACAAAACCGTCTTTGGCATCCAGACCGACGATGATCTTGCCCGGGAACGCGCGGCACGCTTCAGCGACGAACGCCGGATCTTTAACGGCTTTGGTGCCGATGATCACGTAGCTGACGCCGGCCTTGACGTAGTGTTCGATGGTTTCCAGCGAACGGATGCCGCCACCGATCTGGATCGGCAATGTCGGGTAGCGCTTGGCGATTGCGGTGACGACTTCGCCGTTGACTGGCTGGCCTTCGAACGCACCGTTCAGATCGACCAGATGCAGACGGCGGCAACCGCCCTCCACCCACTTGGCAGCCATGCTCACCGGGTCATCGGAGAACACTGTGGAATCTTCCATGCGGCCCTGGCGCAGACGTACGCAGGCACCGTCTTTAAGATCGATAGCGGGAATAATCAGCATGCTTTTTCCTTCGTCAAAAGAGCGGCAAGCTGCAAGCGACTAGCTGCGAGCATGCGGTGTACCAGTTCTTGCAGCTTGAAGCTTGCGGCTTGCAGCTGCTCCTAATTTTTTTCGAGCGCCCACAGGTCGCTTTCGATGCTTTCAAACCGCTCTTTGAGGTGGGTCTGCACATCGAAAATCGCCCTGTTGTAATAGTGCGGAGCAATTTCGCGGGTAAACAGTTCAAGAATTTCCGCCGCTTCGAACGAACCCAGGTCGAGTTCGAAACGGTCTTCCATGAACCGTTGGATCTTGCGATTGGCCTCGTTCTCCTGTTCGGGAGTGAGGGTCAGGATCGGCGGTCTGGACTTCTTGGCAGCCATTTACCAGCGACCGTCCCACGCGGCGAAGTTCTGCAGCAATTGCAGGCCATGGGTATGGCTCTTCTCCGGGTGGAACTGCACGGCGAAACGCGAGCCGTCGGCCAGCGCTGCAGCGAAATCGACGCCGTAGTGACCGCCGCCAACCACTTGGCGCGCATTGGCGGCAGCGATGTAGTAGCTGTGCACGAAGTAAAAACGCGCCATGTCCGGAATGTCATGCCACAGCGGGTGGCTGACCTTCTGCTTCACCTCGTTCCAGCCCATGTGCGGGACTTTCAGGTGTTCGCCGTCTTCATGCAGGTCTTTGCCGAAGAACTTCACCGCGCCCGGGAACAGGCCGATGCAGTCGACGCCGTCGTTCTCTTCGCTGGTGTCGAGCAACGCTTGCATGCCGACACAGATACCGAGGAACGGACGATCCTGACTGACTTCACGCACCAGCGAATCGAAGCCGAGGCGACGGATCTCCGCCATGCAATCGCGAATCGCGCCAACACCGGGGAACACCACGCGGTCAGCTTCGCGAATCACCGCAGCATCGCTGGTGATCAGCACCTTGCCGGCGCCGACGTGCTCGAGGGCCTTGGCCACCGAGTGCAGGTTACCCATGCCGTAATCGATAACTGCAAACGTCTGCATTACAGAACGCCTTTGGTCGATGGCATTTGCCCGGCCATGCGCTCATCCAGCTCGACGGCCATGCGCAGCGCGCGGCCGAAAGCCTTGAACACGGTTTCGATCTGGTGGTGGGTGTTGGTGCCACGCAGGTTGTCGATGTGCAGGCTGACCAGCGCGTGGTTGACGAAGCCCTGGAAGAATTCCTGGAACAGGTCAACGTCGAAGCCGCCCACGGTAGCGCGGGTGTACGGCACGTGCATCTGCAGGCCTGGACGACCAGAGAAATCGATGACGACGCGCGATAGTGCTTCATCGAGCGGCACGTAGGCATGACCGTAGCGACGGATGCCTTTTTTATCGCCAATGGCTTTGGCAAATGCCTGGCCAAGGGTGATACCGACGTCTTCCACCGTATGGTGGTCGTCGATATGCAGATCGCCCTTGCATTCGATATCCAGGTCGATCAACCCGTGACGGGCGATCTGATCCAGCATGTGCTCAAGAAAAGGAACACCGATATCGAATCGGGCCTTTCCAGTGCCATCAAGGTTGATCGAGGCTTTGATCTGGGTTTCCAGAGTGTCGCGCTCGACAGACGCCTTACGTTCGGCCATCACCAGCTCCGCAAAATCATTGGGCGAAAAAGGCAGCCATTATAGGCACGCGGGGCCGAAACAGAAACACGATAGGTGAGATGGCTGACGGATAGAACCCCCGGCTGTCGCGGGTAGACATGTCCATACAAGCCATTACAGGCAGCGCAAAAACAAATGTGGGAGCGAGCCTGCTCGCGAATGCGGTGGGTCAGCCAACAATTAAGTTGACTGATATTCCGTCTTCGCGAGCAGGCTCGCTCCCACAGGTTCGGTGTTTATTCAGCTAACACCTTAGTGAAACAGTACCGCCGTCTTCTGCAGGGTCACCCACACACCCCACGCCAACGGAATACCTACAGCCAGCCAGGCAGCGATTGCCAGCGGCTTGCTGCCCGGCGCCGCTTTCCACTCCAGAACGGTGCTGGCGTCAGCACCCTTGTCGTGGCCCAGCGCCTGTTCGGCCGCCAGCTCAGCGTCAGTCATGAAGTACTTGTCGGCCACCGGACGCACCATCAGGTTGCACAGGAAGCCCAACACCAGCAGGCCGGCGAGGATGTACAAGGTGATGTCGTAAGCGGCAGCGCGTTCAACGCCGATGCTCAGCTGATATTCACGCAGGTAGTTCACCAGCACGGGACCGAGCACGCCAGCCGCCGCCCACGCCGTCAGCAGACGACCGTGGATTGCACCGACCATCTGAGTACCGAACAGGTCGGCCAGATACGCCGGCACAGTGGCAAAACCACCGCCGTACATCGACAGAATGATGCAGAACGCCGCCACGAACAGCGCAACGTTGCCCAGGTGCCCCATGTTCGGAATCAGTGCATACAGGGCAAAACCCAGGGCGAAGAATACGAAGTAGGTATTTTTGCGACCCAGGTAGTCCGAGAACGAGGCCCAGAAGAAGCGACCACCGATGTTGAACAGGCTCAGCAGACCAGTGAAACCGGCAGCGATCGCGGCGATCGAAGCCAGTTGCCCGGCGTCGAGCTGACCGAATGGCACGTCAACACCCAACAACTTGCCACCGAACACTTCCTGCAGCAGTGGCGAAGCCATGCCGAGAATGCCGATACCAGCAGAAACGTTCAGGCACAGCACCAGCCAGACCAGACGGAATTGCGGGGTTTTCCACGCCACATTCACGTGCACATGGCGATGAGTGATCATCGAGTTGGAAACCTTTTTCGCCGGAGCGGTCCAGCCTTCAGGTTTCCAGCCGGTTGGTGGCACGCGGTACGACAGTGCGCCACCGATCATGAACACAAAGTAGATCGCGGCCATGGCCACGAAGCTCTGCCAGACGCCAACGCCTTCAGCCGAACCGAAGTGGCTCATCAGCGCGGTTGCCAGCGGTGCACCGACCATCGCGCCACCACCGAAGCCCATGATTGCCATGCCGGTGGCCATGCCGCGCTTGTCCGGGAACCACTTGATCAGGGTCGATACTGGCGAGATATAGCCCAGACCCAGACCGATACCGCCGATCACGCCGGAGCCAATCCACATCAGCCAGATCTGATGGGTATAAATACCCAGCGCCGAGATCAGCAGACCGCCGCACCAGCACAGTGCCGATACCACGCCAGCCTTGCGTGGCCCGGCGTGTTCCAGCCAGCCACCCCAGATCGCTGCCGAGCAGCCGAGGAAGATGAAGAACAGCGTGTAGATCCAGCCGAGCATCGAGATCGGCCAGTCGCATTGCGACGAGAACACTTGTGCGATGAAGCTCATGTCCGGTGCACAAGCCACCGGAGCGGTAACGCCCAGCGCCTTGGACAGCGGCAACCAGAACACCGAGAAGCCGTAGGCCATGCCGATGCACAGGTGGATGGCCAGAGCGGCCGGTGGGACTAGCCAACGATTGAAACCGGGCTTGGCGATGATGCGTTCCTTGGACAGGAACGCGGGCTGGTCGGCTCTGAGGCCGTCCGCCGTGATGCTCGTGCTCATTGTGTATCCCCCAATTATTAGTATGGTTCGCCAGCCACTGTTCACCCCCGGCCTTTATGCACGCAGGCATGACCGTTTTTTTGGGTGAAGCTCCTTGAAGGCGCGACGTTAAGTCGCAGAAGGACGGACGAACGGGCGAAGGTTACCATTTGCACGTGACAGAAAAACCAAACTGATATCACCTTTTTTATGTCATCTGTTCTCGTACCACTCAGGAAAACGCCATGCCGATCGTTGTTGAAGCCGTGAAAGACGCCAGTTATCAGGATCAGCAGGATTTGCAGAAGATCTATCGCGATGCGCCAGAATGGCTGTTTGCGCCGTTTTCCGGGGAGGCTGAACTGATCGAAAGCGCCCTCGCGGACGGGACTCTGATTGCCGGACGCTTCAATGATCGCCTGCTTGGCGCAGCGCTTCTGCAAAGGCACCACAACGTTTGGTACTTGTCCCATTTATGCGTACGAAAAGTTACCCGTCGCCGTGGGGTAGCCGAACGGCTGGTGAACCAAGCGCAGAAAATGGCGTCGCAAGCGGGGGCCGAACTGCGTCTGTTGGCGCCTGAAGGGCATTTTGAAGCTCAGGCACTCGCCGCCAGGTTGCAGGTGCCGCTGGAGGTGCTGGCAACATGACGTCACAGCGAACCGGGCGGTTGCAGCGCTATACTCCCCGGCTAAATTACGAATTCGACTAATTACAAGGACTCGCCCATGAAAGCGTTCGGCAAAATCCTGGGTCTGGTACTTCTCGGGTTGTTGCTGATCATTGTGGCGGCAGGTTTTGCCCTGACCCACCTCTTCGATCCCAACGACTACAAAGACGAGATTCGCCAGATTGCCCGCGACAAGGCCCACATCGAGCTGACGCTCAATGGCGATATCGGCTGGAGCCTGTTCCCATGGCTTGGCCTGGAATTGCACGAGGCCAGCGTCGCCACCCTGATCAAACCTGCCGAACCGTTCGCCGACTTGCAGATGCTCGGCCTGTCCGTGCGCGTGCTACCGCTGCTGCGCCGTGAAGTGCAAATGAGCGACGTGCGCGTCGAAGGTCTGAACCTGCGCCTCAATCGCGACAAGGACGGCCATGGCAACTGGGAAGACATCGGCAAGGTGCCTGCCCCGGCGGGTGCAACGCCGCCAGCCGCTACGGCTGGCCAACCGGCCAGCGAAGCTCCTGTTGCGGTGGAAAAACCACCGCAGCCGATCCGCCTCGATATCGACAGCCTGACTGTCAACAACGCCCGCGTTGAGTACAACGACGAGAAGACCGGCAAGCAGTTCAGCGCCGAAAGCATCCAGTTGAGCACCGGCCCGGTACACGATTCGACCAATATCCCGGTAAAAGCCACCGCATTCCTCGGCACCAATCAACCCGTGCTGCGCGTGCGTACCGAGCTCACCGGCGAACTGCGCATTGAACGCGCCCTGCAACGCTACAAGCTGGAAGACCTGAAGCTGTCCGGCGAACTGGCTGGCGACCCGCTACAAGGCAAGACCATGACCTTTGCCGCCCAGGGGCAGTTATTACTGGATAAAGCGGCGAACGTCGCCGAATGGACTGGTATCAAGATCTCTGCCAACCAATTGCGTGCCTTGGGCGAACTGAAAGTCAACGACCTCGACAAGACGCCGCAGATTACCGGCGGCATCTCCATCGCCCAGTTCGACCTAGCGAAATTTGTCGACAGCATCGGTCAGAAACTCCCGGCCATGGCCGAAGGCAGTCTGAGCAAGGTCGAACTGGTCAGCCGTGTGGCCGCCACGCCAACCAGCATCGCACTCGACAACATCAACCTGAAACTCGACGACAGCAGCTTCAGCGGTCGCATCGCCGTCGAAGACTTCGCCAAGCAGTCACTGCGCGCAATCCTCAAGGCTGACACATTCAACGCTGACCGTTACCTGCCGCCAAAATCGGCGCAGGCCAATAGCGCCACGCAGGTGCGCCAGGCCGAAGTTGCCAGCACTGAAGCCGATGCCATGGCCGGCGCGGGCTCAACGCCTCTGCCGGACAAACCAAGCAAAACCGCCTGGAGCACCGAGCGCCTGTTGCCGGTTGAACGCCTGGCCAAACTCGACGTGGACGCCGACCTGACCTTCGGCCAGTTGACCCTCGACAAACTGCCGATCCAGAACGCAGCGCTCAAGGCTACCGGCCAGGGCGGCTTGCTGACCCTGACCAACCTGAGCGGCGAGTTGTACAACGGTGGTTTTGCAGCCAACGGCACCCTCGATGTGCGTCCGAACGCACCCGTGCTGAATTTGCAGACCAGACTCAACCGCGTGCCTGTTGAAAAAATTCTCGAAAGCCAAGGCAAGAATCCGCCGGTCAAAGGTCTGGTGACCCTGACCAGCAACGTGACCGGCAGCGGCAACAGCCAGCAGGCGCTGATTGACACCCTCAACGGCAACGCCAGTTTCGTGATCAACAACGGCGTGCTGCTCAACGCCAACCTTGAACAGCAACTGTGCAAAGGCATCGCCACGCTCAATCGCAAAACCCTCAGCGGCGAGCCACGCGGCAAGGACACACCGTTCCAGGAACTCAAGGGCAACCTGACCTTCCGCAACGGCGTCGCCAGCAACCCGGATCTGAAAGTGCGCATCCCCGGCATGACCGTCAACGGTGACGGCGACATCGACCTGCGTGTGCTCGGCATGGATTACCGCGTCGGCATCATCGTCGAAGGCGACACCAGCGCCATGCCGGATCCGGCGTGTCAGGTCGGCGAAAAATTCGTCGGAGTCGAATGGCCGCTGCGCTGCCGTGGCCCGCTCGAATTGGGCGCCAAAGCCTGCCGCGTCGACAACGATCGCCTCGGTCAGGTCGCGACCAAACTGGCCGGCGACAAGCTCAGTGAGAAGATCGACGAGAAACTCGGTGACAAGGTCAGCCCGGAACTGAAAAACGCATTGAAGGGGCTGTTCAAGCGATGAGAGCGGAGCAATTTTCCACGGCGGTGCTGGATTGGTTCGACCGCCACGGCCGCCACGATCTGCCTTGGCAGCAGGACATCAACCCGTATCGGGTGTGGGTGTCGGAGATCATGTTGCAGCAGACCCAGGTCAGCACCGTGCTCAATTACTTCGACCGGTTCATGGCCGCGTTGCCGACGGTCGAAGCGCTGGCCGAGGCGCCAGAAGACGAAGTGCTGCACCTGTGGACGGGGCTGGGTTACTACACCCGCGCGCGCAATCTGCAGAAGACCGCAAAAATCGTCGTCAGCCAGTACGGCGGCGAGTTTCCGCGTGACGTTGAAAAGCTCACCGATCTGCCGGGCATTGGCCTGTCCACCGCTGGCGCCATCGCGAGCATCAGCATGGGCCTGCGTGCGCCGATCCTCGACGGCAACGTCAAACGCGTGCTGGCACGCTTTACCGCGCAAGAGGGCTACCCCGGCGAGCCGAAGGTCGCCAAACAGCTCTGGGCCAACGCTGAGCGCTTTACGCCGCACGATCGGGTCAACGCCTACACACAGGCGATGATGGATCTCGGCGCCACGCTGTGTACGCGCAGCAAGCCGAGTTGTCTGCTGTGTCCGTTGGAACGGGGTTGCGAGGCGCACATGCTCGGCCTCGAAACCCGCTACCCGATCCCCAAGCCGCGCAAAACCATCCCGCAGAAGCGCACGCTGATGCCGATGCTCGCCAACGGCGACGGCGCGATTCTGCTTTACCGTCGCCCCTCGAGCGGTTTGTGGGGCGGTCTGTGGAGCCTGCCGGAACTTGATGACCTCAACGACCTGCAACATCTCGCCACTCAGCACTCGCTGACCATGGGCGAGCAGCAGGCGCTGCCGAGCCTTGTCCACACCTTCAGCCATTTCCAGTTGTCCATCGAACCCTGGCTGGTTCAGGTGCAGGAGGCCGCCCATCACGTGGCCGAGGCCGACTGGCTCTGGTATAACCTCGCCACCCCGCCGCGCCTGGGCCTCGCCGCCCCGGTCAAAACCTTGCTCGAACGCGCGGCCGCCGTCTTGAATGCAGGAGTGTCGCCATGACCCGCACCGTAATGTGCCGCAAGTACAAAGAAGAACTGCCCGCGCTGGAACGCGCCCCTTTCCCGGGCGCCAAAGGTCAGGACATTTTTGACCACGTCTCGGCCAAGGCCTGGGCTGACTGGCAGAAACACCAGACCCTGCTGATCAACGAAAAGCGTCTGAACATGATGAACGCCGAAGACCGCAAATATCTTCAGGGCGAAATGGACAAGTACTTCTCCGGCGAGGAATACGCCAAGGCCGAAGGCTACGTTCCGCCTGCAGAGTAAAACCTGCAAAATCGGGGGTCGGATCGTAAGCGACGGAATTAATTTAAGAAATTTTAAAAAAGTCGTTGACGTAAATCCGAAAAACCCTTTTAATGCGCCCCGTTGCCCAGATAGCTCAGTCGGTAGAGCAGGGGATTGAAAATCCCCGTGTCGGCGGTTCGATTCCGTCTCTGGGCACCAAATACCGAAAACCCTGAATCGCAAGATTCAGGGTTTTTTTATGCCTGCGATTTGATAAGCCGTCCCTCACCCCCTCTTGCAGTGCTTTTGCTGGCCATTATTTTGATGTTAGGCTCCGTCAGCTTTTCCGGCAGGTCATTGTTGACTGCCCGGAATAATCGCCGGGCACTTCAGCCCTGACGATCAGCATTTAACGCATCACCCAATTAACGCACTCCGCGCCCTCCAGCATCGGGAATCTACCGAGGTTGTTGCAGGCACCCGGACAGTTGCGTCTGCGAGCAGGAACGCTCGCAGAACTAACACCCATCAAAAAGTTGTCATGGAGGACAAGACCTCAGCGCAGGTCATCTGCTGTTGTTTCAGCTGTCAGGCAAGCGACAGCAAACACTGACCAGGCATTCAGCATTTGTTTGAACTGTCGCGTCGCAGCGCCCTGTGCCCTCCCGAAAAAACCAGACCTGTATCAACTCGCCCACGTCCGCATCAGTGCGTGCGCTCGGCACGCATTGCAGCATCGAAACAGCCAACAGCTCCCACAAAAAATATAAGGGGAGCGGATACGACAGGGATGTAAACAATGACCGAAGTCCTACAACACACTAATAAAACCGTTGAGTCTTTAGTTGAACAGGAAGTCAGAACTTTCAGTTTTGATAAGCAACAAGCAAAGCTGCTGCACACCTTCTCTGAAGCGTTGGCAGCCATGGGCGGACCACAAGCCGCAGGTGCCAAGTCCAAGGCCTCGCTGGCAGCGACCGAGCTGAAGTTTTCGTTTTCCAAGGATCAGTGTGAACTGCTTGGCGCGTACTCCGACGGCCTCGTTTCCCTGCTGATTTTTGAGGGCATGGAAAAATTCACTGACACCAGCCCTCCGGATGAACTGCCCGAGCTGGCCGCTCTGGAAAATCGTTACGACGTACTTTGTCTGGCGGCACGCAATCAGATTCTGTTGAAACTGGTGGATAACAGCTCCTTCGCCTACGACATGGACAACGAAGGCAAACTGGTCCGAATCGTCGCTAACTTCAAGGGCGGCGGACTGACCAAAATCAATGACGAACCGGAAATCAAAGAGCTGAGCTCCCATTCCGGTCTCGCCCTCGGCCCCCACACCGAAGCGCCGTACTGGTGTGCTGTGAACGCGCAGGACGGGCATTCGCCCTCGCCCTCGTCGTTGATACTGTCGGCGCTATGGAATCCAAGCCTGGAGCCCACCTCGGTGATTCCATTGCCACCCTTGCTGGATGAAATCGGCGTCACCGGATGCCTCGCACTCACAACGGGCAGCTTCCAGTTCACACGGAGTGATTCTTTCGTCAACGGCAAGGGCGAGGATGGCCGCAATGTTTCGATTCTGGAGTTCGATGACAACGTCGGATTCGCCGCGCGATTCAACTCGTACCGTTTTTCGGTCAACGACAACGCCTCGGATTTTGTAAAAGAGGCTTATTCCGCACTTTGCCAAAGCGTGGGTAAAGCAACACCGGTTCAATACACACTGACGCAAGAGTCGGCCATGGTGATCAATAACGTCCGGGCGCTGCATTGTCGCGATGTCATCAAAGACAACCGACGTGTACTGGTGCGCATCTTCGGCCTGTCGAAGTTCTCGTCTCCGATTGTCATTTCAGACGATCCGCTGCTGATACAGGGCTGATATTCACCGCACGGCAAGGCTGTTGAATGGCCAGTCATGTGGATGACTGGCCAATAACTATAAAAGGGAAAACGTAATGGCTTGGGATGTAATTGGCATGTTGGCGCTTGTGGCATTTTGCGCCGGTTTTTTTGATGCGATTGCCGGGGGTGGCGGCTTGATTACTTTGCCTGCCCTGTTTCTGGCCGGTGTCGACCCGATCAGTGCGATAGCCACAAACAAGTTCCAGGCTGCTTCGGCCACTATCTCGGCCACTGTCACTTTCGCTCGCAAGGGAATGATTGAATGGCGCGAAGGACGCTTCCTGGTTATCTGCGCATTCCTGGGTGGCGCCAGCGGGGCGCTGTTGGTCAGTTCGATTGATAAGCGCTATCTGGAAGTGTGCGTGCCCGTCATGCTTATTCTGGTGGCGATCTACTTTGCGCTCTCGCCGAAACTGGCCAATGAGGATCGACGCAAGCGAATCGGCATTCTGCTGTTCTCGTTCACCGTGGCGCCGATCCTGGGCTTCTACGACGGTATCTTCGGCCCGGGCGTAGGCTCGTTCTTTATCGTCGGTTTCGTGCTGCTCTGCGGGCTTGGCATGATGCGGGCCATGAGTTTCACCAAACTGGCCAACGCGTCGTGCAACCTGGGCTCGCTGTCAGTCTTCATCACCAAAGGCGTGATCATCTGGCCGATTGCGATTGCCATGGCTCTGGCAGCTTTCCTCGGTGCACAACTGGGCGCCAGAGCGGCTGTCCGCGTCGGCCCACGTTTGATCAAACCCATGTTGATCGTGGTCTGCTGCGCCCTGGCGATCAAGTTGCTGAGTGTGGAGACCAATCCATTGCGTGTTGCAGTCCTGCACACCCTGGCTGCCCTGTGATCAATCGGTTGGCGCTGACCGGCGCGTCGCGACTTCGCTCTCGGTTGCAGTTTGACGAGGCGCCAACCGGCCCTGAGTTTTTCTTTGCGCACACCTTCGCCGGCTACCAACTGGAAGGTCGCGTATTGGCCGGTTCCGCCGCAGCAGCGTCAACGCCGAAAGTGCTGGCCATTCACGGTGCCCGCTCTGACTATTCGCGACTCAACGCCATCCTGTATCCCTTGCAGGCGCAGGGAATTGCCAGCCTGAGCTTCAATCTTTCCGGCCACGGCCCCAGCGCCGATGTTGCCCTTGAAGACACTTCACTGGCGCAGAACCTTCAGGAGGCTTTGCAGTTTGCCGATCATCTTGGCGCCGAACTCAGCACAGTGATCGGTCACAGTCTGGGGGGCGCACTGGCGCTCAAGGTAGCGCAAGCACATCGCGCTTCAGTCAGACGCATCGTGCTGTTCTGTCCCGCCCTGTACGCGGAGGCAGCCTGGCAGCAAGCGTTTGGGTCACCCTTCAAAAGCGCCATTTCGGTGCCTTACGGTTTTCTTGACTCGCCATCGCTGGAGTTCCTGCGCACGTTCGACGGGGAAGTCTTGCTGGTGATCGGCGAATACGATGGTCTTCAGGCAACCACTTTTGGCGGGATCGCTGGTACGTCTGCCGGGATACAGCAAATGGGCGCTCGCGCGATCAACAGCGCGATTCCGTACGAAGTCATCGAGGCCATTGAAAAGAGCCTGGCACCTGATCAGTTGAAAAAAATCGTCCTGCCAGGCTGCGACCACGCGGTATCAACGTGGCTCAGGGAAAACCCGCCGCGCGCAGTGGAGTTGGCAAGCGAGATAGCGCGGTTCATCAATCCCGGAAACAGGTCACAAGCGTCATGAACCAAAGGAAAACGCGCATCCCCTTGCCCCATCCGCCACCCTATCGGCCAAGCCGCGTGACGTATTGGCTGACCGTCCTGGCCGCGCTGCTGATTACTTTAGCCATCGGGTTATCGATCTGGATGCTGGTCGACAGCTGGATCACCGGCTCTATCACCACCAATAATCGCGGCCCGCGCAGCACTTACACCCTGGCCCTGCAACCGCGGCTGTTCTGGTTCGAGTTTGTCTGGCAGAGCGTTGGCACAGTGTTTCTGCTGGCAGTGGGTGTGTTCGGCGTGTGGATCTATCGCAAGGTTCAAGAGCCCGTGCACACGCCGAAAAGCAAACGCCGCGCAAAGAAAACCTAAAGCGTATTGATGTAATCGATCGGCAGCAGAACCGTATCCAGCGCGGCATCCACTGGCAGGGATACGACGGTGATGACCGGACAGACAATCATCATGTAACAGACGATCGCCGCCGGCATGCCATCGCTGCCGCCGCCACGCACACCCAGTAGATGAAGGTTGCCATCAACGCCTCGGTAATACTGAGCATCGGACAAACCGTCATTCAAACGCCCGATAAACGTTCCGCAGCCTGCCAACTGCAATACCAGGCCGATGACACCAACCGTACGCAAAATCCCTTTCAAACCAGCGTTTCCTTACGTCACAAAGATGAGGCGCGGGATTGTACCCGCGCCTCGACTTTGCAATCACATCCATCGCTAACCTGCGTCATTCCAGTGGAACACCAGATTGCGCGCCGTGCCGCTGCCAACGTCGGTCACATCATGCCGCGTTTCGCCTTTGCGCGTGGCCACCACCGTGTACTTGCCGGGTGGTAGTTGCACGTATACCAACGGGCCTGTCTGGTTAAGCATCAGCACGGTTTGCCCTGGCGACTTCTGAATCATTACATCGACATCAGCGGTGTACTCGTCTTGCGCGCCCACGGCGAATGTCATGTGCAGGTTGTAACCGCTGGTTTGTTGAATAGCCTTCGCCTCATCCTCACCGATCCCGCCGGCCAGATAAGTGACGCCGTTCTGTTGTTGCTGCTGAACTTGCACCCCGGCACTGTCGATAGGTTCAAGACTGGCTGCCTGCAACATCACCGGAAACAACAGTGCAGCGACTGCGGCGATGGGCAGCATGAATGAAAGAACGCGTTTCATGATCACGACTCCCGGGTTCTTGCAGAACCCAACCGTTACTCCTTTTAGATTTTGCGTATCCGGGTGGGTTTTAGATTGTTTGGAACTTGGCGCGTGTACGAAATGGACTACAGACCATTGCTCTCTGACGCATCTTTCAGCGGCAACGTCCTGCAACATCAAACCCTTCTTCCGTCCCATTTAACCGGCTCGCCCGACATCCCCACGCGGCGACTCTTGGCATGCTTTGACGCCTGTATCCAACGATGTGGAAGAGCCAATGAGCCCGCTAAAACCTGCTGACACGCAAGACCCGAAAATCGATTCGTTGCTGGGGGAGCTGGGCGAACTGATTCGCCAGGCGCGGCAAAAAGTGCTGCGTGCGGTGGACACGATTCAAGTGCAAACCTGCTGGCAGATCGGCAGGCATATTGTCGAGTTTGAACAAGAGGGAGCCCGGCGTACGGGCAAGGACAGGGAAGACGGTCTCGAACAAGCCCTCATCGACCATCTCCAGAGCTTTCTTCTCGAGCTGGGCAAAGGCTTTTCCTTTGTCGCCCGCCAACAACGCATCAGTACCGACGGCGTCGATCTGTACATCGATCTGGTGTTCTACAACTACCTGCTCAAATGCTTTGTGATCATTGATCTCAAGCGCGGCAAGCTCAGCGCCCGCGATGTCGGGCAGATGGACATGTATGTGCGCATGTACGACGAACTCATGCGCAGCGAGGGCGACAAGCCGACAGTCGGGATTATTCTGTCTGCCGAGAGCAACGACTCGGTGGCGCGCTACTCAATGCTCAAGGGCAATGAGCAACTGTTTGCCAGCAGTTACAAGACGATCCTGCCGAGTGAAGACGAGTTACGCGCGGAACTCAATCGCGAGCAGGCGTTGATCGAAGAGCGCAGGCTCACTCAATCCACCGAGTAAAACTTGCGGATTGTTGCCGGGCGGCGCTGAGACTATCGTTGTCAGCTTACTCTTCAAGGTCGAGCGTCATGAGCTGTCAGGACACGCCCGCAAGGCAAGACATGCAGTCAGGGTCGCCAACCTTGACTGCTGAGCAAGGTGAGCCTTTCAAAGAAGCTGCCGCCGACGGTTTTGCACTTGGCGGTTTTACCTGGCGTCAGTTATTGCCTGATAGCCAACGCCCGGTAGTGATCATCAGCGCCGCCACGTCGGTACGTTGCCGCCACTACTCGCGTTTCGCGGCTTATCTGTTCGCAAACGGCTTCGACGTGATGACCTACGACTACCGCGGCATCGGCGAATCACGATCCGCGTCGATCAAAGGCTTGAACGCCTCGTGGACAGATTGGGGCGCATTGGATTTCGAAGCGATGCTCAAACGCGCGCAACGGGAGTTTCCCGGGCAGCCGATCGATGTAGTCGGCCACAGCTTTGGCGGTTGCGCGGCAGGTCTGGGCGAATCCGGGCAGGTTATCCGACGGCTGGTAACAGTCGGCGCGCAGTTCGCTTACTGGCGCGACTACGCGCCGGAACATCGCTGGCGGATGTTCGGCAAATGGCATGTGGTGATGCCGTTACTGACGCTGTTCTGCGGCTTCTTCCCCGGCAAGCGACTCGGCTGGCTGGAAGATACGCCGACCGGCGTTGTACGCGACTGGAGCACGCCTGCCGCGCGTTACGAGCGGCGCCCCAGTGGTCGCGCGCTGATGAAAAAAACCGGCGCCCTGCCCTTCGCCAATGTCCGCGCACAGACTCTGGCGATCAGTATCAGCGACGATCCCTACGGCACGATTCCAGCCATCGAACGCCTGCTCGGTTACTTCGACAACGCGGCAAAAACCCACCTGCGTATCGAGCCGCAGGACATCGGCGAACAACAAGTCGGACATTTCGCCTTTTTTCGCAGCGCATACCAAGCCACACTATGGCCCATCGCTCTGACCTGGCTGCAAACCGGTGCACTGGCCCCCGACACACCCGGGCGGCAAGTCCCGCGCAGCTGAGCCCCTCTCAACGCACGACGGAACACATCATGGCCTCCGCCAACAAGCAGCAAAAACGCGCCACCCGGGCCAAAGCCAAGGCCAAGCAGAACCGCACCAAGCGCGCCGAGGCGCCGGTCGAGCTGGACCCGAACGACGACCGCATTGATTTCGAATCGGTAGACCTGACCGAGCTGTTCAAGAAAATGATCGACGCCGAGAAGATCAGCCAGCAAGCGCTGTGCACCGCCTTTCTCGAAGACCCGCTGCTGGAACTGGTCTATGAGCAGGAAGGCGAAGAAGGCGCGATGGATTTCATCCTCGCCGCACTGATCGAGTATCGCCAGTGGTCGCAGGAAACCGACGAAGCCGGCGCGCTGGCGTGGATCGAATCCCCGGCCTTCCAGGCCGACTATGTAGCGGCGTCCGACGCGATCGCCGCGCAAACCCAACAGAAGAACTGAGTTCCCATGGCATCCCTGAACAAGCAACAGAAACGCGCCAAACGCGCCAAGGCCAAAGCCAAGCAAATCCGTATGGTCGGCCGCAAGCCGCTGGACCAGGACGAAGACCTCGACCACCTCGCCGAGCCGGTGCCGGAATACGTCCTGGCGATGTTCAGCAAAATGCGCGACGCCGAAGCCGTCAGCCGCAACGAAATGCTGCTGACCCTGCTGCGCGAACTGGCGTTCGTCATCGTTGACCATCCAGAGCTGCTGGACATGGAAAACGCCGACAACGAAGGCATGGCCGCCACCCACCTGGCCGCCGACATGCTGATCGACTACCGCATGTGGGCTGAAGGCGCAACGATCGAAGAGGCCCAGGCTTGGCTGAGCGAACCGCAGTTCATCACCGATTTCGGGGTTGCGCTGGATGCTTATGGCAAGTCGGTGGAAGCGCAGGAAGACAAGAGCGAATAAACCACGCTCAAAAACAAAAACGGCCGCTCGTCATTACTGACAGCGGCCGTTTTGCATTACGCGTTACGGATCAGTTCAACACCACCGCGCCACGTTTTTCCAGCTTGCGACGGCGTGCCACCAACAGACCGGCAGCCACCACCATCAAACTCAGCAAACCAGTCGCGAGGATCTCCACGCGATGCGCTTCCTGGAACAGCATGATGGTCAGGGCCGCGACGATGAAGATGATCACCGCGTAGGTCAGGCCCGGAAACAGCCACATGCTGAAGACGATTTTCTCGCCGCGCGCCATACGCTGTTTACGCATGCGCAGCTGCGAGAATGCGATCACCAGATACACCAACAGAGCGATTGCACCGGAGCTGGCCAACAGGAATTCGAACACCGCCGCCGGGGCCACGTAGTTGGCGAAGGTGCACAGGAACGCTGCGCCGGTGGACAGCATCACCGCCCAGTAAGGCGTACCGCTTTTGTTCACCCGCGTCGCCATGGCCGGGGCATCGCCACGCTTGCCGAGCGAGAAGAGCATGCGCGACGAGGTATACAGCGCCGAGTTCAGGCAGCTGGTCACGGCGACCAGCACCACGATGTCGACGATCATCTTGGCGTTCGGGATGCCCATGCGCTCAAGCACGGTCTGGTAGGAACCGAGGTTGGCCAGCGTAGGATCGTTCCACGGCACCAGGGCGACAACGATGAAGATCGACACGAGATAGAACAAGCCAATCCGCCAGATCACCGAGTTGGTGGCCTTGGAGATCTGCTTGCCCGGGTTCTTCGATTCCGCGGCCGCGATGGTCACGATTTCGGTACCCATGAAGGAGAACATGGTGGTCAGGATTGCACCCAGCACCGCGCCCATACCGTTTGGCAGGAAGCCGCCGCTGTCGAACAGGTGCGAAACGCCGCTGACCTGGCTGTTCGGCAGAAAGCCAAAGATCGCCGCCAGACCGAGGATGATGAAGCCGATGATCGCCAGCACTTTGATCAGCGCGAACCAGAATTCGAACTCGCCGTAATTCTTCACGCTGAACAGGTTGGTGATGGTCAGGAGCATGGTGATGACCAGCGCGAACGCCCAGATGCCGACGTCAGGGAACCATGCGTGCAGGATGGTCGCAGCGGCGTTGGCTTCCAGCGGAATCACCAACACCCAGAACCACCAGTACAACCAGCCGATGGTGAAACCGGCCCAATGCCCGATGGCACGGTCGGCGTACGTCGAGAAGGAGCCCGTGTCCGGCGAGGCAACGGCCATTTCGCCGAGCATGCGCATCACCAACACCACCAGGGTACCGGCGGCGGCGTAAGCCAGCAGCACGGCAGGGCCGGCGGCAGCGATGGCGTGGCCGGAGCCAACGAACAGACCGGCGCCGATGACACCGGCGATCGACAACATGGTCACATGACGCGGTTTGAGCCCCTGTTCGAGGCCATTGGAGCTTGGGGTACTGCTCATCGAAACTACCTTTGCAAGGAAAGCGATTCAGTCCGTCCTGCCTGGTGTGTTCTTTCTCGTAAAAAGAAACCAACAGGGCGTTCCGGATTCTGCACGCAATAAATGCGCCAAAATGTTTCAAAGTCTTTTGGCTCGCGGCTTTGCGCGCGACCGGATGGTCATCGCAAGTCCTTGAGATTAATGGCTATTCGCCAGAGCGTTACCCTGCGACTCACTTTCAAGACGAATTCGCGCACCAGAAACACACTGAAAAAGTGTGGGATGCACAATAAAAGGGCGAATCCGGAACGTTCGGCCGGATAGCGCTTCCAACACCCCGCCAAAGCTGGCAACATCGCGCCTTTTTTTACGCGACACCCACGGGTTTGCACGATCAAACACCCGTTCGGTTGTTGATGGGGCGACAGTCTGCTGTGCCGATGCGACAACCTGCCACATGCCACCCGTTAACCGCTCGTAGCGCTGTTGGCTGCCATTGAAACGCTATGCTAGCTTGGCCGCCTCGCCAGGAAGGCCATCCAACAGCAGGAGCGCAACATATATGAGGAACGCACATGGCTGAGGCCACGCCCGCGCTTGAAATCCGCAACTTGCACAAACGCTACGGACAGCTGGAGGTGCTCAAAGGCATCTCGCTGACCGCCCGCGACGGCGATGTGATCTCGATCCTCGGTTCCTCCGGTTCCGGCAAGTCCACGTTCCTGCGTTGCATCAACCTGTTGGAAAACCCGCACCAGGGCCAGATTCTGGTGGCCGGTGAAGAACTCAAGCTCAAGGCCGCCAAGAATGGCGAACTGGTTGCCGCCGATGGCAAACAGATCAATCGCCTGCGCTCCGAGATTGGTTTTGTGTTTCAAAACTTTAATCTGTGGCCGCACATGAGCATCCTCGACAACATCATCGAGGCACCGCGCCGCGTGCTCGGCCAGAGCAAAGCCGAAGCGATCGAAGTCGCTGAAGCGCTGCTGGCCAAGGTCGGCATCGCCGACAAGCGCCACGCCTACCCGGCGCAACTGTCCGGCGGCCAGCAACAGCGCGCAGCAATCGCCCGCACGCTGGCGATGCAACCGAAGGTTATCCTGTTCGACGAGCCCACCTCGGCGCTTGACCCGGAAATGGTTCAGGAAGTACTTAGTGTCATCCGCGCACTGGCCGAAGAAGGCCGCACCATGCTGCTCGTGACCCACGAAATGGGCTTTGCCCGTCAGGTTTCCAGCGAAGTGGTGTTCCTTCACCAAGGCCTTATAGAAGAGCAAGGATCGCCTCAGCAGGTGTTCGAAAACCCGCTTTCGGCGCGCTGCAAACAATTCATGTCCAGCAACCGCTAACGGAGCAACATGCATGCAGAATTTCAAGAAGGTCTTCCTGGCCGCCGCCGTCACCCTCGCGTTCAGCGCCGGTGCCATGGCTGAAACCCTGAAGATGGGCATTGAAGCGGCCTATCCGCCGTTCAACAATAAAGATGCCAGCGGCAACGTGGTCGGCTTCGACAAAGACATCGGCGACGCTCTATGCGCGAAGATGAAAGTCGAGTGCACCGTGGTCACTTCCGACTGGGACGGCATCATCCCGGCCCTGAACGCGAAGAAGTTCGACTTCCTGATCTCCTCGCTGTCGATCACCGACGAGCGCAAAGGCGCGGTGGACTTCACCGAACCGTACTACTCGAACAAGCTGCAGTTCATCGCGCCAAAAAACGTCGACTTCAAAACCGACAAGGACTCGCTGAAAGGCAAGACCATCGGTACCCAGCGTGCGACCCTGGCCGGTACCTGGCTGGAAGACACCTACGCGGATGACATCAAGGTCAGCCTCTACGACACCCAGGAAAACGCCTACCTCGACCTGACCTCCGGTCGCGTCGACGCGATCCTCGCCGACAAGTACGCCAACTATGACTGGCTGAAAAGCGACGCCGGCAAGAACTACGAGTTCAAAGGCGACCCAGTCGTAGAAAGCGACAAGATCGGCATCGCTGTGCGTAAAGGTGACCCACTGCGTGAGAAGCTGAACGCCGCCCTGAAGGAAATCGTCGCCGACGGTACCTACAAGAAGATCAACGACAAGTACTTCCCGTTCAGCATCTACTGATCCTGACCTGTGGGACTGGCGCCGTGATGCAACGGCGCCATCTCCCGACTTTGCCTGCCGCAATTTGAACAGAAACCCATGATTATCGACCTCTACGGATTCGGCCCGGCCCTCGCTGCCGGCGCGCTGATGACCGTCCAACTGGCTCTCACCGCCCTGTGCCTGGGACTGG
Organism: Pseudomonas sp. RU47; assembly: GCF_004011755.1. GTDB lineage: Bacteria > Pseudomonadota > Gammaproteobacteria > Pseudomonadales > Pseudomonadaceae > Aquipseudomonas. Next base: position 340,303 of record NZ_CP022411.1, on the reverse strand, counting down.
TGCTCGGGCTGCTCGGCGCCTTGGCCAAGACTTCCCCGTACAAGCCACTGCAATGGCTTGGCAGCACTTATTCGACCCTGGTGCGTGGCGTCCCGGAATTGCTCTGGGTGCTGTTGATCTACTTCGGTACGGTCAACCTGATGCGCGCCCTCGGTGAGTTCTTCGGCAACCCCGACCTGCAACTCAACGCCTTCGCCGCCGGTGTGATCGCACTCGGACTGTGCTTCGGCGCCTACGCCACGGAAGTGTTCCGTGGTGCGATCCTCGCCATTCCCAAAGGCCACCGTGAGGCCGGCCAGGCCCTGGGTCTATCGAAATGGCGGATCTTCACCCGGTTGATCATGCCGCAGATGTGGCGCATCGCCCTGCCCGGCCTGGGCAATCTGTTCATGATCCTGATGAAAGACACCGCACTGGTCTCGGTGATCGGCCTGGAAGAAATCATGCGTCACGCGCAAATCGGCGTGACCGTGTCGAAACAACCGTTCACCTTCTACATGGTCGCCGCGATCATGTACCTGGGCCTGACCGTGCTGGCGATGACCGGCATGCACTTCCTGGAAAAACGCGCCGCTCGCGGCTTTGCGAGGAGCGCTTAATGAACTGGGAAGTCATCATCAAGTGGCTGCCGAAACTGGCGCAGGGCGCGACCCTGACCCTGGAACTGGTGGCCATCGCCGTGATTGCCGGCCTGCTGCTGGCGATTCCGCTGGGCATCGCCCGCTCTTCGAAGCTGTGGTACGTACGCTCGCTGCCTTACGCTTACATCTTCTTTTTCCGTGGCACGCCGCTGCTGGTTCAGCTGTTCCTGGTCTACTACGGCCTGGCGCAGTTCGACGCGGTGCGCGAAAGCGCCTTGTGGCCGTACCTGCGCGATCCGTTCTGGTGTGCGACCGTGACCATGACCCTGCACACGGCGGCGTACATCGCCGAGATCTTGCGCGGGGCGATTCAGGCGATTCCACCCGGCGAAATCGAAGCGGCGCGGGCTTTGGGCATGTCCAAGCCCAAAGCGATGTTCTACATCATCCTCCCGCGTGCCGCGCGCATCGGCCTGCCGGCCTACAGCAACGAAGTGATCCTGATGCTCAAGGCCAGTGCGCTGGCCAGCACCGTGACTTTGCTGGAGCTGACCGGCATGGCACGCACAATCATCGCCCGCACCTATCTGCCGGTAGAGATCTTCTTCGCTGCTGGCGTGTTCTATCTGCTGATGGCTTACGTTCTCGTACGCGGCTTCAAGCTGCTGGAGCGCTGGCTGCGCGTCGATGCCTGCCAAGAGCGCTGACATTTCCCACGTGCTGACGGGCGAGGACTTACTCGCCCGTTTCACGGCGCTGGATGATTTTCTCACAGCCCATCAAGCGCTGTGGAAACCTCGACCGTTCACTCATCTTTCGCTTGCCTGGGAAGCGTCCTACCCGGAGCTGGCCTTGTGGCTACGCGGACGGTCGCTGGAAGACGCAGAAAACGCTCACAACCAACCTGCTGATCTTGCTGATGCGCCGGAGCCGTTCGCCTCATTGGCGGCGTTGTCGGCTGAGTTGAGCGCGGTGGGTGAGTTGCCGGGCCACGCGCTGGAAGCCGCCGGCCATCGATTGAATGTCGATGTGCCGGGACGCAAGTGGCAGCAGATCGAGGCGTTTGCCAGTCGTTTGTCTTTCGCCTCGCAGCCGACGCATTGGCTGGACTGGTGTTCGGGCAAGGGGCATTTGGGACGACGCTTGTTGGGCGCGGGGCAGCAACTGACTTGCGTTGAATACGATCCTTTATTGGTCGCCAGCGGTCAGGCGTTAAGTCAGCGTCATCACTTGCACGCTTTGCATGTGGAGCAAGACGTACTGGCGACTGATGCCTCTGCCGTATTGAGCTCAACTCACACGCCCGTCGCTCTCCACGCCTGCGGCGATTTGCATGTACGTCTGATGCAACTGGCCAGCGCTGCCGGTTGCCAGCAAATGGCGATCGCACCCTGCTGCTACAACCGCATCGAACGCAGCGAATATCAGGCATTGTCCCGCGCCGGATCGCGATCGCTCCTACAACTCTCGTTGGAGGATCTGGCGCTGCCGATGAGCGAAACCGTCACCGCCGGTGCACGAGTCCGACGCCAGCGTGACACCTCGATGGCCCGTCGTTTGGCATTCGATCTGCTGCAACGCCAAGTGCGCGGCGTCGACGAATACCTGCCGACGCCATCTCTGCCCAGTGCCTGGCTGGATAAACCGTTCGCCGATTACTGTCGCGATCTAGCCGCGCTCAAAGAGTTATCCACAATCGGCTCGCCAGATTGGTCAGCATTGGAAGCGGCCGGTTGGCAGCGGTTGGCCGAAGTTCGAAACCTGGAGTTACTTCGAGGATTGTTCCGACGGCCACTGGAGCTTTGGCTGAATCTGGACCGAGCCGTTTTTCTGGAAGAACAAGGTTACGCTGTACGTCTCGGCACTTTTTGCGCAGCCCCACTCACACCCCGTAATTTGCTGCTATTGGCCGAACGCGCTTAAACGCTCCAACCTGTGGATAACTCTGTTGATGGATTTATCATGGATCCAATATCCACGCCTGTTACGAGCCATTAACAGCGCTGGTCATTTTTTGTTCATATAAATAAAAAACCTGTAAAACAGGGATTTGCGAACAAAACGAGAACGCGTCCACAAAATCCCTCGCAGGCGCCCCGATGCAGCTTCCCGTTGTGCATAAGCTTCAGATCGAAATGACATAACCGCCGAATGACGGACTGTTTCAGGAGGAAATTGCGTCCACCCTCCGCCCTTGCTATACAAGCTCACACCGGGCAGGCAGCACTGCAACCAATAAGAACAAACCACTGACAGGGAGCGACCGTGACGTTCATTTCATATGCACAGAATTTCGAAGACATCCGCCTGTGGCGCGCACTCAAATTCTTTGAAAACGGCTTCTACATCGACGTCGGCGCCAACGATCCAATCCATGATTCAGTGACGAAGGCCTTTTATGATCGCGGCTGGAGCGGCATCAACATCGAACCGATGCAAAGCTTCCACGACGCCCTGGTCCAGCAACGCCCACGCGATACCATTCTGCAATGCATCGCCAGCGATGCGCCCGGGGAAATCACCTTCTACGGCATTCCCGGTACCGGCCTGTCCACCGCCGACCCGGTGATCGCTCAAGAGCGCAAGGAGCGTGGCCTGGAGGTGCAGAGCCTGACCGTAAAGGCCCGCACGTTGACCTCGATCTGCGAAGAACACGCCGCCGACCGCCCCATCCATTTCCTCAAAATAGACGTCGAAGGCCACGAAGAAACCGTGCTGCGCGGCATGGACTTCAGTCGCTTCCGCCCGTGGCTTATCCTTATCGAAACCCCGTTCGAACGTGACCACACCTGGGAACACCTGGTCACCGACGCCGGCTACCAGAACGTCTGCTTCGACGGCCTCAATAGCTATTTTCTCGCCGACGAACACCTGAACCTCAAACCGGCCTTCGACATGCCGCCCTGCCAGCTCGACAACTTCCAGCTGTGCCTGGGGCACCCTTTCGCCCACCCCGTCAGCCCCAGCGAAGCCGACGCCCTGGCCCAAATCAGCGCCGCCACACAACGCGCTGAACGCGCCGAAGCGCAACTCCACGCCATGCAGAACAATCGCGCCTGGCGTGCTCTGCAGAAACTGCACAACGTGCTGCGCCGGGCATGATCCGGCCTCCCACAAAAATAGTCTGAATTCAGGGGTTTACAGAAACCACCCAATCGCTATAATCGTCGCCCACAACGCCGGTATAGCTCAGATGGTAGAGCAACTGACTTGTAATCAGTAGGTCCCGGGTTCGATTCCTGGTGCCGGCACCATACAAAACAAAGCCCCTGCAGAAATGCAGGGGCTTTGTTGTTTCTGGGTGGTTTACATTTTTTGCAGCGTTTCAACTTCAGTAGAAATAGTGCCTCTCCTCCACACAAGTCGATTTAATCGCCAGACGCCCTTCTCCCACAAAGCACGGCTTTTGCGCAAAACGCTCAAATTTCCGCGTTTATGCCAAACTATGAAATGGCAATAATTAGGGCGCGCCCATAAAAAGTGGAATTGCATGAGCGGCGTTCTCAGCGCACTGAACCGGCGGAGTCAATGGCAACCCGGTTTCCCAATCCAAGAGTGCTTGATGCCTCGACGCTTTGTTCCTCCGCCGCAGAGAGCAGCATCTGCGTTACGCGCGCGGCCTCACCGGCCTTCATCTGACGTACAGACTCCAGTAAGTCCTGCTGGAATTCCTGCAGTTCATCGACCAACGCTGATCTCCTCGTTCTGTTGTTTAAGAAAGGCTAAGGATAAGTCGTGATCGACAAAAACGCATGGCGCGAAATCCTGAGAAATCTGCTGTAACGAGAAGCCAAGCAGAGCCACTACTGGCCACGATTGCACGCCTGACACTCCCCAAGCTAACGTCAAACCCGTCGCTGCCAATTCAGCGACCGGGCCTGAGAACCCGCGTAAGATGCAGGCGCACCAGCGCCCCAAACCACGATTGCCGACGCTGTTTTAGTGTCCGCATTCACGTGCAATGGCGGCTGTGCGTGGGAGACCTTCGGGTCTGCCGGGTTCCTGTATCTCCGGTTTCTCAGCCTGCGCATAGCTGCCACCCTTTCGCCTGAGAACGAAATGGCAGCTCTCATTTGATACAGGGAGTTCAAAAATGAAAGCCATTGATCCATCCGTAATCCGCCCGTCAGCAACACCGCTCACTTCACGCCCGCTCATCTCAACGGCAGGTGAAGCGAAATGACCAACTCTCAAGATCTGAAAACCCTCGGCCTCACCCACTTTTCCTTCCACTCCAATCAAGCGATGTTTCGCACCAATCGTGGTGTGCCGGTAATCGCCGCCCTTTCCCACGCCTCACACTTGCTTCACATATCTCGACTACTCACTGCGGACACTTCAGTCTCGCGCGATCCTGATCTTCACGCTTATGCCTCGCAGTATTTGCAGGAATTGAGCAAAGCGCTGATCGATGATGTCGTGAAAGTGATGGATCCGCCGCGGACAAGCCGTTGATGTGAACGCCGGTGTCAGGCCTTCGCCGATGCGAGGGCTTTTGCGTTTCAGACCTGACTGATCTCAAGCACAAACGAAATTTTCTGCTGACTCGCACTCCACACATATCGCAAATGCTTGCCCTGCTTCGGAATCGATACTGCTGGAGGTCGAAACGCGGCGACACATTCATGGCCCGGTAGGCGAACGCTGTTGTAGAGCAGTCCCCACGACTCGGTTTCGCGCAGTTGACGGGCGAATAGCTGAGACGGCCCATAAGCCTTCGGATCCGGATTGTGCAGCTCGGGGTGATCGTGACGAATGTCGTGTAACGGTTTAACCACCCGATTAACGTAAGTCCGCATGGTCAACTCAAGATCCGCTTCCTGAGTCGCCGCAAGAAATCGTTCCTGGTGATAACAGGTTTCGGAGATGGCCGCGGCTTGGCTGCTCGCAGCATAGTAAACGCCGAAGGTGCCATCGCAGAAACGACTGCGTTTGCCGATGTGGGTAAACGCAGCCATCACCGGAGTCGAGCCGGGGCCGGAGAGTCGGTCTTCGGTTCTCACTCGGGCGAGAACCCCGGCCTGTTCGATCAGGCGATCATTGGTCAGCGCTTCAATCGCGTAGGCAACTTCCAGGTCTTCGGGATCGAGCACATCTTCGAACAGCGCAATCGGCGGGAAGCTGCTGTTGACGATCCGGTAGGCTCGCGGCCATTGCACATCCACCAAATCAGGCACTTTCAACCGCGCACCCCGTCGAGGTAGCGGCGAACGTCGGCGATATCGATCACGCGCCCAGCCAGCATGTAATCCAGCGCCGTTTGCCCATTGAACGGCGCCGCCGTGTTCGGGCTGCTGACCCACGTGTAGGCGCGGTCGCGACTGTTGCTGAAGATGATACTCAGCGCCTTGTGAATACCCATCAGGTAAGAGATGCGCTCAAGCGTGTCATTGGGCAGACGTACGTTCGGCAGGTGTTTGTATTTGTAGAAAGTGGTGTTGCCAACGCCGCCGAGTAGTGTGCGTTGCTGCTCGGCGCTGCAGCCCCAGCGCTCCATGAGGTTGAAGAAGAACTTCAGCGCGACGCGACCGGCTTCGGGGGCGTCGAGTTGTTCGCGTGGGGTGAGGGCTGGAGGTGAAGTAGGCATCAGATCGTTAACAACTCGTTATGTGACACATCAAGATTAGTACACATATGAACCAAGCCAATAAAGTTCTTCATATACGGACACCTATTATCTATTTTCCGTTTGACTTGCCAATACGCCTGACAGAGAATCGGCCCCAAGAGCGCGAAACCGACTGCCTTCAGGTGGTAATAGTCGGCGTTAGGAACCCCGTTGATGACCTGAATATCAGCGCTCGGGTGAGACCTCTTCTCCCCTGCTTGAGGGAGCACAATATCAAGCGCCCACCTCAGAAAAAGCAGCCTCTTCAGGCTGCTTTTTTTGTTTGGCGCTTTGGAAACGCTGATACACCAGCATCCCGTGGCGATGCTTATTCAAGGCTTTCTTGTCGCAGTTCATGAAATTCCAGAGCGAGTGTCCATAGTCAGCGTGGATCACCACAAGCATCTGATATTTCGTGTTGTACGCACCGATAAATGCCAGTCGTATCGAACCGTCATCGTAGGAAATTTGCCAGATTTCCAACGGATTCTGAACGGTATCCAATGCAAACTCGGTGAATCGCTCTCGCGCATTGGGCCTTTTTTCCACGATATGTAATAGATATTCGCGTCTGACAGTGACTGCGACGTAAGGCGTTTGTATAACGGAATAACTCTTGCCTTCCGACAACCCAAACCCCAACGCAACCTGCTCCCAAGCCAATTCCAAACTTGTAGCACCAGGAATTTCTCGAGCATTCGAATTCAATAACCTCACTTCTATATCGCGTATGTCCGGTAAACCAAGGGATTTCCAGTTGGTTTGATTGGGAGTAGCGCGCTTTCCTGGCAAATTCATTGGTACCCCACCCAGTCGCGCCTTCGCTAGGCGGAAATATCCTTAATTCCAATGGATTCGGCCTTAACAAAATCCTCGAAGTAACAAGTCCATATTTCGCTGGGTTTTGGCGGCGGGGTAAATCAGCTACATCCTCGTTTGCAATCGGACGCTTCTGGGATCGGGAAGGATTGCTGCCGAACGAATGTGGGAAAAATCACCACAGCTCTTAGATTCCAAACGAAAAAAAGTGCCCGGATCCTTCAATCCGGGCACTTTTTTTGACCTTCATCACCCATACGTCACCAAAAACCCCGATCCTGTGTCAGCCTCCAGCCATCGGCGGGGACATCGATTCGCTACTAAACCCGCGACAACTATGCTCAGGTACAGGAATATAGCCAGCATATGGCGCCTGACCGGCAGTCTCGTAAACAACAATACCCAGCCCACTTCAGAGGGCATTACCCATGGATAGCAGAACCTTACGCAACCTCATGCGCATCGTGCAGACCGGCTCTTTGTCGGCCGCAGCCGAGCATTCGTGCCTGACTGTGCAGGCGTTGGCCGCGCAGTTGAACAAGGTCGAAGAGCAGTTCGGTTTCCGCTTGTTTCGACGTTCCAACAAGGGGCTGACGCTGACGCCGCAAGGCACTGAGCTGACGCCGTATATGGACAAAGTGCTGATTGCCACGCGACAGATGGAAGAGAAAGTCGAGGCATTGAAAGTGCCGGGCCAGCGCACGTTGAAGGTTGCGTTGAACAACACCCTGTCGCCGGACTTCAACCGGCGAATGATCGGACGCCTGATCGAGGTGTTTCCCGATTATCAGATGGAATTCAGCTACGCCGAGTCGATGGAAAACCTCAGCAAGCTGAAGAACGAAGACTTTGACCTCGCGGTGCTGATCGGCCCGCAGCGGCCGGGTTTGCCGAGCATTGTCTTACCCGATGTGCAGGTGCAGGTGGTCGGCGCGCATTGCGGTCAAGAAAATGATCCACTGACCTTGCTGGGCAACAAGTTTCAGGTACGTCCTGCGGAAGATTGTCCGTATTCCCACAGCTTTCTGCGTTTTCTCGACGCCGGGCTGGGCAATCACGAGAACGGCCAGCGCATGGTCTATTCGTGCAGTGAAACGTTGACGCTGTCGCTGATCACGCAGATGGACGCGGTCGGCATGGTCTCCCGTGAGGCCGCGCAGAAGAACGGTCTGACGATTTTCCCCGGGTTCGAGGATTTCCTCGAAGTTCGCCTGGCGGTGAACAATCCGGAGTTGTCGAGCCAGGCGCTGAGCGACGTCGTCGATCTGCCGCTACATGAACGAGCCGAGCGCAATGTACGCAGCCGTCCCAACCGCCACACTGAGAAAGAGGTTTTTGCTGAAATACGCACATAACAACGTCGGAATTGCGGCATAGAATTCCGGGCGATCGAGCTGTATGTGCTGATCCTTGATCAACAAGGGAGTCAGGCTGATCGCAGCGACGATCGCCACCGGCAGGTATTCCAGCGCCCGCGCAACGGACGGCGGCCAGTGCTCGGTATTGACTTGCAGTGGCAGGGCGCGTGGCAGGAAGGTCACGGCCATCATCAGCGCGACCACCAGAATCAGGAACGTTTGGTCAGGCATACACCCACTCCGCAGCCCACAAACGTGGCGATAAACACATTGAACGGCGAGCTGCCGACCAGACTCAACGCGCCCATGCACAGCACAGCGGCCGCAGCGGCGATGAGTTTGTTGCGGGTGTTGCACAGCGACACCAGCACGTAGAGCATCATCGCCGTCAGGGCGTAGTCGAGCTGATACTTGATCAGGTGCGCCGCGTACTGCGCGCAGACCGCGCCGAGCAAACCGCCAAGCACCCACGAGGTGTGGCAGAACAAGTTGAAGCCGATCAGATAACGCACGTTGACCGGTGCGCCAGTGCCGAGTTTGACGCTATGGAACGCGAAGGATTCGTCCGTCAGGCCACCGGCGTAAGCCCAGCGCTCCATGCGGCTCAAGCCGAGTGCGCGCAGAGCCTTGGCCATGTAAACCGACATCAACATGTGCCGCGCGTTGATCAGGAAAGTGGTCAGTACGATAGTGGTCAGCGAGGCGCCGCTGGAGATCAGCGCCAGCGCGGCGAATTGCGAAGCGCCGGCATATACGAACAAACACATCGCCACTGGCAGCCACATCGGCAACCCGGCGTTGACGGCCATCAACCCGAACACGAATGACACCGTGAAATAGCCGGCGACCACCGGGCTGGCTTCGGCAAACGTGCGCGACGGCTGATGGTTGACCATCAACGGCGCACTGCCGGACGTTTCATTCATAGATCCCTCTCAAATGTCCGTTCGCCGTGGGGCTCGCAAAAACCCTGGGCAGTCCAAAAACGCTTGCCCGCGAGGTTAGCATCGTCGACGAACAGAAACATCCGTAACACACCGACGCGTTTCATGTCCGACGACGCCGCTTCAACCAGTCGTTGACCGACGCCTTGGCTGCGATAGCGCGGGCTGACGGCCAAGTGGTTGATGGTGCCGCGACTGCCGAGCATGCCACCGAGCACCGCGCCGACGATTTCGCCAGCGACGTCGAAGGCGAGATAGGACGTGGTGGTTTTCTGGATCAGCACGCCGCGCAGGCACTTGGCGTCCTGCCATTCGCAGAAGGACACTTCGTCGAACTGGCGGAAGAAGCGCTCCATGCGCTGCGCATCCTTGGCCGTGGCGCGTCGCAGCACCACCGGCGTCGAGCACTCGACGCCGTCGATTGGGGTGATCTGATTAGCGAACAATGTCGAAAGCGGTCCCGGGCCGCGAGAAGGAAATCGCCAGAATCTGCCGATACGCCATGGCATGGGTGTGATTGTTGCGCGCTGGTGTCACGTAGTGGCGCATGTCGCGGTCGAGGAAGTAAGTGGTGTCGAGAATTTCCTGGTAGGTAGTCGACGCCAGTTGATGCTCGTGGATGTCGTACAGACGACTCTCCGCGCCCTCGACATTGTTGCGGCCCCAGAAGTGCACACCGCTGAATGGATAGCCGTCGCAGTGAATGCCTTCAGGGGTGATTTCCAGTTGTTTGCCGGGTTTGATCTCGATGCGGATCTGGTGGATCTGGCACTGCCAGATTTCATCGTGCAGCTCTTCCGGCAGTACGCTTTTGTACACTTCAAAATCGGTGTCGATCAGGCTGCGCATTACCGGCGAAGTAATCACTTCGTCGGAGAAATCCTGGAAGTGCCGCACCAGGCCGCCGACATAGGCGTTGTTCTCTTTCGACTGCACGTAGGCGCGATGCTCGAGTTGCTTCAGCTCGCGCGTCTTGGGGTTGTACTCAAAGTCGCTGTAACGACGGTAACGCATGCCGGCTTCGGCCTGACCGTAGTAGCTGTCAGGCTCCATGTTTTCCCAACTTTTGGTCAGTCTGACGAAGTCGGCAAAATGACCGTAGAGATTGAAGTCACCACCCTGGACGTTGACATATTTGTCGCGCCGTAGCGATTCGCCCACTTCTCTGTTCAAAACGATCATTACCAAATTCTCCGCTGCGTTGAGCGGCCTAATCTATTAGGTGGAGAATTTGCGTCCATGAGAAAGAATTTCAGGCATTTAAAGCCCTGTTTGAAACGGCGTTTGCAGTCACCTGAAAACAACTTTTACATGACAAAAACACGGTTTTTTTCCGGTTTTCATCGAAAAACCGTCGAAAAAAAACCCCGAACCAGTCGGGGTTTTTCTCATGTTTCTTACACTTGATCAGGCATCAGAAGATATTGATCGGGTAATCCACGAACACACGCAGCTCGTTGCCGCTGACGTTGTACTCGCTGGATTTCTGCGACACGCGCAGGATCGAGCTGCGCAACTTCACGCTCAGGTCTTTGGCCGGGCCGCTTTGCACGACGTACTTGAACTGGTTGAAGATTTCCCGCTCGGTGCCGCCTTCGCTGGTAGACGTGGTGATGTTGTCGCCACGCACGTAGGCAAAGTTGTAGCTCAGGCCCGGGACGCCGAATGCGCCGAAATCGAGGCCGTAGCCCAATTGCCAGCTACGTTCGTCTTCAGCGTTGAAGTCGGACCAGTAGGAGTTGGCCAGGTAAATCGTGTTGCCGCCGTCGCCGACACGACCCTGTTCTTTCTGGTAGCCGCCGTAGGCGTAGCCCAGGTTGCTGTCGCCGGTGGAGCGTTGGTGCGCCACGGTGAACGAGTGCGGGCCAGTGGCGAACGTTGCAGCCAGGCTCCAGATCTTGTTGTCGCGACCGGTCACGATGCTTTCGCCCGGAACGGTGTTTTCGCGAACGTACGAGCTATCCAGCTTGGTGCGGTAGCCGTTGAAGTCCAGGGTCAGCGACTGATCCTTGTTGAACGGCAGCACGTAGTTGGCATTAACGTATTGTTTCTTCAATACGTCTTCGACGTCGGAAGCGTACAACGCGCCTTTGAAGTTCTCGGTGAACTGGTAGCTACCGCCCAATACGTTGATCGACTTCAGACCACCGCTGTCACGGCCTTCAGCGCTCTTGCGCGATTCAGCGGTGAAACGACCGGCGTTCAGCTCCAGGCCTTTGATCTCTTTGGAAGTGATCAACGTACCGGTGTAGCTCTCCGGCAACAGACGCGAGTTGTCGTAGCTGAGTACCGGCAAGGCCGGCATTTGGTCGCCGTAGGTCAGCACCGTATTGGAAATACGGAATTTGACGGCTGCACCGCCCTTGGACAGGTCATTGGCCGCTTTATCACTGCCGCCAGGCGCATGATCAGCTTGCTTGAAAAAGTCGATACCTTGCGCGCCGGTGCGACCTTCACCACCGTCCAGACGCAGTGCGTACAGACCGAAAGCGTCAACACCGACACCCACGGTGCCTTGGGTGAAACCGGACGAGAACGTACCGATGGCCGCTTGGCCCCACTCGGCTTTGTCCGGACGACCATCTTTGTAATCACGATTGATGTAAGCATTGCGCAGCAGCACTTTGAGGCTGCTGTCTTCAACAAAACCCTTGGACTCGGCCTGGTCGTTAGCCATGGCCTGAGTGGCGCTCAACATCCCCAGTGCGATCAGACTGATTCGCTTGTTCAACATTTTGTTTTCCTTATTACGGGTTGAAACGCGCTGTGTCGAACGGCGGAAACGGCGCTTTTGCACTCTTTTATTCACCCCGAAACAAAAAGGCCCGCCCACGAGAACGTGATGGCGGGCCTGCTCCTTATTTTGAGTCATGGCGGTTGGCCACAGGCGTTGGGCCGAATCGTAGCCGCGCCCTGAACAATGTGTCAATTTCAAGAATCGTCTTTAAATAGGTAAAAATCGTCTAAGAAACGTAAATTTTGCGCTGACTCCTTGCTGGGAAATGCACACAGCCAGTGAATCCGGTGCGTCACGCACAACCATCGATCGCACACAGTGCAGAGACTTCGCCTGGCTCATCGAGGACGATTGCCTGTTTCAACCAATCGGCAAATGCCTGCGGCTTGCCCAGCCAGGGACTGATGTCGACCAATTGGAATGTGCCTTTCTGCTCCAGAGCAATCGTTGGAAAACCCTGGCCGCTCAATTGAGCCAAAAACTGGCGACTGGCTTTTATATGCCCCTCGCTATCAACGGACTCAAACGCAATGTGGAAATCTTCCTGCGCATAGCCAATCTGTATCGCCAACTCCAACAGCACGGCGGAATCAGCAATGCGTCGCCCTTCCACATAGTGCGCGGTCTGCAAGCGCCCCAACATGCGCAGACCGCCTCGGTCGATGGCTTCGGCCGCCATGACCGCCGCAATCGGTGGCGTCGAATCGAACACCGCTGAGTGATCGCGCAGTAAACCGTCGAAATACGCCTCGCCAAAAGGCTGGCCGGTGTATTCGGCAATGCGTCGGTCGTGGGGCATGACGTAATCGCGCAGTTGTGGAGAAACGCGCTGGCGATTGGCGCCACTCATCATGCCCCCGGCATGGGCAATCACCGGCAACACCTGTTGCGCGGCTTCAACCAGCGGCTTGGCGCCATAACACCAGCCACACAGCGGGTCGTAGATGTAATGAAGAATCATGGGAAAGCTCCGGCAGCAAGTCAGGAAAATCGATGGCGGCAGATTAGTCCTCGCACCCGTGCAGAAAAACGCCGGAATGGCTTTCAGTCTGTTTCGCGAATCGGTCGAATTGTCTGGTCGGTCAGATTGTGTCGAACTGGACACAAATTGAAACAATCAGACCAGGGAACTTATAAGGAATAATTAACGGAAGTAAATGCAAAGCATTACCATTCGCGCGATCGAATTCCTCCACCCTCTCGGATGCGCTTTTCAATGCCTGCCCCGTTCCGTCTTACGCCCGTCACCCTTGGGCTTTCTGCTTTTCTGTCCAGTGGTTTTGCCTATTCGGCGACCGAGTTACCCGCCACCGCGATCAGCGCCGAAGCGCAAGCCGATGACCCGCGGGTAAAGCTCAGCAGCACCGCGACCCGCACCTCGACGCCCGTGCGCTATGTGCCGCAGGCGATCGATTCGATCAAGACTTCGAACGTCGCCAACTACGGCACCAATGACATCGCCGACGCCTTGAGCGGCATGCCCAACGTCAGCAGCAGCGCCGACACCCGCTTCGACAGCCTGCGTATTCGCGGCTTTGATGCCAGCAACGATTTCTATCTGGACGGCATCCGCGACGACAGCCAATACAAGCGCGACCTGCACAACATCGAACGCGTCGAAGTGCTCAAAGGCCCGGCCGCCGTGCTGTACGGCCGTGGCAGTCAGGGCGGGATCGTCAACCGCGTGAGCAAGATGCCGGAATTCGGCCGTCGCTCGACCATCGAGGCCCAGGCTGGCAGCGAAGATTTGCGCAGCCTTTACGCCGACCTCAGCACTGATCCGAGCGAAAACATCAGCCTGCGCCTGAACATGGGCAACATGGATGAAAACAGCTTCCGCGACGGCGTCAGCGGCAACCGCCAACTGTTCGCGCCGTCGATGAGCTGGCAACTGACGCCGGACCTGAACTGGCTGGTGCAGTACGAATACAGCCGCTACAACCGCACCCCGGATCGTGGCATCCCCGGCGTCAACGGACGCCCGGCGGATGTCGGGCGCGACACGACCTATGGCAACGATCACGACTTCATCGATGACAAGTCGCAATCGCTGCGCTCGAAACTCACTTACGAAATCAACGACAACTGGCAACTGCGCCAGACCCTCGGCGTGTTCAAGCTCGACAGCGATTTCGACAACACCTACCTCACCGGTTACACGCCGGCGACCAACAAGGTCACGCGCCAGCACTGGCAGCAGGATCTGACCACCCGCAACGTCTACAACAACGTTGAACTGGAAGGCGGATTCGATACCTTCGGCCTTGAGCATCGCCTGCTCACTGGGATCGAGATCGGCAGCCAGCGCCGCGATCCGACGCTGTATAACGCCGCCACCGGCAGAACCCCGGGCGCTCAGCCTGTGCCGTCGCTCGACCTGTACAACCCGAATCGCGATCTGCACCACACCGGCAGCATGCAGGTCTCGAGCAGCAGCCACACTGAAGTCGAGAGCCGTGCGGTCTACGTGCAGGATCAACTGCGCCTGAACGATCAGTGGCAACTGCTCGGCGGCCTGCGCTACGACACCTTCGATATCGAGTCGACCAACAAGCTGCGCAACATTTCTGAAGATCGCGACAGCCACAGCACCAGCCCGCGTGTGGGCCTGGTCTGGACGCCGTTGCAGAACCATTCGTTCTACGCTTCGTGGTCGAAGACGTTTTCGCCAGTGGGCGGTGGCTTGATCGGCATCACCCCGGGTGCGGCCGGCAACACCAACGATCTCAGTCCCGAGCTGACCAAGCAGAAAGAAATCGGCGTGAAGAGCGACTGGTTCGACGATCGCTTGAGCACCACGCTGGCGATCTATGACCTGGAACTCTACAACCGCCGCACCACCGATCCAAACGACCCGACCCTGACCGTAATGTCCGGGCTGCAGCGCTCGCGCGGGATCGAGTTGACGGCCACTGGCAACATCGTCGGCAACTGGTACATGCGCGGTGGTGTCGGTGTGCAGGATGCGACCATCGAGAAGGACAACAACGGTCTGGAAGGCAAACGCATCAACAACGTCGCCAAACGCAACGGCAGCCTGTTCCTGACCTGGAAACCGGAGATGGGCTGGTATGGCGAAACCGGTCTGACCCTGGTTGGCCAACGCTATGCCGATAACGCCAACACCACCGTGTTGCCGGGTTATGGCCGCTGGGATGCGCTGCTCGGTTACCGCTTCAAGGATTGGGATTTGCGCGCGGCGCTGAACAACATCACCGATCGTGATTACTACGCATCGGCGACCAGCCAGTATCAAATCCAACCGGGCGCACCGCGCAGCGTCGTGATGACCGGCACCTACAGTTTCTGATTTCACACACATCCCTGTGGGAGCGAGCCTGCTCGCGAAAGCGTCGGGTCAGTCGACATCGTTGTTAACTGATCCACCGCATTCGCGAGCAGGCTCGCTCCCACATTGAGTGGGTGCGTACAAAATAATCGTGCATAAAAAAGCGCCGCCATCCCGGCAGCGCTTTGACCAATCCCTGTTGTTCTTCTTATCCCTCCATCACAGCCCACAACGCATCCAGTTCGGCCTCGCTGAACAGGCCAGCGGGGTAACGCTCGATCATCATCCGGCGCGGATCAGGTTGCCTGATCTGACGCGTTCCATTGGACTTCAACCAGTGCGCGACAATCTGGAGCGATTCGCCGTTAACGGCCATGGGATGCAACGTCCGCTCGCTGACTACGTTCACTTCGGCGTTCATTTCAGCGCTCTCTCCCCGTTCGTGAGCGGCTACGTTATCCAAGGTTTATGACAGAACTGTTGAAGTTCTTCCCCCTCCCTAGTGCCCTTTGTCGGATACAAGACCTATGCCAAGGTTTCTCATTTGTCGACAAGCGGATACAAAGAAGCCCGCAGTCCTGTCGGGCTGCGGGCCTCAGTCGATGCATAGCGAGCTAATCACTGCCCGGCTGATTTGTTAATCAACTCAAGCTGTTACAACTCAACTCACTCTTTGTGCGGCGCGGGTTGCTGTTGGGTAAGGCAGTGAATATTGCCGCCACCCAGTAACAGTTCACGGCCCGGCACCATCACCACTTCGTGCTGCGGGAACAGCTTCTGCAGAATCTCTTTTGCCGGGGCGTCCATCGGATCGTCGAAGCTCGGCGCGATGATGCCGCCGTTGACGATCAGGAAGTTCACGTAAGAACCGGCCAGGCGTACGGAAGGATTACGCTCCTGTGTACCATCCACCGGATCGACGCCGGCGCACTCTTCTTCGGTCGCGTACAGCGGCCCCGGAATCGGCATTTTGTGCACCGTGAACGGGCGACCCTTGGCATCAGTGCTGCTTTGCAGGACTTTCATTGCCGCCTGGCAGCGCGGGTAGTTCGGGTCCTGCGGATCATCAGTCCACGCCAGCAATACTTCGCCCGGACGCACGTAGCAGCAGAAGTTATCCACATGGCCGTCGGTTTCGTCGTTGAACAAACCGTCCGGCAGCCAGATGATTTTATCCACAGTCAGATTGGCGCTGAGCACCGCTTCAATCTCTTCGCGACCCAGATGCGGGTTGCGATTGCGGTTGAGCAGGCATTCTTCGGTGGTGATCAGCGTGCCTTCGCCGTCGACGTGAATCGAGCCGCCTTCAAGCACGAAACCTTCAGTGCGATAACGCGGGCTGCGCTCGATCTCGAGGATCTTGCCGCCAACCTGCGAATCACGGTTCCATGGCGAGTACAGACCGCCGTCGAAACCGCCCCAGGCGTTGAAGTCCCAGTTCACACCGCGCACTTCGCCGCTGTTGTTGATGACGAAGGTCGGGCCGCTGTCGCGTACCCAGGCGTCATCGCTGGACATCTCGACCACGCGGATATTCGGCACGTCGAGGCGCGCGCGGGCGTTTTCGTACTGGCCGGCGGACACGGCCACGGTTACCGGTTCAAAACGCGCAATGGCCTTGGCCACCGCAGCGTGTGCGGCTTGCGCCGGTTTGCCGCCCAGACGCCAGTTGTCCGGGCGCTCGGGCCAGATCATCCAGGTCTGCGTTTGCGGCGCCCACTCGGCCGGCATGTGAAAGCCGTCGGCGCGCGGGGTACTTTTCAAGGTGGTCATCGGGATCAGGACTCCAGGGAACCGTCGAGGGTTTTCAACGCACCGTACAGGTTCGGACGGCGGTCACGGAATGAACCCCACGCGCTGCGAATGTGTTCGAGCTCGTCGAGGTTGAAAGTGTGCACAAGAATACCTTCTTCGGTTTTATTCAGCTCCTGCACTTTTTCGCCAAACTGGTTGGCGATGAACGAAGAGCCATAGAACGTGATGTCGTAGCCGTCCTGTTCTTCGTTGCCGATGCGGTTGCTGGCAATCAGCGGCATCAGGTTGGCGCCGGCATGGCCCTGCTGCACACGCTGCCAGTGATCGCGCGACGAGATGATCTTGTCGTGCGGCTCGCTGCCAATTGCCGTTGGATAGAAGAGGATTTCCGCCCCTTGCAACGCCATGCTGCGCGCGGCTTCCGGGAACCACTGATCCCAGCAGATGCCCACGCCGATTTTCGCGTAACGCGTATTCCACACTTTGAAACCGGTGTCGCCCGGGTTGAAGTAATACTTCTCGTGGTAGCCCGGGCCGTCCGGGATGTGACTTTTACGATAAATCCCGAGATTGCTGCCGTCGGCGTCGATGATCGCGATGCTGTTGAAACGCGCGCGGCCGGCCAGTTCATAGAAGCTGATCGGCAGCACCACTTGCAGTTCTTTGGCGACTTTCTGGAAGTGCTTGATCGCAACGTTGTCTTCCACCGTCGTCGCCAGTTGCAGGTAGTCCGGGTTCGGCTTCTGGCAGAAATACGGCGCCTCGAACAGCTCCTGAATCAGAATGATCTGCGCGCCTTTGGCGGCGGCTTCACGCACCAGCCTTTCAGCGATTTCGAGGTTGGCTTGCAGATCCCAGGAACAGGCCATCTGAGTGGCGGCGACGGTAACGATACGGCTCATGAATCATCTCCGGGCAGGTGCTTCGACGGCCGAGAATTCGACCGAAAAGAAAAACGCGCGCACCGGACATGAGATCGCCATGCCGGAGCAATGGCGACTTTATAACCGATAAATATCGGCTTTAGAAGCTTGTTAAATGCCTTTCGTCTAAATAAATTCAATAAAAGCCGATACAAATCGAATTAGAAAGCGAAAAATAAGTGTGGGAGCGAGCCTGCTCGCGAAGGCGATTGATCAATCAACACAGTTGTTGAATGAGAAACCGCTTTCGCGAGCAGGCTCGCTCCCACAGGAGGTCAGCGTGAGGGCTTACAGGCCCTCGGTGAGGACTCGGTCGAGCATATCGACAAAGAAATCCACACTCTGACGCGACGTCACCATCGGTGGCTTGATCTTGAGAATGTTCAGATCATCACCGGTCGGCTGCATGAAAATCCCCAACTCGCGCAGGCGATCGCACAGCAACGCGGTTTCCTCGCTCGCCGGCTCCAGCGTCTCGCGATTGCGGATCAGCTCCAGCCCCAGATAGAACCCGGAACCGTGCACCGCCCCCACCAGCGGATGTTTATCGATCAACGCTTCGAGCCGCACCTTGAAGTGGCCACCGACCACTTGCGCGTTCTCCCAGAGTTTTTCTTCTTCCATGACATCGAGCACCGCCATGCCGATCTGGCAACTGACCGGGCTGCCACCCGCTGACGAGAAGAAGTAACCCTCAGCCTCCAGCGCTTCGGCAATTTCCCGGCGAGTGATGACCGCGCCCAGCGGTTGACCATTGCCCATGCCCTTGGCCATGCAGATGATGTCCGGCACCACGCCCTGCTCTTCAAACCCCCAGAAGAAGTGGCCCATGCGCCCGTAACCGACCTGCACTTCGTCGGCGATGCACATACCGCCCTGCGCACGGACCAGCGCGTACACCTGTTTCAAATATCCCGGCGGCAGCGAAATACCGCCAGCATTGCCATAAACCGGTTCGCAGATGAATCCGGCCAATTGGCGCTTCTGCTCGGCAAGCTTTTCCAAATGACGCTCAACGCTGCGCACATACTCTGGCGCCGAATCGAGGCCACGGAACTCACCGCGATAGGTGTTTGGCGCCGTCACGGGATGCACCCAGTCCGGGCGACTTTCCAGGGCTCGCGGGTTGTCGGCTATCGAGGTCGAAACCGCATCAGCGCCGACCGTCCAGCCGTGATACGCCTCGAGTACGCTGAGCATGTCGCGCCCGCCGCTGTAGGCCCACGCCAGACGAATCGCCAGGTCATTGGCCTCGCTACCGCTGTTGACCAGAAACACTCGATCCATGCCTTCCGGTGCCAGTTTCAGCAAGCGCTCGGAGAATTCGGCGACCGCCGCATAATTGAAGCGCGAGTTGGTGTTGAGCAACGACCACTGACGAGCCGCGACCGCTGCCATGCGCGGGTGACCGTGACCGAGCACCGCAACGTTGTTGAGCATGTCCAGATAGGAGCGGCCCTGCATGTCGATCAGATGATTGCGCCAGCCGCGTTCGATACGCGGCGGGTCGATGTAATAGTGTTTTTGCGTGCGGGCGAAACTGGCATCGCGGCGTTCCAGCAGGGCCTTGCCATCCAGTTCCGGCTCGGCATCACAGGCAAGCCCCAACAACGCAGCGGGCGATGGGCACAGCGCCTGCCACGCCGGAGCATGCGTCGGTGTGCAAAACAACGGCGCATTGAGCTGCGCGCCTCGGCACAACTGCACCCGCAGCGGGCCGTTGACCGCGCCCAGTACTTGCCCTTTGACCAGCGCCGCGCCGCTGTGCAGCGAAGGTGTCACGCCCCACAGACGAACACTGAGTTGCGGGCCATCCAGTTGCAGCACACCGTCTGCGGCCTGATGCACGACGCCAGCGAACGGCGCCTCCACGGTGGTGCCATCGGGCACGCGCAATTCCACGTGCAGCGGGAAGGTATCCGGTTCAACGGCACTGTCGGGACGAGTGCGCGACAAACGGTACTGACCATAACGGCTCGCCGCCAAACCATGGGCCGCCGCCGCTTCGTTCAACAGGTGCTGATCGATACCCTCCTGCTCCCAGTTGCCGGCCTCGAAGTGCGGACTCAGGACACCGAGATCGATCAGCGCAAACTCGCGGCCGACCAGACCGGGCAGCAAGGGCGCAAACCCTTCGCTGTTGATCGCCGGCAATGCGTGACCGACGGCAGTGAGGATCGCCGCTTCCATCAGCGCCTGTGGCACCGATATCGCCACCCTGAAGATTTCCCACTCATGGCTGAGGTTGTCGCGGCTGTAAGTATTCGCCGGGTCGATGCTGACCTGTTGCTCGCCACTGAGCACCAGCACCGCTGCGCGCGCGACGATCAATGGCCACAGCGCTTGCAGCTCCTCATGCTGCAGCGGATTGACCGCGTGGTAGGCCTGCACCGCCGGCAGGATGACAAACGGATCGCCAGCGGCGTGATGCAGCAACGCCGCACAGGTCACCGACAGATCGGTGATACGCCAGGTGCGCACCAGATCGCCAAAGTCGATCACACCCTGCAACTGCCAGTGACGCTGGGCATCGCGCGCCCAAACGGCGTTGTCATCGGTGATGTCCATATGGATCGCCTGCACCGGCAGCTTGCCCCGCAACGGCTGCAAACGGCGCTCGGCCTGTTCGGCGGCATCGGCGATCAATGTCCGTTGTTGCTCATCCTTGATCACCGGCAGCAGATGGCTGATCAGTGCACTGGCGTGGCGGGCATCCCACTGCAACGTGCGCTCAAGGCCCGGATGGTCGAACCCGGCCAGCGCCAGATCCATCTCACCGCAGAGCCGGCCAAAACCCGCCACCACATCACGACCCAAGTGATCGAGATGCGTGAGCGGCTGCCCCTCGATGTAATCCAGCAGCCGCACATGAACGGCTTCGCCCCCAACCTCCAGCGACAGCAGATCCTCGCTATTATTGGCCGCAATCACCCGCGGCACCGTCACCACCGCGTGCTCGGCCAGATACTTGAGGCCCGCATGCTGGGCTTGCAGCTCCACCAAGGCGTAATCGCCACGGCAGATTTTCAGCACGAACCGCCCGCGTGGACTGTCGACGCGAAAATTCAGATCCTGCTGACTGCCAAGGGCCTGCAACGTGCCGCTGAGTCCGTAGTGTTCCGCCAGCCATTGCCGGGCCTGCTCGGCAGACACCTGCGGGCTGGGCAAACTGGCGCGATGAATCAACGTGGCGAGCGGCATGAAACGACCCCTGAAATGTTATTAGGCGCCTATATCGCCATTGCTGGACGGGATCCGCAACCCCCAACCGCGCAAAGGTATACGGGCTATTTGTCTTGCAGCACTCGCACCCTCCGACACTTTGCGCAAGAATGTCGGCCATTCACACCTGCCTATGGAAATCCTCATGAATGTAATCACCACCGACCTGCCCGGTGTCCTGATCATCGAACCGAAGGTGTTTGGTGACGAGCGCGGTTTTTTCTACGAGAGCTTCAATGCCAAGTCGTTCCAGGACGCCACCGGTCTGGACACGCAATTCGTGCAGGACAACCACTCGCGCTCGCAAAAAGGCGTGTTGCGTGGCCTGCATTACCAACTGCAAAACACCCAGGGCAAACTGGTCCGCGTGACCGTTGGTGAAGTACTGGATGTCGCCGTGGACATCCGCCGCAGTTCGCCGCACTTCGGCAAATCGGTGGCGGTGCGTCTGTCGGCTGAAAACCATCGTCAACTGTGGGTGCCGGAAGGTTTCGCCCATGGTTTTGTGGTGCTGAGCGAGTTCGCCGAATTCCTCTACAAGACCACCAACTACTACGACCCATCGTCCGAGCGCAGCATTCGCTGGGATGACCCGGCTCTGGGTATCGACTGGCAGCTGGACGAAGCGCCGAAGCTGTCCGCCAAGGACCAAGCCGCAGCGCTGCTCAAGGACGCTGACGTCTTCGCCTGAGGCCGGGCATAATGCGCCTGTCACCTCAGGCGCATCCGGCTCATGAAACCAACCCTTCCCCCCAGACCTCGCTGGCGCAGTCTTGCCCTGCTGGCCCTGTGTCTGGCGCCGCTGTTGTGGCCGCTGGAACATCTCGCCGAACGCTATTACCGCAGCGAATTGGCCGGGCAGAACCGCCAGACCCTCGACCTGTACGTCGCCAACCTGCTGGGCACCCTGCACCGCTATGAAGTGTTGCCGCAAATCCTCGGCGACCTGCCGGCGCTGCGCGCGGTACTCGGTGCGCCTGACGACGGCGTCACCCAAGGCAATGCCAATCGCCTGCTGAAGAACATTGCCGCGCAGACTGGCGCCGAAGTCATGTACCTGATGGACACCAGCGGCCAGACACTGGCGGCGTCGAACTGGGACAAACACGACAGCTTCGTCGGCCGCAATTTCTCGTTCCGGCCGTATTTCAGCGAAGCCATGGCCGGACGCCTAGGACGCTTCTTCGGCCTCGGCACGACGTCGGCCAAGCGTGGTTATTTCTTCGCCGCCGCCGTGCGCAACGGCGAAAAAATCATCGGCGTGCTGGTGATCAAGGTCGACCTCGACCACACCGAAAGCCTGTGGGGCAAAACTCCGGAACAACTGCTGGTCACCGACCACAACGGCGTGGTCATCCTCACCTCGCGCCCGGAATGGCGCTTTCGCTCGACCCGTGATTTGAGCGACAGTGAGCGTTCAGCGATCACCGCTATCCAGCCTTACCCGACTCGCGAGCCGCGGCCGCTGAATCTTAGCCCGACTGCGTGGTTGATCCAGACCCACGACATCGCCGAAACCGGCTGGAGCGTGAGCATTCTCGCCCCGCGCACGCTGATCGACCGCCCGGTGCGCACCGTGGTCGCCATCGGCGGCGCCACGCTGTTGGTGGTGATGTTACTGCTCGGCCTGATGATGCAGCGCCGCCGCCATTATCTGGAACGTATAGCGTTCGAGGCCAAGGCACGCCGTGAACTGGAAGGTCGCGTGGCGGAACGCACCAGCGACCTCGAAGGCCTCAACCGGCGTTTGAAGGAAGAAGTTCTGGAGCGTGAGCAAGCCCAGCAAGAACTGGTGCGCGCCCAGGATGATCTGGTCCAGGCCGGCAAGCTGTCGGCGCTGGGGACCATGTCAGCGAGCATCAGCCACGAACTCAATCAGCCGCTGGCAGCGATCCGCAGCTACGCGGAAAACGCCGAAGTGCTGCTCGATCATCAGCGCACCGACGATGCGCGCGGCAACCTCAAACTGATCAGCGAACTGACCGGACGCATGGCCTCGATCATCGCCCACCTGCGCGCCTTTGCCCGCCGTGATCGCCACGCGCCAGAAAGCGTTGCCCTGCAACCGGCGCTCGACGATGCGCTGGCCTTGCTCGCAAAACGGCGCCGGAGCATGGAAGTCGAGCTGATCCGCGACCTGCCCGCCGCCACCCTGTGGGTCGAGGCCGGGGAAACGCGTCTGCGCCAGGTGCTCGGCAATCTGCTTGCCAACGCCCTCGACGCCCTCACCGAGAAAGGCCCGCCACGCAAACTGTGGCTGAGTGCCGAATCCACCGCCGAGGGCGTCAATCTGTACATTCGCGACAACGGCCCGGGGTTTTGCATGGAAGCCCTCGGCCGCGCCAGCGAGCCCTTCTACACCACCAAGACTCGTACGCAGGGCCTTGGCCTGGGGCTGGCCATTTGCGAAACGCTGATGCGCGCCTTCGGAGGAGAACTGTCGTTCGCCAACCACAAGCAAGGCGGCGCCTTGATTACCCTGCGGCTGCGCGCCGGTGCGCCCGGGGTCAGCCTGCAACCGTCCGAGGATCGAAGTGCATGACCATCGACAATCGCATTCAGGTGGTGTTGATCGACGACGATCCGCACCTGCGTCAGGCCCTCGGTCAGACCCTGGATCTGGCCGGCCTGAAAATTCTGCCGCTGTCCGAAGCCAAGGGTCTGGCCGCACAGCTTGAGCGTGACTGGCCGGGCGTGGTGGTCAGCGACATTCGCATGCCGGGCATGGATGGCCTGGAATTGCTCAGCGAATTGCACGCGCAAGACCCCGAGCTGCCCGTGCTGCTGATCACCGGCCACGGCGACGTACCGCTGGCAGTGCAGGCCATGCGCGCTGGCGCTTATGACTTTCTCGAAAAACCCTTCGCCAGCGACGCGCTGCTCGACAGTGTGCGTCGCGCGCTGGCCCTGCGCCGACTGGTGCTGGACAACCGCAGCCTGCGTCTGGCCCTCAGCGACCGCAATGAATTGAGTGCGCGGCTGGTCGGCCACTCAACGCCGATGCTGCGTCTGCGTGAGCAGATCGGCGCGCTGGCCGCGACCAAGGCTGATGTGCTGATCCTCGGCGAAACCGGCGCCGGCAAAGAAGTGGTCGCCCGCGCACTGCACGATTTATCCAGCCGCCGTAACGGCCCGTTCGTGGCGATCAACGCCGGCGCACTGGCCGAGTCGGTGGTGGAAAGCGAACTGTTCGGCCACGAACCCGGCGCGTTTACCGGCGCGCAGAAGCGCCGGATCGGCAAGTTCGAATTCGCCAATGGCGGCACGCTGTTTCTCGATGAAATCGAAAGCATGAGCATGGACGTGCAGGTGAAGTTGCTGCGCATGTTGCAGGAGCGCGTGGTCGAACGTCTTGGCGGCAATCAACTGATCCCGCTGGACATCCGCGTCATCGCCGCAACCAAGGAAGACCTGCGTCAGGCCGCTGATCAGGGGCGCTTCCGCGCCGACTTGTACTACCGCCTCAACGTCGCGCCATTGCGCATTCCGCCGCTGCGCGAACGTGGCGAAGATGCATTGGTGCTGTTCCAGCATTACGCCGATGAAGCCAGCGCCCGCCACGGCCTGCCGCCCCACGAGCTGCAACCAGCACAACGCGCCTTGCTGCTGCGTCACACCTGGCCGGGCAACGTGCGCGAACTGCAGAATGCCGCCGAACGTTTCGCCCTCGGCCTGGAACTGGCGCTGGATAACGCTGGCGCCGAAAGCGGTGGCAGCACCACGGTCGAAGTCATCAACGGAGGTCTCAGCGAGCAAGTGGAAAACTTCGAAAAATCACTGATCGCTGCCGAACTGGCACGCGCTCACAGTTCCGTACGCAGCCTCGCCGAAGCCTTGGGCATTCCGCGCAAGACCCTGCATGACAAGTTGCGCAAGCATGGCCTCAACTTTGGCGACAGCAGCCATGGGGACGAGAACGAATGAGCACAGACACTCGCTATCTGGAGTCGGTCCTGCATCACGACATCCCGCTGACACGGGACATGGGGCTGAAGGTGCTCGACTGGCATGAGCAGCAGTTGAGTCTGCACCTGCCACTCGATCCGAACGTCAATCACAAAAGCACCATGTTCGGCGGCAGTCTTTACTGCGGCGCGGTGCTGGCCGGTTGGGGCTGGTTGCATTTGCGTCTGAAAGAGGAAGGAATCACCGACGGGCACATTGTGATTCAGGAAGGGCAGATCAGTTATCCGCTTCCGGTCACCGGAGATGCCACGGCGATTTGCCCGGCGCCTGACGCGAAGGCGTGGAAGAGGTTTCTGGCGATGTATCAGCGTTATGGGCGGGCGCGGTTGACGCTCGATACGCGGATCGTCAATGCGGGTAGCGATGAGGATGCCGTGAGGTTTACCGGCCAGTACGTTTTGCACCGCTGAAGATCAAAAGCCCCTCACCCTAGCCCTCTCCCAGAGGGAGAGGGGACTGATTGGGGGATGCTTCAGAGGTACATCGACCTGAAGGCGCTTCACTGAATCCATAATCGACCCAATCTTTCAGGTCGATGTGTGATGCAAGACAACTCGGTCGGCCCCCTCTCCTGGGGGAGAGGGCTGGGGTGAGGGCGATTGCCGATCAGCCCACTTAACCCCGGGCCAACGCCAACAACCTTTCCCGCCACGCCGCCTTCGCCGGCAGCGCCAAAAAGAACTCGTTCAACAGCGATTCCCGCGCCGGATAGCAGAACGCTTCCCCGCGCAGATCCAGCACTTCACCGCCAGCCCCTTCGAGCACACCCTGCGCCGCCGCCGTGTCCCACTGCGAAGTCGGCGCCAGGCGCGGATAGCAATCCGCCGCGCCTTCAGCCAGCAGGCAGAATTTCAGCGAGCTGCCAATGTTCGCCAATTGCAACTCGCCAAGACTTGCACTCAGCCCAGCCAACAAACGCTCCTGTTCTGGGCTGGAGTGTCGACGGCTGGCTACCACGGTAAACGCCTCTCCTGGCCCCGGCACATCACGTACCTGAATCGCAACCGGCGTACCGCCCTTGTCGCAACGCCACGCCCCAAGCCCGGCGCCGCCGACGTAGAAACGACCGTTGGTCGGCATCGATACCACACCAAACACCACCCGACCATTTTCGATCAGCGCGATGTTGACGGTGAACTCTTCGCTGCCGCTGATGAACTCCTTGGTGCCATCCAGCGGATCCACCAACCACCAACGCTGCCAGCCAGCGCGCACGCTCTGGGGGATGTTGGCGTCTTCTTCCGACAACACCGGAATGCTCGGATCCAGCGCCGTCAGCCCGGCGACGATCAGGTGGTGCGCGGCCAGATCCGCCGCCGTCACGGGCGAGTCATCGGACTTGGCCGTGACTACAACGCCGGCGCGCCAGAATGGCAAAATCGCCTCGCCGGCCTGCAATGCCAGCTCAACGACCGGCGCCATCAACGGGTGGGGAAACGTCATCGATATCTCACTCATGCTGGAAAGAACCCGCGCTCGGTCAGCAGATCGCGGGTCAGATACAGTGCAGCCAATGCACGGCCTTCGGAAAACTGAGGATTGAGCGCCAGCGACGACAGTTCGCGCAGGTTCACTTTGTCGACACGCATCGGCTCAGGCTCGTCGCCTTCGAGACGTTCCTCGTACAAATCAGTCGCCAGGACCACCTGAATCTTCTGGCTCATGTAACCGGGCGACAGTGACAGCTCGGTCAGATGTTCCAGTTGCCGCGCGCCAAAACCGGCCTCTTCCTTGAGCTCACGCTCGGCTGCGGCCAACACATCCTCGCCCGGTTCGATCAGACCTTTGGGCAAGGACAATTCGTATTCGTCGGTGCCGCCACAATACTCTTCGACCAACACCGCGTGCTCGGCATCCAGCATCGCCACAATCATGACCGCGCCGTAACCCGCACCTTTGCCGACCAGACGCTCATACGTGCGTTCCACGCCGTTGGAAAAACGCAGTTTGAGTTCTTCAACGCAAAACAGGCGACTGGTGGCGACGATCTCGCGGGCAAGTACGGTGGGTTTCTGGCGCATGCAAAGCTCCTTGGCGTGAACGCGCTACTATAACGCGGCTTTCCCGATTGTTTATGTCGGATATCTTTCTACCGCTCGAGACGTTGCCATGCCTTCATTACCGTGGTCCGACATCGATACCGTTCTGCTCGACATGGACGGCACGCTGCTGGATCTGCACTTCGACAATCACTTCTGGCTGGAACACCTGCCCCAGCGTTACGCCGAACTGCACGGGGTCAGCCGGGCCATGGCCGAGATGGAATTGCAGCCGCTGTTCGAACGCCATGCCGGTCAGTTGCAGTGGTATTGCCTGGATTTCTGGAGTGCCGAGCTGAAGTTGTCGGTGCGGGAATTGAAGCTGGAAACTGCGCATCTGATTGCCTTGCGACCGGATGCCGATACCTTTCTGGCGGCGATCAAACGCGCCGGCAAACGGGTGATCATGATCACCAACGCGCACCGCGACTCACTGTCGCTGAAGCTTGAGCGGATTGAGCTAGCGCCGTATTTCGAACGGCTGATCAGCTCCCACGATTATGGTTATCCCAAGGAAAACCCGCAGTTCTGGGATGCCTTGCAGGCGGACATCGGCTTTGATCCGGCGCGCAGTCTGTTCATCGACGATACCTTGCCGATTCTGCGCAGTGCGCGGGATTTTGGGGTCGCGCATTTGCTGGCGGTGAAAGAGCCGGACAGCCGCAAGGGGCCGAAGGACACGGCTGAGTTTGCGGCGGTTGAGGATTACCGCAGTTTGATTGCAGGGCTTTGATACCGAGTTGGCCCATTCGCGAGCAGGCTCGCTCCCACATTTGGAATGCGATCCAATGTGGGAGCGAGCCTGCTTCTAGTGGCGTTACGACGTGTTACTCAGGAATACGCAGCGTCTGCCCCGGATAGATCTTGTCCGGATGCGACAGCAGCGGCTTGTTGGCCTCGAAGATCTTGTTGTACTGGTTGGCGTTGCCATACACAGCGAGGGAAATCGCGCTGAGGGTGTCGCCTTTTTTCACCACGACAAATTTTGCTGCAGCCACCACCGGACCGGTCACGGTGATCTGATCATCCACGCTGCCAACCCCGGCAATATTGCCCACCGCCAGCAAAATCTTTTCTTTCTCTTCCTGACTCGCGACTTCACCGGTGACGGTCACTTTGTCGCCGTCCACCGTTGCCTGCACATTCGGATTGCCCAGGCCGACCTTGCTGATGTGTTCCTTCAACTGCTCACTGGCATTGGCGTTACCCGGGGTCAGCAGATCGAGCAGCTTTTCACCGGCTTCTTTTACAAAACTTAAAAGACTCATCGTGGTTCTCTCCATGGAATAAAGGGTCAGTCGTCCAAGCCTAGACCACCGCAGACAAACCCGGTTCCAAGCCGACCAATGACCCTGCGATCACGCAAGCGGTAGAATCTGCCATCCTTGTCAGCGCCCGGAGCGAAGATGGACATCAAGCAGCTGAAATTCCTCATCGCCCTCGACGAAACCCGCCACTTCGGCCAGGCCGCCGCGCGGTGCCACATCACCCAACCCACCCTGTCGATGCGCCTGCGCAGCCTCGAAGAAGAGCTCGAGCTGCCGCTGGTCAACCGTGGCCAGCGTTTCGAAGGCTTCACCGCGCCGGGCGAGCGGGTGCTGGCGTGGGCGCGCTCGGTGATGGCGGCTTATGACGGTTTGCACGCGGAAGCGGCGGCGTGTCGCGGCAACCTCATCGGCACGCTGCGACTGGGCGTGGTGCCGCTGTCGAGTTTCGATCCGTTGCCGTTGATGCAACGCCTGCATGCCGCACACCCGAACCTGCGTTTCGAAATGTCGGCGCTGAGTTCTGAACAGATCCTCGAACACCTGGCGAACAACCGCATCGACCTCGGCGTGTCCTATCTCGATCGTCTGGACAACGAACGCTTCGAGTCCCTGGCCTTTAGCGAAACGCGCATGGGCCTGCTCTACGACCAACGCTCTTTCACCTTTGGCGACGCCCCCTTGAGCTGGGAATCGCTGATCGAACTGCCGCTGGGCATGCTCACCAGCGGCATGCACTTTCGCCAGTCCATCGACCACAACTTCCACAGCCGTGGCCTGACCCCGCAACCGTTGCTGCAAACCGACGCCGTGCATCAATTGTTACAAGCGGTACACGGCGGCTTTTGCTGCGCGATCATGCCGCTCGACGGCGGTCTGGAAAAACTCACCGACCACCTGCGCCTGCAACCCATCGAAGACGCGCAAACCCTCGCCCCGCTGGGCCTGATCATGCGCCGCGGCGCCCCGCGCTCGGCGCTGGCCGAGGCCTGTTTCGCGCTGTATCAGCAATCGCCAGGCGACGCTTGATCGACGGCATCTATCGATAGATCGACAGTAGCGATTAGACGCGACAAGTTGCCGCGCCTAGTCTTAACGTTGATCAAACCGTCGGTGATGCCATGAACGCCAAGCGCCCAGCCTGCGCGGCGCCAGCAATCGAAACGCCCGCGCCCGCCGCCAGCCAGACGTACAGTTACAGCGATTTGCCCCGCGAGGAATCGACCAGCACTGCGCTGGCCGAGGAAGTCGCGTTGGCGATCGCCTACAACGGCATCAGTCAGGCAGTGATGCTGGTGACGCCGACCGACCTGGAAGACTTCATCGTCGGCTTCAGCCTCGGCAGCGGCATCATCGAAGACGCCACCGACATCTATGACCTGCAACTGACAGGGGCCGGATCTGCGCAATACGCGCAAGTGACCATCGCCAACCGTGCGTTCTGGAATCTCAAGCAACAGCGCCGGCAAATGGCGGGCACCAGCGGTTGCGGATTGTGCGGGGTTGAAGCGGTGGAGCAGGCATTGCCCGATTTGAAAGTACTGCCCGGCGCGCCGCTGCCACCGATCGAATGGCTCGACGGTCTGCGTCAACGTATCGGTGCTTTTCAGCCGCTCGGCCAGCACTGCGGCGCGGTGCACGCGGCGGTGTTCATGAATGGCAGCGGCGAATTGCTGCTCGGTCGCGAAGACATCGGCCGGCACAACGCCCTCGACAAGCTGATCGGTGGACTGATCCGCCAGAAGATATCCACAGAAGGCGGCCTGGCGATTGTCACCAGTCGTTGCAGTCTCGAATTGATCCAGAAAGTCCTGCGTGCCGGCATCCAGACCCTGGTCAGCCTGTCCGCACCCACAGGCCTTGCCGTGCAATGGGCCCGTCGTCACAACCTCAATCTCATCCACCTGCCGCAGAAAAGTGCGCCGCGGGTGTATAGCCCCGCGATGGAGAATCAAGCGTGAGCCAACATCATCAAGCCGACCAGAAACCTGTTCCGCGCTACAAGCCTTACAAAGGTGCCGCCGGCGGCTGGGGTGCCCTGATCAGTGTGGCCCAAGCCTGGTTGACCAGCGACAACGCCCTGAAAAACCTGCGCATGATGCTCAAGACCAACCAGAACGGCGGTTTCGACTGCCCCGGTTGCGCCTGGGGCGATTCGCCGGAAAGCGGCATGGTCAAGTTCTGCGAGAACGGCGCCAAAGCGGTGAACTGGGAAGCCACCAAGCGCCGTGTCGACGCCAAGTTTTTCGCCAAACACAGCGTCACTTCGCTGCTGGAGCAGAGCGACTACTGGCTCGAGTATCAGGGTCGCCTGACCGAGCCGATGGTTTACGACGCCGAAACCGATCGCTACAAGCCGATCAGTTGGGACGACGCCTACACCCTGATCGCCAAGCACCTGCAAAGTCTGCCGAGCCCGGATCTGGCCGAGTTCTACACCTCGGGTCGCGCCAGCAACGAGGCGGCGTATCTGTATCAGCTGTTCGTGCGCGCCTACGGCACCAACAACTTCCCTGACTGCTCGAACATGTGCCACGAGGCCAGCGGTGTGGCGTTGGCGCAGAGTGTCGGCGTCGGTAAAGGCACCGTGACCTTCGACGATTTCGAACACGCCGATGCGATTTTCGTCTGGGGCCAGAACCCCGGGACCAACCACCCACGCATGCTCGAACCGTTGCGTGAAGCGGTGAAACGCGGCGCGCAAGTGGTGTGCATCAACCCGTTGAAAGAGCGCGGCCTGGAACGTTTCCAGCACCCGCAACACCCGATCGAAATGCTCACCAACGGCGACAAACCGACCAACACCGCGTATTTCCGTCCGGCCCTCGGTGGCGACATGGCGCTGCTGCGCGGCATGGCCAAGTTCCTTCTGCAATGGGAGCGCGATGCGCAGAAGGCTGGCGAACCTGCTGTGTTCGATCATGACTTCCTCAATGCCCACAGCGCCAACGTGCTGGAGTATCTCGGCGTGGTCGATGACACGCCGTGGGAACAGATCGTCGAGCAATCCGGCCTGACCCTGGTCGAGATCGAACAAGCCGCGCGCATGTACGCCAAAGGCAAGAACGTGATCATGTGCTGGGCGATGGGCATCACCCAGCATCGCCATTCGGTGCCGACCATCCAGGAAATCGCCAACCTGATGCTGCTGCGCGGCAACATCGGTAAACCCGGTGCTGGTCTGTGCCCGGTGCGCGGCCACAGTAACGTGCAGGGCGACCGCACGATGGGCATCAACGAGCGTCCGCCGGTGGCGTTCCTTGATTCGCTGGAACGACGCTTCCAGTTCAAAGTGCCGCGTCATAATGGCCATAACGTGGTCGAGGCGATCCATGCGATGGCCGAGGGACGCGCCAAAGTCTTTATCGGTCTGGGCGGCAACTTCGCCCAAGCCACGCCGGACAGCCCGCGTACGTTCGAAGCCCTGAGCAATTGCGACCTGACCGTGCAGATCAGCACCAAACTCAACCGCAGCCACCTCGCTCACGGTAAAGATGCGCTGATCCTGCCGTGCCTGGGTCGTACCGACATCGATATCCAGACCGAAGGCCCGCAAGCGGTCACCGTGGAAGACTCGTTCAGCATGGTTCACGCCTCCAACGGTCAGTTGCAGCCGCTGTCGAACCAGATGCGCTCCGAGCCGTCGATCATCGCCGGCATCGCCGCTGCCACATTGGGCAGTAAACCGGTGGACTGGAACTGGTTGGTGGCCGACTACGGGCGAATCCGCGAACTGATCGCCGACACCATTCCCAACTTCAAAGAGTTCAACGAGAAGATCAAGAACCCGGGCGGCTTCTACCTCGGCAACAGCGCCGGCGCACGCAAGTGGAACACGCCGTCGGGCCGGGCCAACTTCCGCGCGAACATGCTGCCCAAGGATCTGGTGCACGAACGCACCCGCGCGACCGGACAATTGCCGGATCTGATCCTGCAATCGATGCGCTCTCACGATCAGTACAACACGACGATTTATGGCCTCGACGACCGTTATCGCGGGGTGAAAGGCCAGCGTGATGTGCTGTTTGCCAATGAGGCCGACATCATTCGTCTGGGCTTCCGGCCGGGGCAGAAGGCCGACATCGTTTCGCTGTGGGACGATGGTCGCGAGCGTCGGGTGAAGGGCTTCACCTTGCTGGCGTTTGATATTCCGGCCGGGCAAGCGGCGGCGTATTACCCGGAAGTGAATCCACTGGTGCCGCTGGAGAGCACCGGGGATGGCAGCCATACGCCGACGTCGAAGTTCATTGCGATTCGGCTGGAAGCGGCGAGTGAGACTGGATTGATCATGGCCAAATCCGCTTAAAGCGGTGTCAGTACCGGCCTATTCGCGAGCAAGCTCGCTCCCACATTGGAATGCAGTTCAAATGTGGGAGCGAGCTTGCTCGCGAAGGCGGTGGGACATTCAATACACTTCTTCCGGCTAGCACTTTTCAACCGCCCACAAAAAAGGCCGCTTTTTCACAAAAACGGCCTGTCCGAAGTAGCTAAAGACCGGCGAAAACCGGTTAAGTTCCGGTGAAAAAACAGCAACTTGCAAAATTGTATACAAGTCGTGTTATTCGTCGGATTTCGATTGTCACGCCCAGTTCAGAGCCTCAGGATCGGCGCCGTCATCCCTTTGAGGCTCATCTATGAAGTTCTCCTCGATTCTCTTGTTGTCCCTTGGCCTGGTCAGTGGTTTTGCTTCCGCAGGCGGCACCACCGAAGCAGGTGTGGGCGGCGCATTGGGCGGGGTTCTTGGCTCGGTCGTCGGTCAGTCCTTAGGCGGCAATACAGGTTCCACCATCGGCGCAGCCCTGGGCGGCGCGGGTGGTAGTGCGGTCGGCGCCGACAAGCGCAGCCGTGGCGAAGCCGCCATCGGTGGTGCGCTGGGCGCAGCCGGCGGTAACGTGGTTGGCCGCAGCATGGGCGGCACCACCGGCAGCCTGATCGGCTCCGCAGCAGGTGGCGGCGCCGGTGGTGCGCTGGGTAACTACATGGGTAACAAAAGCGATGACGATGATCGTCATTACGATCGCGGTCGTGACCGTGACCGTGGTTATTACCGCGACCGTCATCCAGGCCGCGGCCACGCTTACGGCCACCGCAAACATCACAAGTACCATCGCGACTGAGGCCTCAAACACCTCGCTGGCCGGTAAAGCAAAATCGCAGCCCAAGGGCTGCGATTTTTTTTGCCGTTTACACCACCAGGTATTCCAGTGCCTGCCGCAGTTTGGCAGGAATCGGCACTGGCTGATTGCTCGCCCGATCGACGAATACGTGAACGAAGCGCCCGGCCGCACACGCCTCGCTTTCGCCGACCTTGAACACTGCCAATTCGTACTGCACCGAACTGTTGCCCAGCTTGCCGACCCGCAGACCAATCTCGATCAGATCCGGAAAGGCGATCGAGGCAAAGTAATCACACGCCGAACTGACCACAAACCCCACCACCTCACCGTCATGGATATCCAGACCACCGACCTGAATCAGGTAAGTGTTCACCGCCGTGTCGAAGAAGCTGTAGTAGGTGACGTTGTTGACGTGACCGTAGGCGTCGTTGTCGTGCCAGCGCGTGGTGATGGGCTGGAAGTGCGGATAGTCGGCGCGTTGTGGCATCGGGTTGGACATTGCTCAACAATCCCTGAAGTTAATGGGCGAGTCTAATTCAAAATCGCGCCGCACCCTTCGCGAGCAGGCTCGCTCCCACATTTGAAATGCGCTCTCCTGTGGGAGCGAGCCTGCTCGCGAAGGCGTCAGCACCGCCGCCAAACTTAACGATCTGCAAACCCCTTACCCTGCGCCGCCAACTCACCAATCAACCGCGCCGGTTTCCACTGATCGCCCTGGCGCGTCTCCAGCGCCAGCAAACGCTGATGAATGTCCGCCAGCCCTTGCTGATCCGCCCACGCCATCGGCCCGCCCTTGTCCGCCGGGAAGCCGTAGCCGTTCAGATACACCAGATCGATGTCGTGTGCCGACTCGGCAATGCCCTCCTGCAAAATCTTCGCACCCTCGTTGACCAATGCCAGCAGGCAACGCTCCAGAATCTCCTCTGGACCGATCTCACGGCGCTGGAAACCCAACCCTTCGCTGACCTGCAACACCAGCGCATCGACCTCAGGATCGTGTTCCGCCTGTCGACTGCCCGGCTCGTAATGGTAATAGCCATTGCCGGACTTCTGGCCAAACCGGCCCATCTCGCACAAGCGGTTATCCACCTGAACCTCCGGCGCATCCTGGCCCTTGCCGGCCAGCTCGCGTGCACGCCACTCCAGATCGATGCCGACCACGTCGTACATGCGAAACGGCCCCATGGCAAAACCAAAACCTTGCAGCGCCGCGTCGACCTGCTGTGGATAAGCGCCTTCAAGCAACATCTTGCGCGCCTCCAGCACATACGGATGCAACATCCGATTGCCGATAAACCCGTGGCAATTGCCCGACACCACGCTGACCTTGCCCATGCGTTGGCCCAGCGCCAGTGCGGCGTCCAGCGCTGATGGTGAAGTCTGCGCGCCGCGCACGATCTCCAGCAGTTTCATGATGTGCGCCGGGCTGAAGAAATGCAGGCCCAGCACTTGCTCCGGGCGCCGGGTCGCCGCGGCAATCGCATCGATATCCAGCGCCGAGGTATTACTCGCCAACAGCGCCTCGGGCTTGAGCAAGCCATCGAGTTCACGAAAGATCTTCTGCTTCAGCTCAAGATTTTCGTACACCGCCTCGATCACCAGATCGACATTGCGAATCGCCGCGTAATCCGCTGCCGCACAGACCCGCGCGATACGTGCATCCGCCTCGGCCTGATCAATCCGGCCCTGGCGCACGTTGTGTGCATAAGTCTCGGCCACGGTGGCGAGCGCCTGCTCAAGCATCTGTGGATTGTTATCCACCCACTGCACGCTCACACCGGCATTGGCCAGGCACATGACAATGCCACGGCCCATGGTCCCCGCACCGATCACGGCGGCCTGCTGAATATTGAAGGATGTCTGGCTCATGTTGTTCTCTTGTTGGCGATCCAAAGACTGGTCTCACGATAGTCAGCCAACGACGGTTTTTGAAGTTTATTACCGTGATGATCGACATTCAGCGGATGGATACAGGCGCCCTGACTCCCACAGGATTTATGTTCAACCGAGCAAATGATCGTCAGCCCAGCTCCGGACTTCGGCATAGGGATACTCTTCCAATGCGGCAAACCCGGGAATCGCCCGCGCCTTGAGCTTGGTGAACAACGGCACGCTGATCCCGCACAGAAACCGCGTCAGCCGCTCCGCCGTCGGGATGACCCCGGTGTGCTGCTCATGCCTGTGGACAAAATCGCCACACAACGCCGCAAAGTTTTTATCCACAAGCGCTGGCAATTCCGGCGGCGCCGGCAATCGCGCCACCTGGCCATGACACACCGAACAATGCCCACACTGCTGAGGTGCATTGTGATCACCGAAATACTCCGCCAGGCGATACCCCAGGCAGCGTTCGGTGGCGAACACTTCAAGCATCGTGTGGATGCGCGCCACTTCCGCCTGCTCATGCCGGGTGAAATATTCATGCAGCTCGACGCTCAGGGCATCGCTGTCAAAGTCGCTTTGCAGCAGACTGTAGACCTCGGTCATCTGCTTGCTTTCCAGCTCGACCCAGCCCTTTTCCTGAAAGTAATCGAGCGCCTTCACCACTCGATTGCGCTCGGCGGAATACTGCGAGTACATCGCCTCGAAATTCACCGTGGCCCAAGTGCGCGCGCGCGCCGAGGTCTGAATGATCGCTGCAACGAAATCCCTGCGCTCACCGTCGAAACGCTCAAGCAGCGCTTCGGGTTCCAACAGGTATTTGAAACGGTATTCGGCGTAGTAGGCATAGCGCGGCGCGATCAAACCGCGCAGCTCCAGTTGCACCAGCAATGTTTTCAGCGGCAGTGAGCGAATATTGCTCTGATCCGCCAATGGCCCGAGCAGAAACTCCCACTGCCCTTCCGGCGCCGAGGCCTTCAGTTCATCGAGTACATAGCGAATGCCATCGCGCTCCGGCGTATCACCGTAGACGAAGTTTTCCAGCACATTGAGGCTGTCGCGATTGGCCAGAACCAGACAGTCCGACGACTGCCCGTCACGCCCGGCGCGGCCGATTTCCTGACTGTAGTTCTCGATGGATTTGGGCAGGTCGAAGTGCACCACATTGCGGATGTCACTCTTGTCGATGCCCATGCCGAAAGCGATGGTCGCGACGATGCAATTGGACTGCCCGGCCATGAAACGTTTCTGGATCGCTTCACGTTTGTCATGGGCTAAGCCAGCGTGATACGCCTCAGCCTGAATGCCGTTGCGCTCAAGGTGTTCGGCGATGTGCTCGGCGGTTTTCTGCAAGGTCACGTAAACGATACTCGGCTGCCCCGCACGCTCGCTCATCCACTCCACCAGACGCCGACGCTTGTCCTGACCACGCACCGGTTCCACCAGCAGATTGAGATTGGGCCGGTAGAAGCCGGTGGTCACCACATCGTCAGCGGCGATAGCGAATTTGGCCTGCATGTCGGCAATGACTTTCGGCGTTGCCGTGGCCGTCAGCAGCAAGGTCTGCGGGATGTTGAACTGGCGTTGGTAGTCCGGCAGCTTGAGGTAATCGGGGCGGAAGTTGTGGCCCCATTCCGAGATGCAATGCGCCTCGTCCACCACCAGCAGCGAGATCGGCACCTGCTGCAAAAAGTTGCGGAAGCGCTCGTTCTTCAAACGCTCAACCGAGATCATCAGAATCTTCAATTCACCCGAACGGGCGCGGGCCATCACATCATTGGCGTCATCGCGGCTCTGCGCCGAGTCGATGCTACCGGCCGAGATACCGTGTCGCTGCAAGAAGGCCAACTGATCCTGCATCAGCGCCAGCAACGGCGAGACTACCAGCGTCAGGTGCGGCAGCATCAGCGCCGGCAATTGATAACAAATCGACTTGCCGGAACCGGTGGGAAAAATCGCCGCCGCCGAACGCCCGGCCAGTACCGCGCTGATCGCGGTTTCTTGACCGGGTCGAAACTGTTGAAAACCAAAAACCTGTTCCAGGGTGTTGTGCATTCGCTGTCACTCCATTGACTGCTGCCATGCCAACAGCCTAGCGGGCGATCGCAGCGAGTCGAGAAAAGGTCGGGGCCAAATCGATTCGGAATGATACAGCGATTACTTGAACACCACGGTCCCTGTGGGAGCGAGCCTGCTCGCGAAGAGGCCGGTCAGAACAACGCAAAATCCTGAAGTTCAGGGACGCAAAACCGCCACCCGCAACTGCTCGTTCAGCATCTGCTCATGCACGTCCTGGCTTTTGCTGGCCCACAGCGCATGGGCCGGGCTGATGTCGCCAGTGAACGCTGCCGCCAACTGACGCAGATCAGCGACGCTGCGCACACGCGGGCAGAACGGTTGCTCATCACAGTTCTGACTGGCATTGCGATAGGTGCTCAGCAGCCCCTCCCAGAGCCCATCGCGCACATGGCGAATGGACTTCAGTTGCACGTGCGGCACACCGAGTCGCTGCTCAAGCCCTTCCTCATCCAGTGCTTCGCTGGCCAACAGCGCTTTGGCGAACATCAACACTTCACCGCGCGACGCCGTGTCCATGCTCGCCTGGCTGATGAGTGCTTCCGGCCAATCAGTGCGATCGAGACGATCCAGCACCCATGCATTGCCAACGTCAGAG
Organism: Pseudomonas sp. RU47; assembly: GCF_004011755.1. Classification (GTDB taxonomy): domain Bacteria; phylum Pseudomonadota; class Gammaproteobacteria; order Pseudomonadales; family Pseudomonadaceae; genus Aquipseudomonas. The sequence continues at coordinate 302,125 of NZ_CP022411.1, read as the reverse complement.
GCCATCGTTAAACGACAGGTGCTCAGCCCGAGCAATAAAATCGCGGCCATTCGTAGCCAGTGCATACCTAATTCCCTTTAAGCGCGTGTCAGACGTTTGGAAACGCCCTACAGATTCTGGCGCGCACGATACAGCGCTTTAGCGCGAATCGCCTGACAAACAAGTAGGAATTATTACGCCTAAGGGTTTTGGCCTGAAAAAGCTGCGAAAACACGTAGGGCATTTCCTCAAAACACGGAAAAACCCCTACGAATACTGTCCATTGCGGCTGTCTTGTCCCACAGAGAAACGCCCTTCTATAGTGGCCGGCGCGGCTGCAAACACTCTGCCGGCCCGCCCCAGCGCCTTCGAACAGGACACGCCTCACCATGATCAACCGCTATCGCCCACTCAAGACTTGCTACAGCGAAAACCCGGTGCTGCTTATCGACAGCCACTCCAGCCAGACTGACCTGATTAATGCCGCCGATCAGCGCCTGCGCGCGGCCGGTGATTTGCTGGAAACACTCTACTGCTTATGTTTCAAACAGGCTGACGTGAAAGATATTCCCAACATCGTCAATGCGCTTTATCTGCTGGTACAGGATGGCTGCGACTTACTTGAAGTTGCCAAACAAAAACCACCGCAAACAACATACAACTAAACCACATTACAAATGCGGAAACACCACCACGCTTTATTTATACATGCAACTGACACTAACTTGTTCGCTCTTACAACTAAACGAGAGCAACACCATGACAGTTTTAACCATATTTTTTTGCGGCACCGGTTCCAACAAGTTTGACACTAACCATGAAAACTTCTGGGACGGCGAACTGGTTTCCACACTGGCTTCCAACCATACCGGCCGCGAGTTCGCCGAATGGATCGTCGTTGACGGGCCCGGCAGCGGCAACCTGCAGGCCGATGACCTGTTTACCAAAACCAAGGAGTACGGCCTTACCGGCACACTGTTCGGCAAAGGCTGGGAGGAAAACGTTCAGCACGCCCTCAACGTCATCAAGGGCAAATGTGACTGGCAGCGCCAGCAACTGACCGAGGTCGAATACAACCGCCTCAAAGCCGCCGGGATTCCTATTGACGATGTCAAAATCGAAGGTTCGTGGATGTGGCGAAAGTATAACTACGGCGACCGCAGCATTACTCAACAGAAGTTACAGGAAGGGATCATCAGAACGTTCCGCAAAGATGGCATTATTCCCTCCCGCGTCAATCTGGTGGGCTGGAGCCGAGGGGGTGTAAGTTGTCATATGCTGGCCAATGCGATGTTAAAGGACAGCCAACTTAAAAACATTCCGGTGAACATCTTTGCATTGGACCCTGTTCCGGGTATCGGAAACTTCCAGGAGAACCGGGTCAAACTCGGCGCCAACGTCAAAGAATATGTCGCTTTCTATGCCCGCGATGAACGCTCCAAGGGTTTCAGTTGCGTGATCCCGCAGACCGCCACCGGCACCAAAACCAGCGTCTACCCCATGGCCGGCCGCCACGCGACCATGGCGGGCAACGCCACAGCTGACGGTGGCGTGCCTGCCAGCGCAAGCGACCTGAAAACCCTGGTGGAACCTGGCCGCGTGGTCCGTCACTACGCCGAAACGTGCCTCAAGCGCTGGGGCGTACAACTGAACAAAACCCTCAACCTGACCCAGACCGACCTGCAAAACCTCACCAACGGCATCGTCCGCGATGAAGCCCGGTACAAACGGATGCACAACATCTCCTACACCTACTTCACCGAACTGGATAAAGGCGAACGCTACGTGTCTCTGGGCAGCAAAGGCGTGCCGTTCTCGGCGGTGAAAGGCCCGATCTACGCGCCTGCGACGGGGCTGACGACGAGTGTGCTGGATGTGGCGGCGTATCGGGTTATTGGCTGAAGGCCGTGGGCGCGTGAACGGACGAAAAAACCTACAGCAATGGCCTATCTGGTATTCGTCCCATTCCTACAAGCTCAGACTCCCTTGCCGCCTATCGCGGCTTGGTAAGCCAAATCTATAGTCGTGACTGTCGCTGCCAAATCAGCGGCTCGGGCTTGGTCACCCGATTGGATCGTGTATACGCACGCGCTGTATGCTGCCGGCACTCACTTGCCTGCGGTTTATGGTGACTGTGTTTGGGACA